>NZ_JANIID010000021.1:0-149969 GCF_024519335.1 Streptomyces telluris
TCCCGCGGATGGCCGCTCGCACACGTGTCCCCGGAGGGGTTCTGAGGCTCCATGCGTCCATCCTGCCCGCGCTCACTCCTCGGCGAGCACGACCACGTGGTCCTCTTCTCCGAGGGTGAGGGCGGCGGCCTTGGGCGGGTTGAGGAAGACCCCGTAGAAGGGCGGCCGGTCGCTGAGCGCGTGGAGCCGGTAGCCGATGGCGGTCTCCCCGCACTGCCGGGCCGCCTCGATGACCGTCGCGAAGTTCGCTTCCGCGCCCGGGAGCAGGTAGCGGGGCGCGGGCTTGAGGTAGATCTCGGAGCCGGCGGGGTCGAAGAGGTCGGCGAGCACGTCGTGGAGGTCGGGGTTCTCGGCCAGCTGGGTCAGCAGCAGGCAGACGAGCTTGGTGCTGACGATGAAGTCGTCGGCCTTGGTGACCTGGGCCACCTCGCGGTTGCTGTCGTCGTTCATCTCCGTGACGATCGAGTACGGGTCGCCAAGGCGGACCGCGATGTCGCGCAGGTGGAGCAGGGTGACCAGGGTGCGGTCGTCAGCGAGGTCGGGCGGAACGCTCTCGTCCGAGAGGACGACGACGTGCTGGTAACCACCCGGACCGAGGGACTCCAGCGACCTCCTGCTGGTGGGGTCACAGGGGCGGTGACGGACCGTGAGGTTCTCCCGCGGGGTGCCGAGGGCCTCCACGGGCCAGCGCGGTGCGGCGATGTCGAGGACGGAGCCGGGCCGGACGAACTGGTCCAGCAGGCTGACGATCTTCGGGGCGCGGGAGTTCCAGCCGATGAGCAGGGTTCGGTCGGGGGCGGGCGCGGGGCCCGGGAGGCAGGAGATGGCCGTGCGGACGACGGGGACGCCGGTGTCGGCCAGGCGGATGAGCAGGTCGTCCTCGGCGACGACGGCCACGCTGTCCCCGTCCTGGATCACGGTGTCCATCGGAGGGTTGACCAGCACTTCGCCGCCGGGCCTGCGCAGCCCGATGGGGATGCCGAGCTCGTAGGCATGCAGTGCGTCGCCGTAGGTCGTGCCGGTCAGCGCCGGTTCGGGCCGGAGGTAGATCTCGTTGCCGATGAAGCTGAGCAGCTCGTCGCAGACCGCGGAGAGCCCCGCCTGCCGGTGCGACTGGACCACGAGCCGGACGGCGAAGTCCTCGGCGTCGACGACCAGGCCGGTCTCCCCCGCCGCGAGGCGCGCCACGGAGAGGTTGTCCGAGTCCTGCACGGCCGCGACGACGTGGGGCCGCGAGGCGCGCCAGGTGCGGTTGTTGAGCAGCAGCAGCACCTTGATGACGCTGGTGTCGCTGTCGTCCCCGCCGGGCGGCAGCACCATGACCGACCGGGCGGTGTCGGGGCTCACGAGCTCGAGGTCGGCCCGCTTGAGGGGGTTGCCGGAGCGGCAGATGACGTGCGTGCGGCCCGTGACGGGGACGCGGGTGCGGATCTGCTCCTCCATCGTGACCTTGTCGCGGTCGGCGAGGATCACCACGCACGAGCGGCGCTTGCTCTGGTTGGCCTCGACCAGCTCGGCGACCACCGTGAAGACCTGTTCCGACCAGCCCAGGATGATGGTGTGCCCGCGCTCGACGAGCCGCGAGCGGCCCTTGCGCAGCTGCTGGAGCCGGATGTCCAGGCCGGTGGTCAGGACGCCGATGAGCGCGCTGACGATGAAGATGCCGCCGATGGTCACGAGCAGCATCAGCACCAGGAACGCCGGTCCCCCGGTGTCGCCGCCCATCGTGCCCGGGTCGAGGGTGCGCAGCATGCTCATCCAGGCCACCCCGGCCCAGCCGCCGTTGGCCTCGGTGTCCTCGTCGGTCCACAGCACCACCAGGACGGTGGTGGAGCCGACCAGCAGGAGCGAGGCCAGGGCGAGCCAGCCGATGAGGGCGGGGGTCCCGCGGTCCATGGTGGCGTCGAACCAGTACCGCAGCCGTTCCCGCAGCGTCGCGCGCGTCATCTCCCGCTCCCCCTCGCTCCGGACGGATCATCCCAGGCGGAGGGCGTCCCGGTGGCAGAATGGCCGGGTGGACCTCCTTCCCCATTTCCACCGTGAGGTACGGGCGTTCGAGGCCGCGGCCCGCCGGGCGGCCGCCGCGGGCGGGGCGCCGCCGGTCCCCTCCTGCCCCGGCTGGTCGGTGTCGGACCTGGTGGTGCACCTGGGCAGCGTGCACCGGGGCGTCGCGCACATCATCAGGGACCGGCTCACGGGCCCGCCGGACGCCTGCGACCCGGCCTTCTCCGCCGGGCTCCCCGAGGACACCGCGGACTGGCCGCGGCCGGAGCACGCGCCCAACCACGGGCCGCTGCCGCAGAGCCTGGCCGACTGGTTCGCGGACGGGGCGGCCGCGCTGGAGGCCCTGTTCCGCAGCCGCGCTCCGGAGGAGCCCGCCTGGACGTGGTCGCGGGAGCGGACCACCGGATTCTGGCTGCGGGTGCAGACCATCGAGGCGGCCGTGCACCGCTGGGACGCGGAGAACGCCCTGGGGGCGCCCGGGCCGGTCGACGCCGCGCTCGCGGCGGAGGCCGTGGACCACTCCTTCGAGGTGATGGTGCCGTGGAGCCGCACCCGCACCGCCGCACCGCCCGGCTCCGGGGAGCGGTACCGCTTCCGGCGGACGGACGGCGCCGGGGTGTGGACGGTGCGTTTCGACGGGGACGACGTCCGGTCCGGCGACGGCACCGGCGGGCAGGAGGCCTGTGACGTCGAAGTGTCCGGTACGGCTTCGGAGCTGATGTTGTTCCTCTGGGGCCGGATCCCCGCCGGCCGGCTCGCGGTGCGGGGCGACCGGGCGGTCCTGGACCGCTACGCCACCCTGGTTCCCCCGGTCTGAAAGCCGCGTGCGGGGCCCGTCTTCCTTGACCCCGCCCGGTGGGGGCTGATAGACCCCGGATACCTGAACGCACGCCGGGGCTGCGGGAGTTGGATGATGGAGATCACCGACGATTTCGGTCTTCCGGTCGCCATGATCGGCGCCGGTGAGCTCGCCGCCGCCCCCTGGACCCGGGCCGACCCGAAGTCCGTGGCCGTCGTCCGGATGACCGACCCCCCGCCGGAGCTCCACGGCGAACTGGCCCGCCGCGGCTTCGTGCGCAAGCCCTCGACCGTGACGTGGCGGGCGGCCCTCGGAGGGGGCGAGGAGGAGTTCCTGCGGCGCCTTCCCCGCAAGTCCCGGCAGCGCATCCACCAGGCGCGCCGTACGATCGTGCGGGACGGCCTGCGGGAGGTCGTCGAGGACCGGATATCGCCCGAGGGCCTCGACCTTTTCCTCGACCTCTACGAGGACCGGGTGGCGCGGATGCCGTACGGCGTGGCCTTCGCCCGCAGGTTCCGGGAGACCATCCTGCACGGCCCGGAGAAGTACTTCGCCGTGTTCCTGTACCGGGGGGAGGCGCTGGAGGGCGGCACCCTCGCGCTGGAGTCCCCGGACGAGAGCGCGGTCAGGCTGCGCTGGTCCGCGGTCACCGAGGCGGCGCGGCGGGCGAGCCTTCCGCGCGCCCTCTACTGCGCGACGATGCGGGTGGCCCGTGAGAAGGGATACGCGTGGGCCACGATGGGCGACGACCCCAACCTCTACGGCCACATCCCCCGTCCGGGGCTGTTCACCTTCAAGGCGAGCATGGCCTTCGAAGCGGTCCCGTCACAGGACTTCGCGGATCCGGCGGGCTTCGACGAGGCCGATCTGGTGCTGTCGCTGGACGCGCTGACGGACCCGGTGCTCATGCTCGGCTACGCGGACGGCGGCTCCGGCGGCGACGGCGGGGCGAGCGGCCGCGCGGACGGCCCGGCAGGGCGCAGGCTGCGGGCCTTCCTGGTGAGCGGCTCGCACGTGGACGTCGAGCCGTACACCGCTCCGTTCCTGTCCGGCCCGGCCGTCGTGCGCCGGCTGCCGGGCGGGCTCAGGGGGTGATCCGGCCGCCGCCGCGGGCCTGCGTCGCGTCGCACCAGGCGGGGCCGGGGCCCGTGCAGCGCCGGTACGGCGGGGCGGGGACGCCCCGGGCGCGCAGCCGGGCGCCGTCGTCGAGGTGGAAGTCGGGGCGGGGCCGGCTCTCGTCGTAGTAGCGGTGGAAGACCGGGGTGAGCGCGCCCGACATGGGCGGGACGATCCACGACCAGTCCGCCGGGCAGCTGCGGCCGGCGAGCTCCTCCCTGGCCAGGTGGCGCAGGAAGCGGGCGGATTCGGTGTGGTGGTCGGCGATGGTCACCCCGGCGGCGTCGAAGGAGTGCAGGACCGCCCGGTTGACCTCGACGAGCGCCTGGTCGCGCCAGAGGGTGCGGGTGCTGGAGGTGTCCAGGCCGAGCCTGCGGCCGACCTCCGGCAGGATGTCGTAGCGGTCGGCGTCGCAGAGGTTGCGGACGCCGATCTCGGTGCCCATGTACCAGCCGTTGAAGGGCGCCGCGGAGTAGGAGATCCCGCCGATGCGCAGCCGCATGTGGGAGATGGCGGGGACGGCGTGCCAGCGCAGGCCGAGCTCCGCGAACCAGGGCAGGGCGGGGTGGCTGAGCGGGACCTCCAGCACGTCCTCCGGCGGGACCTCGAACATCTGTAAGGCGTTCCCCCTGGTCTGGATGATCAGGGGCAGTACGTCGAAGCGGCCGCCCGCGCCCTCCCAGCCCAGCTTGGCCGCCAGTTCGGCCAGCCCGAACCCGCCGGGGTCGCCGGTGTAGCCGCCTTCGAAGCGCAGGTAGCCGGCGTAGCGGATGAGCTGCTCGTTCCAGATGAGGACGGGCGGACCCTCGGCGTCGTCCTGCGGGAAGACGGTGACGACCGGTCTGATCCGCCCGGCGTTGGTGGCCGTCCGCAAGTGGGCGAGGCACTCGGCGGCGACGTCGGCGGCGTTCGTGACGTGCCGGCGGTCGCGGACGCGCAGGCTCTGCCAGTAGAGCCTGCCGATGCAGCGGGCGGAGTTGCGCCAGGCGACCTTGGCGCCGAAGACGAGCTCTTCGGGGGTGTGGCGGTAGGTACCGGTCTCGGCTATCTGCCGGCGTATCGCGATCAGCCGGGTGTGGAGTGCGGTGTCGTCCAGCCCGGACTCGTCGTGGAACTGCCGGACGAAACGCTCTGCTTCCCCCTGGTCCACCACGGCCCGCGGTTGCCGCCCGTTTCGCTGATCCGTCGTCATCGAGCCCCCACCTTGCGCCGGCCGCGGCCGGCTCCGGCCCGGACGGCCGGGAAAAAGACCTTCGGACATGCGCGCCGGGACATCGTATGCGGCGGCCTCGCGGCGGCCAAGGAGTCTGCGGAAAGGCCCCCGGGCCGCCCCATCACCATGTCCGATGACCGCCAGACAGGCGGGCGCGGCGTGGGAACAATGACCACGTGCTCGACTTCGACAGCTACTACCGGGCCATGGCCAGCCGCGACGCACGCTTCGACGGGTCCTTCTACGTCGCGGTGACCACCACCGGCGTCTACTGCCGCCCGGTGTGCGGCTCGCGGACCCCGAAGCCGGAGAACGTGCGCTTCTTCCGGATCGCCGCGGCGGCCGAGGCCGCGGGGTTCCGGGCGTGCCGCAGGTGCCGGCCCGAGGCGGCGCCCTCCTCCCCCGAGTGGAACGTGCGCGGCGACCTGGTGGCGCGAGCGCTGCGGCTCATCGCGGGCGGCGCGGTCGACGAGATCGGGGTGGCCGGGGTGGCCCGGCAGCTGGCGGTCAGCGAGCGCCACCTGCACCGGCAGCTGGTCGCCGAGGTCGGGGTCGGCCCCCTCGCCCTGGCGCTGAACCGCCGGACCCAGGTGGCCCGGCTGCTGATCGAGTCCAGTGCGCTGCTGCTGTCGGAAGTGGCCCTCGCCGCAGGCTACTCCAGCGTCCGGCAGTTCAACGACGGGATGCGCGCGGCCTTCGGCTGCTCGCCCACGGAGCTGCGCAGGGCCTGCGGGGCCCGGGCGGACCAGCGGGCGGGAGACCGTGCCCCCGGCCGGTCCGGGCCGCTGGTGCTGCGCCTGCGCTACCGGCCGCCCTTCGACGGCGCGGGCATGCTGGCGTGGCTGCGCGAGCGGGCCGTGCCCGGCGTCGAGGAGACCGAGGGCAACCGCTACCGCCGTACGCTGCGCCTGCCGCGGGGCAGCGGCACCGCCGAACTCGACCTCACCGTCGCGGCGGCCGCGCGCGGCCGGACCGGGCAGCAGCACGTGACGCTGCGGCTCACGCTCGCCGACCTGCGCGACGTGACGGCCGCCGTACGGCGCTGCCGCGACCTGCTCGACCTCGACGCCGACCCCGCGGCGATCGGGGAGGCCCTGCGCCCCGACCCGTGGATCGGGCCGCTGGTGCGGGCCGCGCCGGGGCTGCGGATGCCCGGGTGCACGCACGGCTTCGAGCCGGCCCTGCGCGTGGTCCTCGAACAGTTCGCCTCCCTGGCGGAGGTGCGCGCGGTCTGCACGCGGATGGCCGCGCACTGCGGAGAGCCGGTCACGGCGGCCGGCGAGGGCCGCCCCTGCCGGCTCTTCCCCTCCGCCCAGGCGCTGGCGGACGCCGATCCGGCCGCGTTCGGCCTCGCCGGGAGACCGGCGGCCGCCGTACGGGCCCTGGCCGGTGCGGTGGCCGCGGAGAAGCTGTCCCTCGAACGGGACGCCGACCGGGAGGAGACCGCGGTGCGGCTGCGCGAGCTGCCCGGCGTGAGCGGGTGGGCGGCGCAGCGCATCGCGATGCACGCCCTGGGCGACCCCGACGCGTTCGCCCCGCAGGACCCGCAGGTGCGGGCCGCCGCGAAGGCCCTGGGCCTGGCCGGGGCCCGCGACGCCGGCCGGCTGGCGGAGCGCGCCCGCGCCTGGCAGCCGTGGCGCTCGTACGCGGCGCTGCATCTGCGGGAGGCGGCGCCCGTCCGGCCTGGAACCACGTGCTGAGCAGCATCGCGCCCCATAAGGGGCGCGGGGAACTGCGCGACCAGCCACCCACGGCCCGCAGCCGACCGACTGTCCACCGGGCGGAGCCCGGAGCCTGAGGAGAACGATGACAGCGCAAGGCATGCGCAGCTCGACGCTGCCCACACCCCTCGGCCCCTTCAGCCTGCTGACCGTCGAGGACGGCATCCTCGCCGCGGGGTTCACGGCCGAACCGAACGGCCTGCTGGCCGAGCTGCCCGCTCCGTGGCGCGAGCACGAGCCGGTGCCGGCGGAGGTGCCCGAGCCGTACGCGTCCGCGCTCGCCGCCTACTTCGACGGCGAGGTCGAGGCGATCGACGCGCTGCCCGTCGTGCAGAGCGGCAGCGGCTTCCGGACGGCGGCCTGGCGGGAGATGCGCCGGGTGCGGCCCGGTACGACGGTCAGCTACCAGGAGCTGGCGGCGTCCGCGGGGAAGCCGGGCGCGGCGCGGGCCGCGGGCGCCGCGTGCGCGTACAACCTGGTGCCGCTGGTCGTCCCGTGCCACCGCATCCGCCGCTCGGACGGCTCGCTCGGCGGCTATTACTACGGCCTCGCGGTCAAGCGGTGGCTGCTCGATCACGAGAGGGGTGCGGGCAGCCGGTGAACGCGTACTGGCGGGTGCTGCGGTCGGGGGACTTCGGGCGGCTGTGGCTGGGCGCGTCCGTGTCGCTGCTGGGTGACGGGATGACGTTCCTCGCGCTGGCGTGGCTGGTGCTCGACGAGGGCGGCACTGGACGGCTGGGGCTGCTGGGGGTCTGCTTCACGGCGCCGGTCGTCGTGGGCGGCCTGCTCGTGGGGCCGCTGCTCGACCGGTTCGACAAGCGCACGCTGCTGATCGCGGACAGCGTGTTCCGGGCGGCGTGCGTGGCCTCGGTTCCCCTCGCGGCGGCCGCGGGCGGGGTGCCGGTGTGGCTGCCGTTCCTGGTGGCGGCGGTCTACGGCCTGCTCAAGATGGTGCCGCTCGCCGGGTTCCCCGCCGCGATCCCGCAGCTCGTCGGGGACCGTGACCTCGACACCGCGAACGCCCTCGAATCGCTGAGCTTCAGCGTGGCGACGGTCGTCGGCCCGGCGGCGGCCGGCGTCCTGGTGGGGGCGATCGGCGCCCCTCAGGTGCTGCTCGTCGACGCGGCGTCCTATCTGGTCTTCGCGGCGCTGGTGGCGACCGTGCGCCGGCCGCTGTCGCCTCCCTCGCGGGCCGGGCGGCAGGCGGGGAAGCAGGCGCCGAAGGCGTCGCTGAAGGGCGTCGCGCGCGACCGGGTGATCGTCTCCACGACCGTCGCCTTCATGCTCTTCAACATCGCCGACGGGATGCTGATCCTGGTCGTCGGGCCGTGGCTGGCGAAGAACGAGCTCCACGGCGGCGCCTCGGTCCTGGGCGCGCTGACGGCGGCCCTGGCGGCCGGGGAGGTCCTCGGCGCGGCGGTGGCCGGCGGGGGCCGCCTCGGGCCCGCGTCGGTGCGGCTGATCGGGCTGGTCCAGACGGGGGCCGCGCTCGCCTTCCTGGGCGTGCTCGGAGCGCCCCGGGAACTCGTGGTCGGCGCCGGCTTCTTCGCGGTGGGCCTGCTGAGTGCGCCCATGACCGTCTGGGCGCAGTCGCTGCGGATGCGGCGCATCCCGCCGGAGCTGCACGGGCGGGCCTTCGCCGGGCTGCGCACGCTGATGACGGGCACGGCGCCGCTCGGGGCGGTGATCGCCGCCCCGCTGCTGGCGGGCGGCAACCTCACCGCCGCGGCCGTGACGATGGCCTGCTGCGCCGGGCTGCCGGGCCTCTACCTGCTGTTGTCCTCCACCGGCGAGGGCTCCGCTCCCGCCGCTGCCGCCGGGCCGGTGCCCGAGCGGGCCGACACCCGCTGAGGCGTGCTCACCACCGTGTGCACCGGCGGCCGGCGGCCGAGGAAGCCGCGCAGGGCGAACTCCCAGCCGTAGGCGCCTGCCAGGGGGAAGACCACGAGGTCCCCGGCGCGCAGCCGGCCGACCCGGATGCCGCGGGCGAGGATGTCCTCGGGTGTGCACAGCGGTCCGGCGAGGGCGACGGTGGTGTCCGTCAGGGCGGGGCGGGGGCACGCGTAGGGCCAGTGGTCGACGTCCACGACGGCGGCGTCGAGGGCGACTTCCAGGAGGGCGGGCAGCATGAAGTGGTTGATGCCGCCGGCGAGGACGGCGAACCGGCTGCCGGCCACCTCCTTCACGTCCGTCACCTGGGCCGCGTAGTAGCCGCTGTCCGCGACGAGCCAGCGCCCTGGTTCGAGGACCACGCGTACGCCCGGCGGGGGCGGGGCGGCGCGCAGCCGGGCGGCGAACCGGCCGAGGTCGAAGGGTGCCTCGCCGCGCGGAGCGACGCCGAGGCCGCCGCCCGCGTCGAGCACGCGCAGGGCGAATCCGTGCGCGCGGGCGGCCCGTACGGCCCAGTGCAGCCGTGCCTGCACGTGGGCGGCGTGGGCGGCGGCGTCGAGGTTGTTGGACACCACGTGGAAGTGGTAGCCGACGAGGTCGAGGCCGGGCAGGGAGCGCGCGAGGGCGGCCGCCTCCGGCAGCGCGTCCTCGCCGATGCCGAACTGGGTGGCGTGGCCGTCCATGCACAGCGCGCCTTGCAGCGGCCCGGTGGCCGCGTTGACGCGGAGCACGACCGGGACGCGGCGGCCGGCCCGGCCGGCCGCGGCGGCGATCCGGTGGAGTTCGAGGGTGCTCTCGGCGCTGACGAAGTCCACGCCCGTCCGGGCCAGGGCCGTCAGCATGGCGTCGGTCTTGCCGGGCCCGGTGGCGATCAGGGCCCGCGCGGAGGCTGCGCGGGCCGCTCCGGCCTCGCCCTCGGAGGAGACGTCGAATCCGTCGGTGGCGGGGGCGAGCGCTTCGAGCACGGCCGGGAAGGAGTTGGCCTTCACGGCGTAGAAGACCTCCGCCCAGTCCGGGAGGCGGGCGCGCAGCAGCGCCGCCCTGCGGCCGGCCGCGGGCGGGTCGTGCACGTACGCGCACAGGGGCTCCGGCCCGGCCTCCTCCGCGAGCAGGCGCAGCCGCTCGGCGACGGGTCCGGGCAGGGCCGAAGCGGGCAGGGCGGGGCGGGCGCCGGTGCCCGGCGAATACTGCTGGGCGGGCCAGGGGACGGGCGCTGCGGGCTGCCCGGCGGGCTGGGCGGCGGCCATCAGAAGTACGTCTCCAGGGGGCCGGTGCGCCGGATGTCCAGGGTGGCGCAGTGGAAGGCGCCGCCGAAGGCCGTGTAGTGCTCGAAGGTGCAGGGGACGGGGTCGAACCCCCACTGTTCGAAGGCCTTGATGAGCGGTGTCTGGGACCGTTCGACGACCACGTGGTCCGGGTCGAGCATGAACACGTTCAGGCTGCTCCACGCGCTCATCAGCCCCCGCTGCATGACCGGGGTGACGACCGGGTCCGGGGGGATGAGCACGTCCCAGGACCGGAAGACGGAAGGGAGCCCTTCCGGGTCGATGAACTCGGGGTTGACCAGGACCTTTCCGGGGGCCAGGGGCAGCAGGGAGGTGTCGATGTGCATGGCCCGCGGGTAGCGCGAGACGACCTCGTGGACGCGGTAGTCCGGGCCGAGGTGCCGACGGAGCCACTCCAGGCCGAGGGCGTTGGTGACGTGGCTGCGCTCCATGAACAGGTCCCGGCCGCAGCGCATGACGTCGGCCGCGTCGAAGACCGGCTCGGCCTCGGTGACCAGGTACGTCATCTCCTCGCCCGGGGGCGGGATCTCGTAGCCGGGGCGGTACTGCGCGTCGAGGAGGCGGGGCTTGGGGGCGGCGGTCCAGCGGGCGCCGCGCTCGAAGTACTCGGTGAGCAGGCCGCGGTAGGGCCAGGTCTCGAAGTACCGGTTGCGGTCGGCCATCGGCACTTCGATGATCTCGTCCCCGACGACGAGCAGGAGGTCGCGGGGGTTCGCGGCCGAGATGCCGTTGGCGACCGCCCAGGCGGGGGTGGCGAACGGGCGGGAGGTGTCGGGCGGGTCGGGGCGGCGCACGGTGACGTGGGCGTCGTGGAGGATGCCGATGAGCTCCTCCAGGCCGCGCTGTGCCTCCTCCACCACCTCCTGGGGCATCCGGGTGCCGGCGGCGGCGCCGAGGTGCTCCTGCGCGGCGGGCGGTACGGAGATGCGGTCGAGCACCTCCCACGACGACGTCATCGCACCGTCGACCCTGCCGACGACGACTTCCTCCAGCGGGTCCCATTCGTTGTGCGAGGAGACCACGGGCATGAGGGGGCTTCCTTCCGTGAGCTTCCGTGAGAGGCGGCGGGGCGACGGGGACGGTGCTAGCGGGTCATGCAGTTCTCGTCGCTCTCGCGGCCGCCCTGGTAGGCGATCTCCCCCTTGATGACCTTGCGGTAGAAGCTCCAGTACGAGGTTTCGGTGACGAGGATCTTCTCCTGCATGGCGGCGTGCAGCTGCGGCACGTTCACCATGGGAACGCCCTGGTGGTAGTGGTGCGCGGTGTGCAGGTTGTTGTAGTTGGTGAGCCAGCGGGCGAAGCGCGAGGCACGGATGGTGCGGGTGTTGCTCAGGACGTTGTCGTCGGTCTGGGTGTTCAGGCCGAAGTGCTCGGGCATCTCGATCAGGAAGTGCGCGGCCTCGCTCACGAGGAGGGCGGGGGCGAACCAGGCCAGGACGACGAACCAGTCGCGGGTCAGCACACCGGCCGCGACCGCGCCGGCCAGCAGGACGAGCAGCAGGGCGTACTCGTTCTGGACGGCCCGTCCGGCGCGCGGCCGTTCGACGCCGGGGATGGGGCGCCGGGCGGCGCCGCGGCCCAGGTTGCGCAGGACGTCGGCGTAGCGGCCGGGGTGGAACGCGGCGAGGGCGAAGCCGTGCAGGCTGTCGAGGCCGTGGAAGCGGTAGTTGAAGAACTCCTGGTTGCGGGGGGTGCCGAGGAAGGCGTGGTGCCGCAGGTGCTCGTACTTGTAGTGGGAGTACGAGCTGAACATGAACACCCCGCAGACGAAGCCCCAGGTCCGGTTCGCCCACCGGGCGTGGAAGGCGTGCTCGTGGAGGCACTCGTGCTGGAGCTCCACCAGGTAGGCGTACATCACGCCGAGGACGAGGACGGCGGCCGCGCAGGTGACGGGGTTGCGGAATTCCAGCAGGGCCGTCCAGCAGACCACGATCACGGCGAAGGCGACGGCGATCTTGGCCAGGAAGCGGCGCGGGCGGCGTTCGAAGTACGACGCCGGCAGGCCGCGCCGGGTGTCGGTGCCCCGGACGGGCGCCAGGGCCACGTCGTGGGAGCCGTCGAGGTTGAGCTGTTCCCCTTCGTGGGGAGCCGTGCGGGACATGGCTGTTCCTCTCTACGGGGGGGGTGCGGGGGCGCTCCGCGGGTTACGGATGCGCAGGGGCGGCGATCAGCCGGCCGGCCGTCAGCGCCGTGGTCACGCAGGGGGCCTGCGCGTAGGACTCCCGGCCGATCGGGTCGCGGGCGAGTGCCGGGCGGGCCGGGGAGCAGGCGGCCCCGGCCTCCCGCAGGAGTGCGGCGGGGGCGCCCCGCACTCGCAGGAGTCCTCTCCCCCGGGCCTCTTCCGCACCGTCCACCAGGCAGTACGCCGCGAGCCAGTCGGGGCGGCCGTCGGCGGAGCGGCCGCGGGGGGTGAGGGAGTCGAGGAGGAGGGCGCGCCGGGGAAAGGGCGTACGGAGGCGGTGGCCCGGTGCGGCCGGGGGGCGGGGGCCGGTGCCGAAGGTGCCGTGCGGCACCAGCCAGCGGTCCGGTTCGGCCAGCAGCTCGCACGCCCGGCAGAGGTCGGCGTGCCGGCGGCCGGTCGCGGTGACGAGCCCGCGGAGGGGGAAGTCGTGCGGCGGGTAGGGCGAGGAGCATCCGCCGCCGGGCCCGCCGGCCGTGCCGTCCTCCTCCCGGGCGGCCGCGGTCAGCGCCAGCAGCGCGGCGGGGCCGAGGACGACGGGGTCGCCGGGGCGGATGTCGCCGGGGTCCGCGGCGGACGCCCAGGGCAGGGAGCGGGGCGGGCCCGTCCCGTCCTTGAGGTGGAGCACGCGGTCGCGGTCGCGGACGAGGAGGTACGTACGCGTGGACAGGGCCACGCGACTGCCGTCGCACATGACGTCCGTCGTGATGCGGCCGGTCTCCACGAGCAGGCCGTCCTCGCCGAGCGCGGGTGCGGCACGGTCGCGGAGCTCGCGGTGGAGGGCCCGGGCGCGGCGCCCCGGCTCCTCGGCGGTGCGGACCGCCCCGGTCGAGGACAGCCGCCACGTGCCGGGCTCGTCGGAGGCGGCGGTCATGGCCAGCCGGGTGCGCGCCTCGCCGGTGCCAGCGGCCAGGCGCACGATGTCGTGGCTGCGGGTGACGGTGACGGCGGGGGTCACGGCGTGCACCGCAGGCGGGAGAGGCGGAGGGCCGGCGCGCACATGCCGACGTCGAACAGCATCTGGCCGTCCTTGCCGCACAGGGCGTTGTCGCCGAACTCGGTGTGCGCGCCCGTCTCCACGACGCGGGTGAGGACGTCGGCGCGCTCGCGCAGGCGGCCGCGGACGTACTCGCCCGTGCGGCGGCCGGAGCGGATCCGCTCGCCGAGCACCAGGCGGGCCTCCAGGGTGGCGCCGGTGCGGATGCCGTCCGCGAGCCGGTGGACGAGGAGCCCGTGGCCGGCGTTCTCCACGAGCGCGTCGGTCCCGGCGTCGCCGGGCCGGCAGACGACGTTCGACATGCGCGGCAGCGGCCGGTGCAGCACCGACGCGGCACGGCTGTTGGCGGTGGGCATCGCCGACTCGGCGGCGGCGCTGGAGAGGCTGTGCAACTGGCGTACGAGCCTGCCCTCGTGCACGATCCGCTGCCGGCCGAGGCACACGATGCCCTCGTCGTCGGTGTCGTAGTGGGCCGGTCCGCCCTCGGCGAGGGGGTCGTCGTCCAGGGTGATCAGCTCGCCGGCCACGCGGCAGCCGAGCCGGTGGGCGAGGGCGGGCGTGCCGCCGGGGGACGCCTCGGCGAAGTGGCCCGCCGCCTCGTGCAGCAGGACGCCGGCGGCCTGGGGCATGAGCACCGCCGCGCACTCCCCCGGCTCCGCGTCGCGGGCCGAGTCGACGGCGGCCAGCAGCCGGGCGGCGGACTCGCGCCACGCGGGGTCGGTGAGCCGGGGCAGCGCCGGGCCGCGGCCGCTGCGCCCGACGGGGACCTCGTGGCCGCCGGGCGTGAGCAGGTCGCCGGTCAGCGACCAGACGTGGCGTGCCTGGGGGGTGCCGGTGCCGTGGGCCGTGCCCGCGACGACCCGGACCGAGGAGACCTGTGAGAACTGCAGGGCGGCCCGGCCCCCGAAGCGGTCGCGCAGGGCGGTGAGGGCGGCCAGGACCTCGTCGTGGTCCTCCGGCGGCTCCGGATCGGGGAGGTCGATGCGCCAGGGGCCGGGCGGGTCGCCGGAGAAGATGCGCGTGCCGCGGCCCGGGCCCCGGTCGTGGCGGCCCGTGCGGGTGGCCAGGAGGTGGGCCGACGTGCCGCGGGGGCCGGCCGTCACCACGCAGCCGGCGGCGGCTTCGCAGGCGACGCTCTCCCCCGCCGGGGCGTCAGCGGGCATCGGTGTCGCCGTTGACCGGCGCCTCCAGCAGCAGGCCCATCCCGGCCAGCGAGCGGACCAGCTCCAGGCCGCGGCGGAGCGTGGTGTCCGGGTCGCCGGAGCCCTCGGGGAAGACCTCGGCGATGAGCTGCCGCGCGGTGCGCCGGCCGTCGGCGCGCTCCAGCATTTCGCGCGCGCTGCGGCCCAGCTGGATGGTCTCGATCCGGTCGTGGGCGCTCTTGCGGGTGATCACGTAGCTGCTGCCGTTCGCGCCCGTGCCGTCCTCGGCGGCGGGTGCCCCGGCCGCGCCGCGCAGCATCCGGTGCAGGTCGTGCGGGAACTCGGCGCTGAGGAAGTCCCCGGCGCGGAGGGCGGATTCGGGGCCCACGCCGGGAGCGGCGGGGCGCGGGGGCGGCTCGGGCAGGTCGGCCGCGGCCAGCCGCATCATCTCGTAGCGCACGAGGGACGCGGCCGGCGAGTCCTCGATGCCGAGCCGGACGGTCTCCTCCTGCGCGAAGACCAGCAGGTCCCGTGCCTCGCTCTGGTGACGGAAGCGGGTCCCCGGCGAGTGCTCGGCGTTGTACTCCTCGATCCAGGCCACCCAGCGCTCGTACCAGTCCATGGGCGAGTCGTAGTACGGCAGGAGCCGCGGCCACAGGGACGCGAGGACGACGACGTGGCCCGAGAGCTCCTCGGCCGCGTCGATCAGCGCGTCGCCCACGTCCGGGCAGGCGAAGCGGTAGTCGGTGCAGAAGAGGTCCTTGTGCTCGCGCCGGTACTGCTGGATCTGTCCCATGAGCGGGTCGGTGACGGGGATGTCGTAGTACTCGGCGGGGCGGTTGAGGGTGGGCGCGTACTGCTTGTACATGGGCGACTGGTGCAGCGGGACGAGCGTGAAGAGCTGGCTGCGGCCCTGGCCCTCCTCCAGGAACTGGAAGAAGCGGGTGAGGGTCTCGGACATGGTCGCGCGGGTCTCGGTCGGGTAGCCGACGATGAAGCCGGTGACGGGCCGGATGCCCGCGGCCTTCGTCGCCCGGACGACCTCCAGGGACCGTTCGAGGTCGAGGTTCTTCTTGATCCAGCGCTGCATCTTCGGCGAGCCGCTCTCGATGCCGTAGTAGATCTCCTCGCAGCCCGCCGCGCCCATCTTGTCCAGGAGCGCGGCGTCGATGAGGTCGGTCCTGGTGCTGCAGCCCCAGGTGACGCCGAGGTCGCGGGCGATCAGGGCGTCGCAGAACTCGTGGGTCCAGGGGCGGTTGCAGGTGAAGATGTCGTGCGAGAAGTTCACGCTGGTGCGGCCGAACACGTCGCGGACGTACTCCAGCTGCCGGATGATGTCGTCGATGGGCCGCATGCGGAACTTGCGCTCCCAGAAGGGTGCGGTGGCGCAGAAGGAGCAGCGGAAGGGGCAGCCGCGGCCGACGTCGAGGTACAGCCGGGCGCCCTTGGACATGTCGTAGGCGTAGTAAGCGGGCCAGGGCAGGTCGGCGAGGTCCTGGAAGAGCGGCCGTTCGGCGTTGACGACGGCCTCGCCGCCCTTGCGGTGGGTGAGGCCGCGGATCCCCGAGGGGTCCCCGCCCGCGTGCAGGGTCTCCAGGAGCTCGTTGAAGGTCGCCTCGCCCTCGCCCCGCACGATGAAGTCGGCCCAGGGGAAGCGGCCGAGGAACTCGGCGCTGATGGGGGTGACGGCCGGACCGCCCAGGCAGATCAGGGTGTCCGGGGAGCGCCTGCGCAGGGCCTGCCCGAGGAGGACGGTGTGGACGAGGGAGTCCGCGTCGGTCATCAGCCCGACCAGGGAGTCGCCGGCCGCGAGCACGGACCGGGCGAGGCTGTCGTAGAGGGCGTCGTCGTTGGGCACGGCGCCGTCGAGCAGCAGCTGGTTGGTCTCGACGACCTCGATCGCGGCGGGTGCTCCGGCCGCGTCGGCGGCGGCCTTGAGGGACAGCAGGCCGACGGGGACGAAGTTCTGCATGGGCGGCGGGTCGCCGGGGCGGGTCCGCAGGGACATCCCGCCGTGGTTGAGGTGCGGGCTCGTGGCGAGCGCGACCTTCATCATGAGCGCTCCCCGGGCACGGTGCTGCGGGCCGGGGCCGGGGCCGTGCCCGATGCGGGGGCCGGGGCCGCGTCCCGGGCTTCGGGCCCGGCCCGTTCGCCGCGGCGCAGTTCGACGCGCGGCTCGGCCATGATGCGTGCGCGGAAGAGCTCTTCCCTGCGCAGGATGCTCTGCAGCTGGAAGTCGCTGGTGCCGCAGCCGTCGAAGGTGCCGTTGAGGATGCTGGACTGGCTCGGGCAGCGCCCGGTGCAGAAGTACTTGTCGTCGTTGATGGGGCAGCCTTCGCAGGTGTCGCGGTAGTTGTCCCAGGTGATCTTCCGGATGAGCCAGTCCTCGCTCTCCCAGATGGCGGCGAACGGGGTGAGCTGGACGTTCCCTCCGCACAGCACCTTGTTCCCGGCGCAGGTGCTGCACGGGAAGACGTCCCCGGCGGAGTTCACGTAGCAGACGCCGCGCGCGCTCATGCAGCGGCGGGTGGCGAAGACCATCGTGTAGAGGAAGTCGAGCACCTTGCCCGCGCACAGGCCGAGGGTGCGGTCCTTCTCCCGGCCCCACTCCTCCTCGTCGATCCAGAACCGGGCGGTGCGCTCGACGTCGTGCATCGAACTGGCGAGGTCCTTGTGGAGGGCGCCGCGGCCCATCGGGATGAACGGCACGCTGCGCAGGCTGACGTCGTTCTCCTTCGCCCAGTCGATGATGACGGGGAGGTCGTCGACGTTCTCATGGGTCGTGGTGGTCATGATGCTGGTGTTGAATCCACGGTCCCGGAGTTCGGCGAGCCGGCGGGTGACGTAGGCGAATTCGCCTTCGTTGCGGTATTTCCCCTGTCCGTGCAGGCCGTCGATGCTCATGCTGATGATGACGTCGTCCTGCGGTATGCGGGAGAGGATGCGTTCGCTGAGCGTCGTGCCGTTCGTGGCGATGCCGATGACGAATCCCAGGTCGTACGCACGCTGCACGATCTCGCAGAAATCGGGGTGCATGGTGGGCTCGCCGCCGGTGACGATCAGCGAGAAGACGCCCATGCCCGCCCATTCGTCGAGCAGCCGCATGATGAGCTCGGTGGGCAATTCGGAGCTGCGCGCCCGGCCGCCCTCGACGAAGCAGTGCGGGCAGCGGAGATTGCAGGAGCGGGTGATCTCCAGCCACACCATGGCGGGTGCCCGGAAATGAAAATCCGTCTCCACGGAGAGTCTTTCGACAAGGTGGGCCGTGCATCGTTCGGGTGGTTCGCCCGCGCGCAGCAGGGCTTCGGCGCCCTCGTCGTACATGGCCACCGAACCGTCCGGGAATGCGGCCAGCCAGCCGAAGTCCTCCCGGCGGTAGCGAATGACCGGCCGGGTCCTCGGCGGCAGCCGCCGGGCGTATTCGGGCGTGCAGGACGAAACGTGCTGCAGCAACGTACCCCTCCATCGTCTCCGTCGTCGTCCGTCTCCCCCGCGCGCGGGCGGACGTGAACCGCCGGGGCCCTCGCCGGTGAGCACGAGAGCCCCGGCGGTCGTCGGGTGCTCCGGTTCCCCGCTGCTACTTGGGGGTACCGACGGTGCTGGCCGTGGTGGCCGTGCGCTCTTCGATGACGGAGATCTCCTCGACGGCGCGCTCGGGCGAGTCGGGTACGGACGGCATGTCCTGGGGCGAGACGTGCAGATGGGCGATGCGCAGGTCACCGCGCGCCCCGCGGGTCACCACGAGGCTCTCGCGCAGGTACTGCTGTTCTTCGCCGAGGGCCACCCGGCAGTGCAGGCTGACGAGGGCCGTGTCGCCGAGGATCCGGATCTCGGGCGAGAGCAGCTGGCTGCGCCGGGCCGTACCGGCGGCGAGGGTGAACACCCGCTGGAATTCCTCACGGCTGTCGATGCGGGTGGGCGACGACAGAATGAAGAAGGTGGCGTCGGGGGCGAACAGGTCGAAGTACGCCTGGTCGCTGCGGTCATATGCCGACCGGTACTCCTCCAGGAGTTGCTGGACGGCTTCCCTGGTGATGGCGCCCGCGGTCACCGTGGGCACGAAATCTATGGTCATTGAGCGATTCCCTTGTTTTTCGGCTGCTCCGGCTGCGTCGACTGCATGAGGGACCGGAAAGGGACGTCGTGCGGGAGCACCCCCAGCGGAGCTGAGGGAGGGTACCTGCGGAGAATTTCTCATCTCGCCCTTGCATCAGATCGCAAGGCTCACCCAGTCGCTCGCTTGTTCGCTGGTACCCGACTATCATCGAGGGTGAGTTGGCTGTCAATACCCGTGAACTCCCGCATAAAAGTGCCCAGTTGACAGGTCTGATCGCGGCCGCCGATCAGCGGTTTTCGGCGCGGAATCCGTTATTCGAGCCGGACGGGAATTCGGGAGTCCCGTTCCGAATAGAGGACCACCGGCCGGGGCCGCGGGCCGGGCGGCTTGCACATGGCGCCACGGCGGTGTGAGGATGGCGCCATGGAACTCATGCGGTATGTCGACAATCTGCGCCAGGAACTCCTGGTCGCAGCCGAGGCGGGCGACGCGGAGACCCGCGAGGTCGCCGAGCGCCTCGTCGCGCCGCTCTCCTCCGCCGTCCGGCTCGTCCTGCTCGACGCCCTGTCCGCCGCCGCGGACGAGATCACCAGCGATCTGGCGCCGGGCTCGGTCGAGGTCCGGCTGCGCGGGCTCGACCCGAGCTTCGTCGTCACCCTTCCCCCCGCCGACCACGGCCCCGGCGAGACCGAGGGCGGCTTCGAGCACCCGCACGCCGGTGCGGTGCCCTCGCTGCCCGCCCCGCTGCCGGTGCCGGCGGGCGGGGAGGACGGCGCCACGTCCCGCATCAACTTCCGGCCGCCCGAGCACCTGAAGGCGCGGATCGAGGAGGCCGCCGGGCGCGAGGGCCTGTCGGTCAACGCCTGGCTGGTGCGGGCCGTGTCCGCGATGCTCGACTTCGACGAGCAGGCGCGGCGCCCCGAGCGGCGCGCGCCGCGGGGCGGCCAGCACTACACGGGCTGGGTGACCTGAGCCCGGCCGGTGCCGGAGCATCACCACCGGTACCGGAGCACCGCCACCCTTCCGACCAGCGGGGACACCACCATGCCTGTTTTCGAGACGCCGCAGCCCATCTCCGTCTCCGTCGACCTCCAGGTCGGGGACGTCCGCCTCCAGGCGGACGAGCGCACCGACACGGTCGTCGAGGTGCGCCCGAGCGACCCGGGCAGCTCGGCGGACACGAAGGCGGCCGAGGACACCCGCGTCGAGTACGCGGGGGGCCGGCTGCTCGTCAAGGGCCCGAAGTCGCGCGCCTTCTTCGGCAGGACCGGATCCGTCGACGTGACGATCGGCCTGCCGTCGGACTCGGCGGTCGAGGGCACGGGGCAGATGACCGCTTTCCGCTGCGCCGGGCGTCTGGGCGAGTGCCGCATCAAGACGTCGGCGGGCGACATCCGGGTCCAGGAGACCGGCCCGCTCACCGCCACCACCTCCCTGGGCGACGTCACGGCGGACCGGGTGCGCGGCGCCGCCACGATCACGACCGGGACCGGCGCGATCCGGGCCGGTGAACTGGCGGGGCCGGCGGTGATCAAGAACTCCAACGGGGACAGCCGGATCGGCGAGGCGGCCGGGGACCTGCGGGTGCGGTCGGCCAGCGGCAGCGTCTCCGTCGGCACGGCGCACGCGGCCCTGGAGGCCAAGACCGCCCACGGGGACATCCGCGTCGGCGAGGTCGTGCGCGGCTCGACCGTCCTCGCCACGTCGAGCGGTCAGATCGAGATCGGCATCCGCCCCGGCACGGCCGCACGCCTCGACGTCCGGACGAAGTTCGGCAACGTGCACAACCTCCTGACGGCCTCCGAGGGACCCGGCCGAGCCAAGGAGACGGCCGAGGTGTACGCGACCACGTCGGTCGGCGACGTGACGGTCCGCCGGGCCACGGGCGCCTGAGGCGGGCGCCCGCCGAGGGGCACCGCAGGGTCACTCCCTGCCACCGCGCCTCAGTTGGTCAGGGCCCGCACCACGATCCGCACGCCCCGCCACACCCAGCCCAGGGCACCGAGCTCGATCGCGGTGTCCGCGGCGTCGACGGCCATCTCGGCCCGGTCCGAACGCCGGCAGGCCGGACACGTACGCCGCCGGAAGCGACCGTCCCTTCCACAGCGCTTGCATGCGCCCCTGCGGTTCCACATGGGCATGATCATCCCATGAGCGGGGGCGGCTTACGAAAACGGCAGCCGCCCGCGCGCAGGACGGACCCCTGCCGGTCCGCACCCACACCGAAGGGCCGGTCGGCACCCGCCGACCGGCCCCTGTGTCGTCCGGGTGCCTTGGATCCGCATCCGGGGTCCTACCTCATCCGCCGCCGTGGCACGCGCATGAGCATGAGCAGCCCGGTCCGCATGTGCAGTCGGCACTGTTCGCCGGGGCGGGCTCGTGAAGGGTCATGGCCGGCTGTCCTCCTTCGACGCGCGGTTACCTCGTTCCAGCGAACACCCGCCCGGGGCCGACGACAAGAGGGGTGCACGGTCCGGCGAACCTTGCCGCATTCACACCGCATGCCTCCTGTCCCGTACCTGCCATCACGTCACATGCCACCGCATCGGCCATTGCGCCGGCCGCTCCCCTGCTGGGAGCCTGAGAGTGCCACATCGGGCCTTTTTGGAAAAGAAGGTGCCAATCATGAGGGTTCTGGAGCAAACCATCTCCCGGTACGACCCGAAGTTCGATGTGGCAGCGGCACGGCTGGGGCTCGGGCGGGACGGGAACGTCTATCTGGCCTCCCCGGGCAACGGCCGCGTACTGCGCACCGCCCGGGACGGTTCGGCGCCGCGCACGGGCCGGGTCGGGTACGCGGTGCTGGCCGTCACGGCCAATGCGGCCGGGGTGATCGCCACCGCGGAGGCGCACTTCCCGCACCGCATCGCCTTCTGGGACGCGGGGTTCGCGCCCCTGGGCCACATCGACGACTTCACCACCAGCGACGCGGACGGCTACGCCGCTCCGTCGGCCGTCGAGGCGGGCGAGTCCGGCGACTTCTACGGCATCGACCAGTACAGGCTGCGGGTGCTCCGGCTGAACCCCCGTGGCGTGGTGGCGGTGCACGGCCTCGGGCGGCTCGGCGCCGTGGCGGACCGCGGCGCGGTGGGCCTGCGGGTGGCGGAGGGGCGGTCCCGGCTCTACACGCTGTGGCCGTCGGGGGTGTTGTGGGCGTCCGCGTTCGACGGCACGCCGCTGTGGAGCGTCCGGGTCGGGCCGGCTGGGCCCGACCGCCGGGGGCTGTTCGACCTGGCCGACGACGGCCGCCTTCACGTGCTGCCCGCCGGGCGCGAGGTCAGGATCTTCGGCCTGGACGGCGCCCCCGCCGGCTCGCTCGCCCTGGCGCTGCCGGACAGCCGGTACGCGGCGACGGAACTGCGCCTGCGGGGCGACGAGATCCTGCTGAGACGGTCCGATCCGGCCACGCTGTTCGAGGTGTACGACCGGCGCACCGGCGCCCTGCTCCGGCGGGTGGCCGCCGACGTCGAGAAGCTTGTGGTCGGCTACCCGACGGAGGTGTGGACGGCCGGCACGCCGGTGCCGCTGACGATCACCCATGAGCGGGGCCGGTGGGCCGGGGATCCGCACTTCAGGGTGTGGCTGCGCCCGCTGGGGGTTCCGGAGTTCACCGAGCTGCCGGTCTCCGGCGGCGCGGTCTCTGCGCCGCCCGGGGCCCGCGGCCTCCACCACCTGCGGGTGTCGCCCGATGTCGGCGGCCGGTACAGCGACTACGTCGTGGACGGCGTAGTCGAGATCCGCACGCCGGGGGCGGCGGGGGCGAGCGGGACGCTGTCCGTCCTGACCCCGCTGAACCGCTTCTACTACGGCCGCGGCGAGGCCGTCCCCGTCACCCTTCTCGCACGGACGGCCGCCGGGGCGCAGCCGCCCGCGACCGTACGGCTGAAGGTCCTGCGCGAAGGCCGTGAGGTCACGGCCCGGGACGTCACGCTGCGCGGCGGCAAGGGGGAGCTGACGTTCGACGCCGCGTCCACCGGGGCGTGGGAGCCCGGCCGGTACGTGCTCGACGCCGCCCTTCCCGGCTTCACCGTCGCGCCGCAGTACCTCGAGATCGGCCCGGGCCTCGCCGAGAAGCCGGCGTTCCACCTCGTGCAGCACGGCGACATCTACGCGTTCTCCTTCCCGGCCGACCCGCGCCGGGCGGTCCTGGACCAGACCCTGTCCGACCTGCCGCGGTTCGCCGACGTGCCGGACACGACCGCCGCGCACCTGGCCCGCGCCCGCGCGCTCGGCCTGAACCTCTTCGTCGACCGCCTCGGCATCGACTTCGCCGCCCGCTTCGTACCGCTGCCGGCCGACCCGGAGACCGTCGCGCGGCTGACCGCCGACCCGGTGGCGGTGGCGCCGGAGAAGGCCGTCTTCGAGGACCCGAGCCGCCGGACGATCGCCGGTTACGGCGCGTACGGCATGCAGGAGCAGGCCATCCTGCTCCACAACGACGCCCTGCTGCCGTTCGACACCCCCCGCAACCACGAACCCCGCACCCAGGAGCAGAAGGACGCCGCCCTCAAGGCGACCACTGCCGCGCTGCTGCCCTACGCGGCGTTCCGCGGGTGGAGCTGGGCGGCGAACTGGTGGGTGGTCAAGGTGGGGGCGAACGCCGCGCAGAGCCCCGCGGAGAGGGCCGCGTACCTGGCGGCGCTGCAGACGGCGCGGGCCACGGGGGCGTGGTCCGCCGTCCTCGACACCGTCACCGACCGGAGCTTCGCCCTCAAGACCGATGCCGCGGCCCACTTCCGGGCCGTGCTGCGGACGGTGTCCACCGGCAGGATCGGTGCGATGACCGCGCCCTACCGCGCGATCCACAGCCCGCCGCAGATCATCTTCGGCCCGGCCGACGAGGTCGACCTGCACTACCAGGCGGAGCAGATCCAGCCGCCGCAGGTCACCGGGCACGCGGTCGACTTCTACCGCAGGCCGGGCAAGCCCGTGTGGGGCCACCCCGAGCTGTGGAACGACGACGGCACCGGCGGCATGTTCCTGCCGACCCTGCTGCAGCAGGTCATGCGCGGCGCGAACGGCACGGGCATGACCGGGGACGCGGGCGCCCAGCACCTCGGCGGCCGCGCCCTCGCCGACGAGCGCAACGGAGGGCCGGGTCCGCAGCCCGGGGACCCCCGGTCCGGGGGCGCGGGCAGGACGTCGGTCCTGCGGGCCGCGTTCGACATGATCGCCCGGCTCGGGCCGGCGATCGCCGCCGCCGAGAACGCCGACCGCGTCGCGATCGTGGTGTCCACCCGGATGCAGCGCCTGGAGGTGGACGAGGGAAAGGTGTTCACCGGCTACTTCGCCGCGCTCTTCGAGGCCTACAACGCCTGCCTGTACGCGCACCGGCCGGCCTCGTTCGTCTTCGCCGAGGGCGGCAGCGCCGACGTCCTGCGCCGGTACGGCGCCGTGCTCGTCGTCGGCCAGCGCGTCGCCCTGGACCCGCCGCTGGAGACGGCGCTGCGCAGCGCCGGCGTGCCGGTCTTCTTCGACGGCACCTGCCGCGCCGACCTGCTCAGCGGCTTCACGCCCCTCGGCGCCTCCTTCGACCGGGTCGCC
Organism: Streptomyces telluris; assembly: GCF_024519335.1. Taxonomy (NCBI): domain Bacteria; kingdom Bacillati; phylum Actinomycetota; class Actinomycetes; order Kitasatosporales; family Streptomycetaceae; genus Streptomyces; species Streptomyces telluris. The sequence goes on from NZ_JANIID010000021.1 coordinate 23,949, forward strand.
CGCGACGAGGCGCCGCAGAACGACGACGCGGCGTACTACCGCTTCCGCCGGTACTTCCTGGGCCACGCCGACGTGCTGCGCCGGGCCCTGGCCGCCGTGCCGCCGGTCGCCGAGTGCGACAACCCGGAAGTCCTGCTGAGCGAGTGGAGCGCCGGGGGCGTCCGCTACGTCTGGGCGGTCAACAACACCATGCTCGACTGGGAGCCGGGCCTGGCCTGGCGGGTGGGCCTGCTGTCGTCCCACCGGATCCCGGTGACGGCCAAGCTGAAGCTGAACGTCCCGCTGCTGCACAAGGTCGTCGACCTGCTCACCGGCGGGACCGTCTCCCCGCTCGGCGGCGAGTTCACCGCCGACCTGCGCAGCGTGCCCGCGCGCCTGTACGCCGTCGTACCGCTGGTGCACGGACCGCTGCCGTCCGCGCCCGAGGAGTCCTTCGGCCCGCACGTGCGCGACATCGCGGTGTCGTCCGACGGCCGGACCGCCGCGCTCACCGCCTTCAACTGGGACCACAACCTGTACGGCGTCGACCTCGCCACCGGCCGGACGAGCTGGCGGCAGAAGACCGGGCACTTCTTCGCCTTCGCCCCCACGGCCGTGGCCGGCGGGTTCGCCGTGCAGGGCTTCGACGTGCTCAGCGCCGAGGGCTACCACCTCTACCTCCTGGACGCGGCCGGGGCGCCGCGGCGCCGCTTCGCCCTGTTCGGCCTCCCGAAGCGGGCCACCGACTGGGCGCGGGGCGAGTGGGGCTACGACACGGGGCTGAACAACTTCGCGGTGGCGCCGGACGGGTCGTGGGTCGCCACGTCCGGCGACCTCGGGCTCGCCGTGTGGGACGGCGCGGGGAACCGGAAATGGGCGCAGGAGTGGTGGGCGGACCGGCGCACCCCGCTGCGGCTGCTGGCCGTCGACGCCACGACGCTGGTCGCCTTCGGCCGGAGCACGATCACCGGCCTGTCGGCCGCGGACGGCGCCACGCTGTGGTCGATGACGGTCACCGGCGGCTCGGAGACGTTCGGGGGCGGGGTGGTCAGCGGGGACCGGCGCACGGTCGTCATCCGGTCGGACGCCGGCGGCGGACGCCTGTTCGTGATCCGCGGCGGGGTGCTCGTCCGTACGGTTCCGGTCGCCGCCGAAGAGGTCTCCGTCTCCGCCGACGGGTCGTTCATCGCCGTCACCTCCGGCAGGCAGCTCAAGGCGGTCGACGCCGGCGGGGGCCTGCTGTGGACGTACACCGGCGACGACCTCCTGCGGCGCCCCCGCGTCGCACCGGACGGGACGCGCGTCGCCGTGGGCAGCGAGCTCGGCACCCTGGCGGTGCTGAGCCGCGACGGCACCCTCCTGGCGGCGCCCGACCTCAAGGCACTGCCCGTGCCGGCCTGGCTGCCCGGCGGCGACCTGCTGGCGGCCACCTGGACGGGGACCGCGATCCGCTACGGGCCCGATCTGCGGCCGCGGTGGCAGAGCAGGCTCGCCCCGGCCGAGACCGACGTCCGGCCGAAGCTGCGCGCACCGGACCCGGTGCCGGTGGTGCGCAGGACCGGCTGGGGCAACGCGGCGCACCCGCCCTTGCCGCTGACGCCCAACCTGCTCGCGGACACGCACGCGCTGATCCGCGCCGAGCTGACCGACCCGGTGCGGATCGTCGACCTGACGGCGCAGAACCCCACCGGCATCCTCCACGACGGCAGGCCGGACCCGCCTGCCGAACCGTGGCTGCCCTGGTCGGTGGTCAACCTCGTGGACAGCGGATGGCACGGCAAGTTCCTGCTGGCCGTCGACACCTTCCGCACCCAGGTGGAGCTCACCGGCGTCACCTTCGCCGAGGACCCCGCGCACCCCGAGTCGTGGCTGCGCGACGTCCGGCTCCAGTGGTGGGAGGCCGAGAGCGAGCTATGGCGCGACGGGCCCCTGCTGCTGTCCGACGAAGCGGTGCACAGCCACGTGCTCGGCCGGCCGCTGCAGGCCGCGCGGTTCCGGTTCGTCACCACCGGCGGGGGCGCCTGGCCCGCGGGCAACCTCCGCCTCGGCGAGCTGGTCCTGCACGGCCGGGTACTGGGCAACTCGCACCGTGACGTGCTGAACCGGCGACCCCGCGCGGTCCTGTTCGACGAACGGGTGGGCGACCTGCGAGCCGCCCTGCAGCACGGCCACAATCCCGCGTTCGCCTTCGAGCAGGGCGGCGCGTACTCCGGCGCCACGTGCCTGAAGCTGACCGGGCCGGGAGAGGCGCACCCGCTGTTCATGGGCGCCGCGTTCGGCCACGCGGTCCCCGACTGGAACTTCGAGATCGCGGAGAACCCGGAGCCGGGTCAGTACCGCCACCTCCAGTTCGCCTGGAGGACCGCCGGTCCGCAGACCACCGGGATCGGGCTGCGGATCGGGCCGGCCTGGCCGAGCCCCGCGGTCGTGGTGTCCGCCGGGGATTCCGTATGGCTCCCCGGCTCGGTCCTCGTCGAGCACAGGGTCGCCGCGCTGCCCACCGCGTGGACGACCGTGCGCCTGGACCTGTGGGCGCTGACCGGCGGGAGGCTGCCGCGGATCACCAGCCTCGGCCTGCGCAGCAACGGCGGCGGCGCGCTCTTCGACCAGCTGCTGCTCGGCCGCACCCCGGCCGACCTCCCGTAGGAGATCGCCCGCAAGGCCGACGCAGCGTGTGAAAGGTGCGCGTCACCGGTGCCGTGCGCCCTCGCGCGGCACCGGTGACGCCGGGGTCACGACTTGCGGCGGGGCTTTCCGCGCTTGGCGCCGCCCTTGGCGCCGGCCGCGCCGCCCCGGGGAGCCTTGCCGCCGGACTTGCCGGTCGCGGGCTTGCGCGGCGCGCCGCCCGTACCGGGGCGCTTCTGCTTGGACTGCGCCTTGGCCTTGTCCTTGGCCTGGGACTGCGCCGCCTGGGGCAGGGGACGGCCCCGCGAGCTGTTGACCGTCCGCCCGCGGACGATGCCGATGAAGTGCTCCACCAGGTCGGTGGTCGCCTCCTGCGGCCACGACAGGGCGACGCGGGACTCGGGTGCGTCCGACAGCGGCCGGTAGGTGAGGTCCTTGCGGTGGTGCAGGCGGGCGAGCGACTGCGGTACGACCAGCACGCCCACGCCGGCCGCCACCAGCTCGATGGCATCCGCCGTCGTGGCGGGACGCTCGATCGCGGGCTGCCCGGGCAGCGTCTCCCAGCCGAGGACGTCGTCGAGCGGATGCAGCACGATCTCGTCCGCCAGGTCCGCCGGGGAGACCTCGTCGACCGCCGCCGCCACGTGGTCCTTCGGGATCACGACCACGGTCGTCTCGGTGTAGAGGGGGATCGCGCTGAGGTCCTGCCGGTCCACCGGCAGCCGTACGAAGCCCGCGTCGGCGTCGCCGCGGCGCAGCGCCTCGCACGCTTCGGCGGCGGGCACCGCCACGAGCGTCAGTGGGACTTCGGGCAGCCGCTCGTTCCAGATCCGCACCCACTTCGTGGGTGTCACTCCAGGGACATACGCGAGCCGGAACGAAGGGGAATCTTCCGAGCCTGTCACCCCGCCAGGTTACCGGTCGTGGTCAGAGGTAGCTCACATGCTCGATACCCTTGACAGCATGACGTCGCACAAGACCACCCAGACCATGAAGCCCGCGACCGCGGCGAAGAAGCTGGGTGTGTACCTCCAGGCCACCCCCGCCGAGTTCCAGGAGGGTGTCGTCTCGCGCAGCGAGCTCAACGCACTGCAGGCCGATCCGCCCCAGTGGCTGCAGGACCTGCGCCGCAACGGCCCGCACCCCCGTCCCGTGGTGGCGGCGAAGCTCGGCGTCTCGATCGCCGGCCTGGCCCGCGGCGGGGTCACCGAGCCCCTCACGACGGAGCAGATCGACGCGCTGAAGGACGAGCAGCCCGAGTGGCTGCAGCGCGAGCGCGCCACCCAGGCCGAGGTCCGCAAGGAGGCGGCGCGCATCAAGGAGAAGAACGCGGCGCGCGACGGCCAGGACGACGCCCCGCAGGCCTGACCCCTCCGTGACCTTGGTCACCCGCTCCCGGTGAACCGCCAGCGGGTCTGGCCGTAGGGCTCCCCCTTGCCGAAGCCGAAGGCCGTGCGGGGGGCCACCGCGAAGACCAGGGCCTCGCCGGCGCCGTGGACGAACACGCCGTTCGCCACGTCGAAGTGCCACTCCGTGCCGTACTTCTCCTCCCACGCGCCGGCGAGCCGCCGCAGCCGCCGCTCCTCGCTCACCCGCACGGCCTCCCCCTCGACGACCAGGTCACAGCCCTCCCGGAGGGTGTTGCAGCCGGTCGTGAGGGCGACGTGCGGGTTGCTTCGCAGGTTCTTCGCCTTGCGCTCCTCCGCCCCGGTGCAGAAGTGCAGCGCGCCGTCCTCCCATACGCCGATCAGGGGAGTGACGTGCGGGCGCCCGTCGGGGCGTACGGTCGTCAGCCAGTAGACCTCCGCACGGGCCAGTGCGGTGACGGCGTCGCTCCAGTCCGCCGCCGTCGCTTGCGCGCTGCTGTAGCGCTCGTCCAGGGTGGCGAGGGGTTCCGTTCCGGGCATGGGCGTCTCCTCCTGGAGCCGATCGTGCCCTTCCGGAGAGGCCCCTGCATCCGGTCGGGCCGGCCGGCCGCAGCCTGGCCGCGGGCCGGTCGACCGCAGCCTGGCCGCCGCCCGGCCGCGGAGGAGATCAGCGGCGCAGGTCGCGGGAGAGGTCGATCAGCTCGGTCGCCAAAGTGGTCACGACCTGCTCGCGGAACTCGTCGGGAGTCAGCTTCACCGGGGTGTCGGGGCCGGCGTGCCCGGTGATGACGCCCGACGGGGCCTCGGCCTTCGCGGCCTGCTTCTCGGATATGCCGTCGAGGGAGTGCGCCACGGCTCCGGACACCGCGCTCTGCATCGACTTGGCCACGCTGAGGTCGTCGACGCAGAACCCCACGTAGGCCGCGATCACCTTGCCCGAGTCGTCCACCACGCGGATTCCCTTGGCGATGGCGTTCCCCCCGCTCACCGTCAGCGTCGGAACACCGTCCTCCGACTGCGTCAGCGAGAGCGTGCCGCGCTCCACCGCCGGATTGCCCATGGCGTCACTCGAGCCGCCGGGCACCTCTGCCGCACTGTGGTCCGCCATGATGCTTCCCCTCTCCGGAGTGCCGGGACGCGCTCTCCCCGCCTACCCCCGCAGCCGGGCACCGATACGCCAGGCGTAGAACCGTTCGGTGGGGCTACGCGTACCGATATGACTACTTCTCACCTCATCGATCCCGAAGGACCGAGGGCCGGTGTACGGCCCGTTCCCGAGGTCCAGCAGGCCCACCGCCGGCTCGACCGGAAGGCGGCGGGGCCGGTCCGGCAGACCCAGTACACGCGCGGCGCCCTGACCGCCTACCTCTGGGCCCTGGGCCGGGGGCAGGTCTCACCCGTCACCGGCGGCCGCTCGGACGGGGCCCCGGACCTGGCGGCCCTGACGGCCGAAGCGGACGCCGCGCAAGCGCAGTTGGAGGACTTCACGCAGCGGACAGTGCCCAGGGACTACGTCCACGGAGTGCTCGACGCCCTGGCCTGGGTGTGCGGCCACAGCGACACCCGGCCCTGAACCGGAGCCGGGCGGCCCTCTCACCGGCCGGCAGGCACCGGCTCACCGGGAGACGGAAGACGCCCCGGCCCGGAACGTCTGGCGGTAGGCCGTCGGCGACACCCCCGTCTCGGCGGCCAGGTGCTGGCGCAGGGAGGCCGCGGTGCCGAAGCCCGCTTCCGCGGCCACGCGGTCCACGGTCAGGTCGGTGGTCTCCAGGAGCCGGCGCGCGTGCCGCAGGCGCTGCTGCTGCAGCCACTGCCCCGGTGGCATGCCCACCTCGTCGCGGAAGCGCCGGCAGAAGGTGCGGACGCTCATGCGCGCGTGCGCGGCCAGTTCGGCCAGGGTGAGGGGGCGGTGGAGCTGCTCGACGGCCCATGCGCGGGTCGCCGCCGTGGTGGCGTCCGCCGGCTCCGGAACCGGGCGTTCGATGTACTGCGCCTGGCCGCCTTCGCGCCACGGCGGGACGACGCACAGCCTCGCCACCCGGTTGGCGATGTCGCTGCCGTGGTCCTCCCTCAGGAGGTGCAGGCACGCGTCGATGCCGGCGGCGACCCCGGCCGCGGTGAGCACCCTGCCCTCGTCGACGAACAGCACGTTCGCGTCGACCTTGACCCTGGGGAACGCCCGCTGGAAGTGGTCGGCTTCGTTCCAGTGCGTGGTCGCGGGGCGGCCGTCGAGCAGGCCCGCGGCCGCCAGGACATACGAGGCCGTGCAGATCGACACGATGCGGGCGCCCGGCGGCACGAGGGCGAACGCCGCGGCCACCTCGTCGGGGAACCAGTCCCTCTCCTCCGTAGGACCGCAGGTGAACGGGGGAATCACCACGGTGTCCGCCGTCCGCAGCGCGTCGGCACCGTGCTCCACGGCGATCGCGAAGTCCGCGCTCGTCCTGACGGGGCCGCCGTCGACGCTGCAGGTGACGACCTCGTACAGCGGCTCGCCCGCGGGACCGGCCGCGGTGCCGAAGATGCGGACCGGAATGCTCAGCTCGAAGGGATAGACCCCTTCCAGCGCCAGGACGACGACACGATGCATGGCAAGATTCTTACAGGTAATGGCAGTCTTGCCACTCGTTGCACCCCTGCCACCTGCGGAAATCTTGGTCCCACGAGGACGGCACGCGAAGTGGCCGGCCGCCACCCCGCGGGAGATGCGATGACCAAGACCATGCGTGCGATCGGCCAGGAAGCCTTCGGCGGCCCGGAGACCCTCCGGCTCGTCGAGGCGGAGCGCCCGGAGCCCGGCCCTGCCGAGGTCCTCGTGCGCGTGCACGCCGCCGGGGTCAACCCCACCGACTCCTGGCACCGGGCCACGGGCGGGCTCGCGGGCGGCGCCGCACCGGTCCGGCTGGGCTGGGACGTCTCGGGGGTCGTCGAGGCCACCGGCCCGGGCGTGACCGTGTTCCGGCCGGGCGACGAGGTGTTCGGGCTGCCCCGCCATCCGCTCCCCGCGGGCACGTACGCGGAGTACGTGACGTCGCCCGCCCGGCACCTGGTCCGCAAGCCGGCCGGCCTCTCCCACGTGGAGGCCGCGGCCCTGCCGCTGGCGGGGCTGACCGCGTGGCAGGCGCTGGTGGACGTCGCCGGCGTCCGTCCCGGGCAGCGCGTCCTCGTCCACGCCGCGGCCGGTGGCGTCGGCCACCTCGCCGTCCAGATCGCCAAGTCCCGCGGCGCGCACGTCATCGGCACCGCCCGCGCGGCCAAGCACGACCTGCTCCGCGAGCTGGGCGCCGACGAACTCGTCGACTACACGCGGGCCGACTTCGCCGCGGAGGTCTCCGGCGTCGACGTGGTCGTCGACACCATCGGCGGCGACTACGGCCCGCGCTCGCTGCGGACGCTGCGCCCCGGCGGCATCGTCGTCTCCCTCGCCTCCCCCGCCGAGGCCGCGCTCGCGCAGGAAGCGGCCCCGCTCGGGCTCCGCGCCGCCTTCATGATCGTGGAGGCCGACCGGGCGGGCATGCAGGAGATCGCGGCACTGGCCGGCACCGGCCGGCTGCGCCCGCTGATCCACACGGCACTGCCCCTCGAACGCGCCGCCGAGGCACACGGGATCGGCGACGGCGGCCGCACCACGGGAAAGATCGTCCTGACCGTCGCCGCGTGACGGAGGCCTCCCCGCCCCCGGCTCCCCTCGCGGCCACGCCTCCGCGATCATGAACCCGAAGACCTCCCGAGGAGTTGAGCGATGACCACCTTCGTACTCGTACCCGGCGCCTGGCACGGCGCGTGGACCTTCGAGCCCCTCGCCCGCAGCCTGCGCCGGGAAGGCCACGAGGCCTACCCCCTCACCCTGACCGGAGTCGGCAGCCGCAAGCACCTGCTCAACGCCTCGGTCAACCTGGACACCCACATACAGGACGTCGTCGGCCACGTGGAGGACGAGCAGCTCACCGATGTGATCCTGGTCGGACACAGCTACGGCGGCATGGTCATCACGGGCGCGGCCGACCGGCTCCCGGACACGGTGGCGGGCCTGGTCTACGTCGACGCCGTCGTGCCGAGGGACGGGGACTCCAGCTGGTCGCTGGTCACCGACAACGAGCGCGAGTGGTACCTCGGCGGCGTCGGCGAGAACGGCTACACGAGCGCACCCTTGCCCTTCTTCGACCCCCGCGCCACCCCGCACCCGCTGGCGTCCCTGATGCAGGCGATCAAGCTGGACGGCGGGCTCGAACGCTTCCGGAGCAAGGACTACGTGTACGCCACCGGCTGGCCCGGCAGCTCCCCGTTCACGCCGGTGTACGAGCAGCTGCAGCGCGACCCCGCGTGGCGGGTGCACGCCGTGGACTCCGGGCACAACGTGATGCAGGGCGCCCCCGACGAACTCCTGAAGATCCTCCTGGCGGCCGCGGACCACGCCCGCGCGTGAGCGTCCGGGCCGGTCGGCCCGGCCGGGGAGGGCCGCTCGGCCGCTGCCGCGCCCGCCCGGCGGAGGGACCATGGAAGGGATCCTGGCGACGACGGAGCCGGGCCGTTCCGGAAAGGAGATTCCGGTGACAGCACCCCTCGCCCTGGACGACGCCCGCGTGGCCGAGCTGGTGGGAGACGCCGCAGCCGCTCCGTCCATGCACAATGCGCAACCGTGGCGCTTCCGCTACGCGCGGGAGAGCGGCGTCTTCCGGCTGTACGCCGACTTCGAGCGGACCCTGCCCCACTCGGATCCCGGGAACCGGGCGCTGCACCTCGGCTGCGGCGCCGCACTGTTCAACCTCCGCGTCGCCCTCGCGAGCGCGGGCCTGCACCCGGACGTCACCCTCCTGCCCGACCCCTCCGACCCCGCGCTGCTGGCGACCGTACAAACGGGCCCGCCCGGCGCCCGGGACGCCGGCCTCGCGCGACTGCACCCCGCGGTCCGCGAGCGGCACACCAGCCGGTACCCGTTCGCGGAGACCGACATCCCCGAGGACCTGTGCGCCGCCCTGGCGGAGGCCGCCGACACCGAAGGCGCCGTCCTGGCGTTCCCCGGCTCCTGGCACCTGCGCTGGATCGAGGAGCTCGCCGAGGAGGCCGAGGCCCGCAACCTCACCGACGACGGCAGCAAGGAGGACCTGGCCCGCTGGACCAGGACCGGCGCCGCCGAGGCGGACACGGCCTCCGACGGCGTCCCGGAATACGCCTTCGGCCCGCGCAAGCACGGCGGCCGGGCCCCGATGCGCGACTACTCCGGCGGCGAGGCGCCCGGCGGCCTCGGCTCGGTGCCCTTCGAGAGCAACCCCCACCTCGCCCTGCTCAGCACGCCGGGCGACCTTCCGCGGGACTGGCTGACCGCCGGCCAGGCCATGGAGCGCGTCCTGCTCCTGGCCACGCTCGAGGGCCTGGCCACGTCGTTCTCCACCCAGGCCCTCGAATGGCCCGACCTGCGGTGGCCCCTGCGCAACCCCGTCACCGGCACGGGCCACGTACAGATGATCCTGCGCCTGGGCTACGGCCCGCAGGGCACGACCACGCCCCGGCGCCCCGTCCGCGACATCCTGGTCATCGAGGCGTAGCGGGGCGGCCGGGGGCCCGGGCCGGGGGCGGGAGGGGACGGGGCTCCAACGCCGGTGATCCGCGCCCCGCTCGTCACGCCGGAACGAGTAGGCGCGTGCGCACCGCCTCCGGGCGGCCGCCCACCCGCTGTCCGAGTTGCTCGCGCACCCGCGGCCACTCCTCGTCGAGGATCGAGTAGAAGGCCGTGCCCCGGACCACGCCGTCGAGGCCCCGCGTGTGGGCGCGGTGGACGCCGTCGAGCACCGCGCCGAGGCGTTCGATCGCGGCGCGCGAGCGCAGGTTGCGGGCGTCCGCACGCAGGGACACGCGGTGCACGCCCCAGGTCTCGAAGGCGTGCCGCAGCATCAGCAGCTTGGCCTCGGTGTTGATGCCCGTGCCCTGGGCGCGCGCGGACAGCCAGGTGCCGCCTATCTCCACGGCGTCGGGCACGGCGAGGTGCGCGGGGCCCAGCGGGCCGCGCGGCCCCGGCGGCCAGGGCACCGGGCCCTGCCAGTAGTCCATCTCGCAGAAGCGCGTCGAGCCCACGACCCGCCCGTCCGCGGTCCTCACCGTGGCGAAGGGCAGCGCGCGGCCCGCTTCCAGGGCCTCCAGCGCGTCCGCGACGTAGCGGGCCGTCGCCTCCACCCCGGCGGGTACGGGTGTGAAGGCGTAGCTGCCCCGGTCCTCGGCGGCGGCCGCGGCCAGGGCCTCGACGTGGTGTTCTGCGAGCGGCTCGAGCCGGACGGCGTGGCCGCGGAGGGTGACAGGTACGGGCACGGGCTTCGGATCCTTGAGCGAAGGGGGGTGGGGAAGAACCCGGAACCGGCGCGGCGGGCGATGAACGTCACCGTCGCGCGCGGGACATGAGGTCAGTGTGTGGCCCGGACGGCGCCGACAGGGCGGCGGAAACATGAACGGAAAGTGACGTCCGGATAAAGGCGGGGTGCGCCGCGGGGCCCGCGCCCCGGGAGCCCCCGGCCCGCCTGCATGTACCCGCCATGTACGCTGCCCGCCATGCGATTTTCGGCGAGTGCCCTCCTCTTCGACAGCGATGAAACGCTGGTCTCCTCCCTGCGGTCGGTCCAGCGCGTCTGGAGCAGCTGGGTCGAGTCGTACGGCATGACGCTGGAGGAGGCCATGGCGCGCGTCGAGGTGCACGGGCGGCCGGCGGCCGAGATCGCCGCCGCTCTCCTGCCCGCCGGTGAGGTCGCCGAAGGGCTCCGGCGCCTGGCCGACGCAGAGGTGGCCGACGCGCTCGCCGGTGGCGTGGTGCCCGTGCCCGGCGCCGCCGGACTGCTGGCCTCGCTGCCCGCGGACCGCTGGGCCGTGGTGACGTCCAGCAGCCGGCGCGTGGCCGAGACCCGGCTCAACCAGGTGGGCATCCACCCGAAGTTCCTCGTCACGTCGGACGACGACCTCACCCACTACAAGCCCCACCCGGAGCCCTTCCTCCTGGCGGCGGAGCGGCTCGGTGTCGACCCGTCCCGGTGCGTCGTCGTCGAGGACGCACCCGCCGGCCTGGCCGCCGGGCGGGCGGCCGGCATGGCGACCATCGCCTTGACGACGACGCACCGCCCGGACGAACTCGACGCGGACGTCACGGTCGCCGACCTGACCGCCGTGTCCGCCCGGGTCGACGAAGCCGGGGAGCTGGAGATCGTCGTCGGCTGAGCGGGCCGCCTTGCGGCCCGCCCGCCTTGTCTCCCTTACGAGACCGTCAGCTCCGCGATGCCCGTACGGGACGTGGCGGCGGCGTCGCCGCGGACCACCACCCGTACGTACCGCGCGGTTTCCGCCCCGCCACCGGCGGCGAGGTTCCGCCACTGGCGCCCGTCCGCGGACAGCTGGACGTCGTACGAGGCCGGTGCCGGGCCGTTCCAGGCGGGGGTGACCTTGGTGACGCGTACGGGCTTGCCGAGGTCGGCGGTGAGGGTGCCGGACGGCCCGTCCGGGACCCAGGCCGTGGCGGTGTTGCCGTCGACAGCGGCGGCCGCGTACAGGCCGGGCTCCTCGGAGGAGGCGGTGACCGCGGTGCAGCGGGCCAGGTTGTTGGTCGGGACGAGGTCGGGGCGGCGGGTCTTGAGGACGGCCGGGGCGGCCTTGCTGAGGACCTGTTCGCCCTGCGGGGTGTCGAGGGTCATGGGCGCGCCGTCGGTGAGCCGCACGGTGGTGTCGTGGGCGCCGAGTTCGATGTCGTACGTGCGTCCCTGCCAGTGCAGACCGCGCAGGGTGACGCCGCGGCCGAGCTGCGGGGGCAGCATCGGGTCGAGGCGGAGCCGGTCCTCGCGCATGCGCATGCCGGTCAGGCCGTTGGTGAACGTCTGCAGGAAGCCGCCCTTGCCGGTGAGGAAGTCGTGCGCGGGCGAGCCGGCCAGCGGGTCCTCGGCGCCCGCCTTGGCGCCGCGCGCCTCGGAGAACTGGGCGAAGGGGCCGCGGACGAAGGGCCTGATGGAGCGCTGCAGGTAGGTGTACGTGGAGCAGCCCGGTTCGCCCGTGCCGGCGGCGGCGATGGCGTGGACCGAGTCCGTCATGGCGGGGCCGTCGGGGTCGGTCCGCTGGGCGTAGTAGTCGAGGGTGCTCGCCGCGGCGCCCTCGGGCATCGGCCACTCCAGGGGGTACATCAGCAGCACGGTGTCGGCCTGCTTGATCTTGCTGCCCGGGTAACCGTCGTACTGCTGGAAGACCTTGCGCTGCGCGTCGTAGGGGATCCGGATGCGGTCGGCGATCGTCTTCCACTCCTCCGGCGCGTGCTCGCCGAGCAGCTGGGCGGCGCGCGCGGCGTTGCGCAGGGCGGTCACGGCTCCGGCGTTGGTGAAGACCGCGTCGTCGACGCCGTTGCTGTACTCGTCGGGGCCGGCGGTGTCCTTGATGGAGTAGCTGCCGTCCGTGTTGCGGTGGACCCTTCCGGCCCAGAACTCGGCGATGCCCTTCATCACCGGCCAGCCGCGCTCGCGCAGCCAGGCGGTGTCGCCGGTTGCGAGGTAGTACTGCCAGGTGGCGAGGGAGATGTCGGACTGGAGGTGGATCTGGGTGCGGCAGTGCGGCGGGTCCACGCTGTGGCACTCCTGGGCCAGGTCGCCCTTGCTGCCGCTGTTCCAGGGGTAGAAGAGTCCCTGGTAGCCGAGTTTGCGGGCGTTCTCACGCGCGCCGGGGAGGGTCCGGTACCGGTATTCGACGACGGTCCTGGCCAGTTCGGGCGAGGTGGCCAGCAGGGCCGGGTACATCCAGGTCTCGGCGTCCCAGAACACCAGGCCCGCGTAGTTGTCGCTGGTCAGCCCGGCGGGGGCGATGCTGTTGGCGGCGCCCTCCCGGGTGCTGGACAGCAGCCCGTACCGCGCGGAGCGCACCCACGCCTGCAGGTCGCGCCGGCCGGGCACCTCGATGTCGGAGCGCCACAGCCGGGCCCAGGCGGCGCTGTGGGCGCGCGCCAGGCCGTCCCATCCGCGCCGGGCGGCGCGCTGCGAGGCGTTCGTGGCGTCCTGGCGGGGCGAGCGCGAGGTCAGCGCGGTGTCGACGCCCACGTACTTGGTGACTTCGTACGCCTGCCCCTTGCGGACGGGGAAGGTGAGGGACTGCTGTGCGCTCAGGTCCTCGGCGGCGTCCGCCTGCCGGATCTTCGCCGGGCGCACGCCGTGCCCGGCGCGCAAGGTGGAGGCGACCGCGCCGTCGGTGTCCGTGCCGTCGGTGCGGAAGGCGACGTCCATGGTCCGGCCGTTCCGGTCGGCCTGGTCGCCCCGGCCGGCCCCCGCGGTCCGGTCGCCGCCGCCGGTCTGCCGGATCCGGCGGGCGCCGTGTCCGTCGATCCGGTCGGTCACGGTGGCCTCGCCGCTCCAGCGCGGCGTCATGCGCAGCCGCACGGCGCCCGCGTGGGGGTCGTTGCGGTCGGCCAGCACCTCGTAGACCAGGTCGGTCTTCCGTCCGTCGGCGGCGGTCCAGGTCAGGGCCGTCCGGACGATGCCGCAGTGCAGGAGGAGGGTCTGGCGGTAGCCGGAGATACGGGCCTTGTTCGTCGAAGAGTTGAAGGTATCGCCGTGTTCGCCGCCGGTGCCGACGTTGAGCGTGGTCCATGTGGGCAGGGCCGCGACGGCCTGCCGGTCGTCGGCGGTCTGCTTGTTGTGCGCGTAGAGACCGGAGACGAAAGAGCCGTCGTAGCTCGGCGTGAAGAGCGGCCAGCCGGTCTTGGCGCTGCTGTCGGTGTAACCGGACCCGTTGGGCGCCACGCGCTGGCCCAGGTAGCCGTTGCCCACGTAGGCGTGGTGGGTGTCACCGGGGTCGATGCCGGTGGACTCGAGGGTCCAGCCGTCGTCCGTACGGCAGTTGCCGGAGGGCGGGGAGACGGAGGCGGGGGGACGGTCGGCGATGGGGGGCGGTGGCGCCGGGGCGGCGGCCGCGGGCGCTGCCGAGGCGACGAGCGCGCTTGCGAGCAGCAGTACGGACAGGCGGACGGGACGCGGCCGGGCGCCGGGAGAGTACGTCATTGTGCTCCGTCGTTTTGATCTCCTGCGAGAGTCCCGCGACCATAATTTTGTGAACGGTAAACGTCAATACCTTCAGTAACTTGTACGAGTCTTGAAGGCGTTACCGATCCCGCTCAACGTACATCGCCGGGGAGTTGCGCGCGCGGCGGCGGCCGCGTCCGGGGACTCCGCCTCTCGTCCGCCTCTCCTCCGGCTTCCCTCCGCCTTCCTCCGGCTCTGTCGCCGGACGCGCGGGGCGTGGTAGTCATGAAGATGACTAGTCATCTTCATGACTACCACCGTGACGACCACCGTCCGAGGGGATGCCCATGACCACCGCAGACCGCTTCCGCGCCGCCGTCGACAACCGCGACCTCGCGGCGCTCGACGACCTGTTCACCGAGGACGTCCGCCTCTACAGCCCCGTGAAGTTCACGCCGTTCGAGGGCAAGTCGGACGTGCTGGGTCTCTTCGGGGTCCTCCTGCGCACCTTCGAGGACTTCCGCTACATCGGTAACCACACGGGCACCGCACAGACCAGCGGCGACGGCACCCCCGCCCCGTCGGCGGTCCTGCTGTTCCGTGCGACGGCGGGCGGCAAGGAGATCCACGGCATCGACCTGCTGCACTTCGGCGACGACGGGCGGATCAAGGAGTTCACGGTCATGGTCCGCCCTCAGTCCGCCGTCCACGCCCTCGGCGAAGCGGTGCTCTCCGGACTGGTCGCGGACGGGCTCGTACCGGCACCGGCACCGGCATCGGCATCGGCCGACCGGTAGCCACGCAGACCTGGAGCCGGGGGCGTCAGCTGCACTGCCAAGTGAACATGGCACGGTCGAAACGGCGGGCGGCCAGGTCCTCGGGGCGTATGAGCCAGTACAGGGCACCGCAGTCGCCCCACATCATCCCGGCGTCGTCGTCCGAGTCGATCTGGGCGAGCAGCGTCCAGCGCAACGCCTCCTCTCTGATGCGGGGGTCGTCGTTCGGCGGGTTGCCCAGGGCGCCGCGGGCGACCTCGGACTCCACGTCGTCCTGCACGGGGTCGGCGTGGCCGCCGACGAGGTGTCCCGCACCCGGGACGTCCCACAGGGCCTCCTGGAAGTCCTCGTCCCACAGCGGGTGGTCGTCGGGCATCGGCGCGAACTCCCGGTAGACCACCGGGTGCCAGGGATAGGGGGCCGTCGCCTCCACGCGTGCCGCCAGCCGGACCTCGGCATAGGGCCGGATTCCCGCGGGGGCCGGGCGCTCGGCGAGGGGGACGCCCGCCGGGACGTACAGCACCCGCGCTCCCGCCCAGGTGTCGGGCTCGTCGGGCGCGACCCACGCACTGCCGTCGTCCAGCTGCCCGTCGAAGTAGAAGAAGAACAGCGTGCCGTCCTCCGGCAGGGCGATGTCGAGGGCCGCGGAGGGGAGCGCGGCGCAGTCGAGGGAGGCGATGAAGGTGAGGGGGCCGTGCCCCTCCCATACGGGCCACTCCTCGTTCTCGGGGAGCTCCGGCAGCCCGCCGAGCCGGCCCACGACCACGTCCGTCCCCTCGCGCGCCCCCTCGTCCGCGGCCTTGGTCAGCCCCAGGCCCGGCCGCAGCAGGCCGATCCACCGCTCGGCGATGTCGGCGGGCAGGTGTTCACGGGCGACCGCGTGCAGGGCGTCGGTGGCGGTGGTGTGCTGTGTCATGGGGCGATCATGCATGGGACCACTGACAACGGGCACGGCGGGCCGAAGGACATCAGCCCTCCCCCACCACCGGATACGGCACGTATGTGCGCCGGGCGGGGTCGACGGCCGGGCGGCCGCCCGCCGACCGCCCGGCCGTTCAGCCCCGGTCGTACACGTGGAACCCCCTGCCGGTCTTGCGGCCGAGGAGGCCCGCCTGGACCATCCGCTGCAGCAGCGGCGGCGGTGCGTACAGGGGCTCCTTGAACTCCTCGTAGAGGGATTCCGCGATGGAGGCGACGGTGTCCAGGCCGATGAGGTCGGCGAGCTTGAGCGGGCCCATCGGGTGGGCGCAGCCCAGCTCCATGCCGGCGTCCACGTCGGCGGCGGTGGCGAACCCCGATTCGGCCATGCGGACGGCCGAGAGGAGGTACGGGACGAGCAGCGCGTTGACGACGAAGCCGGCCCGGTCCTGCGAGCGGACGACCGTCTTGCCCAGGGCGGCGGCGAAGTCCTCGACGGCGGTGAGGGTCTCCGGCGCGGTGTGCAGGGAGGCGACCACCTCCACCAGGGGAAGGACGGGCACGGGGTTGAAGAAGTGCAGGCCCACGACGCGGTCGGCGCGCCGGGTGGCCATGCCGAGGCGCATGACGGGGAGGGAGGAGGTGTTGGTGGCGAGGATCGCCTCAGGGTCCTCGACGATCTTGTCCAGGGCGGCGAAGACATCGGCCTTCAGGTCCGGGTTCTCGACCACGGCCTCGATGACGAGGTGGCGGTCGGCCAGGTCGTCGAGGCTGCCGGTGAAGGCGAGGCGGGCCAGGGCGTCCTCGGCGGAGGCCCGGTCCAGCTTGCCCCTCTCGACGGCGCGGGCGAGGGACGCCGTGACGCGCTCGCGTGCGGCGCGCGCGGCGGTCGCGTCCGCCTCGCAGACCACGGTGCCGAACCCGGCGCGGGCGCAGACCTCGGCGATGCCGGCGCCCATCTGACCGCCGCCGACCACGCCGATGCGTCGCGGGGATGCGCTCACGGCTGCGTTCACGGCTGCGTTCACGGCTGCACCTCCCGCTGACGGGCCGGGTGCCGGACGAGGTGGCGGGCGTAGGCGTCGGCGGTGAAGAACGCCGGCAGTTCCTTGGCCAGGGCGGTGCGTTCGAAGATCTCGCGGGCCTGCGCGGCGCGTGCGTGCGGCAGCTCCGCGGCCAGGGCCGCGGTCTCCGCGTCGAGGTGGGCGAGGACTGTGGCGCGGTCGACGGCGCCGTGGCGCATCCACTGCCATATCTGGCAGCGGGCGATCTCGGCGGTGGCGGCGTCCTCCATCAGCCCGTGGAGCGCGACGGCTCCGCTGCCGCGCAGCCAGGCGTCGAAGTACCGCAGGGCGACGGCGATGTTCGTGCGGACTCCGTCGTCCGTCGGCGGGCCGCTGATGCGGCGGACGGCGAGCAGGTCGGCGGCGCTGACGTCGACGTCGTCGCGGGTGCGGTCGATCTGGTGCGGCCGGCCGTCCAGGACCGCGCCGAAGGCGTCGCGGCAGACGGGGACGAGGCCGGGGTGGGCGACCCAGGAGCCGTCGAAGCCGTCCTCGGCCTCGCGCTCCTTGTCCAGCCGCACCTTGGCGAGCGCCGCCGCGTTCGCCTCCTCGTCCCGGCCCGGTACGTGCGCGGCCATCCCGCCGATCGCGTGCGCGCCGCGCCGGTGGCAGGTGCGCACCAGCAGCTCGGTGTAGGCGCGCAGGAAGGGGGCCGTCATGGTGACCTGGGCCCGGTCGGGGAGGACGAAGTCGGGGCGGTGCGCGAAGTTCTTGATGACGCTGAAGAGGTAGTCCCAGCGGCCCGCGTTGAGCCCGGCACTGTGCTCGCGCAGCTCGTGAAGAATCTCCTCCATCTCGAAGGCCGCGGTGATCGTCTCGATGAGGACGGTCGCGCGGACCGTGCCGCGCGGGATGCCCAGCAGTTCCTGGGCGAGGACGAACACGTCGTTCCACAGGCGGGCTTCGTAGCGGTTCTCGAGCTTGGGCAGGTAGAAGTAGGGCCCGTGTCCGGCGTCGGTCTGCCGCTGCGCGCAGTGGAAGAAGTACAGGCCGAAGTCCACGAGGGCGGCGGGGGCGGGGCGGCCGCCCACGGTGAGGTGCTCCTCGGTGAGGTGCCAGCCCCGCGGGCGGACCATGATGGTCGCGAGCCGGTCGCCGAGCGCGTACCGCTTGCCCCCGGGCGTGGTGAAGTCGATGCGCCGCTCGACGGCGTCGAGCAGGTTCAGCTGGCCGGTGATGACGTTGTCCCAGGTGGGCGAGGTGGCGTCCTCGAAGTCGGCCATCCACACCTGAGCGCCGGAGTTGAGGGCGTTGACGGTCATGCGCCGCTCGGGCGGTCCGGTGATCTCCACCCGGCGGTCGGTCAGGCCCGGTGCGGGCGGCGCGACGCGCCAGACGGGGTCGGTGCGGACGGCGGAGGTGACGAGGGGGAAGTCCAGGGCCGCGCCGGAGGCGAGGAGCAGGGCGCGGCGGCGGCGCTCCCGGAGCAGTTCGGTGCGCCGCTCGGCGAAGGCGGTGACGAGGCGGCCGGTGAAGTCCAGCGCCTCAGGGGTGAGGATCTCGTCGTGGCGGTGCCCGGGCGGGCCGAGGACCTCGACGCGGGCGGTCAGTTGGTTGATGGGCATGCGGGGTCTCCATCGGCGGAGCGGTGGGGGCGGGCCGGGGCGGGTGCTCCTAGTGGAACTGCTCCTCCTCGGTGGAGCCGGTCAGCGCGGTGGTGGAGGAGGCGGGGTTGACGGCGGTCGAGACCAGGTCGAAGTAGCCGGTGCCGACCTCGCGCTGGTGCCTGACCGCGGTGAAGCCGTCGGCCTGGGCCGCGAACTCGCGCTCCTGCAGGTCGACGTAGGCGGTCATGCCGTGCTCCGCGTAGCCGCGGGCCAGGTCGAACATGCCGTGGTTGAGGGAGTGGAAGCCGGCGAGGGTGATGAACTGGAAGCGGTAGCCCATCGCCCCGAGCTCGCGCTGGAACTTGGCGATCCGGTCGTCGTCCAGGGCCGCCTTCCAGTTGAACGAGGGCGAGCAGTTGTAGGCCAGCATCTTGCCGGGGAAGCGGGCGTGGAGCGCCTCGGCGAACTCGCGGGCCTGGGCCAGGTCCGGGGTGCCGGTCTCGACCCAGATGAGGTCGGCGTAGGGGGCGTAGGCCAGACCGCGGGCGATCACGGGCGCCATGCCGTTCTCGACCCGGTAGAAGCCCTCCGCCGTGCGCTCGCCGGTGCAGAACCGTGCGTCGAGCTCGTCGACGTCGCTGGTGAGGAGGGTCGCGGCGAGGGCGTCGGTGCGGGCCACGATCAGGGTGGGGACGTCGGCGATGTCGGCGGCGAGGCGGGCGGCGTTGAGGGTGCGGATGTGCTGGGCGGTGGGGACGAGGACCTTGCCGCCGAGGTGGCCGCACTTCTTCTCGGAGGCGAGCTGGTCCTCGTAGTGGATGCCGGCCGCGCCGGCCGCGATCATCGCCTTGGTGAGCTCGAAGGCGTTGAGGGGGCCGCCGAAGCCGGCCTCGGCGTCGGCGACGACCGGCGCGAGCCAGTCGACGGCCGTGTCGGTGCCCTCGGCGGTGGCGATCTGGTCGGCGCGCAGCAGGGCGTTGTTGATGCGCCGCACGACCTGCGGCACCGAGTTGGCGGGGTAGAGGCTCTGGTCGGGGTAGGTGTGCCCGGCCTGGTTGGCGTCGGCGGCGACCTGCCAGCCGGACAGGTAGATCGCCTGCAGCCCGGCCCGCACCATCTGCACGGCCTGGCCGCCCGTGAGGGCGCCGAGCGCGTGGATGTAGTCGCGCTCGTGGAGCTGCCGCCACAGGCGCTCGGCGCCGCGGCGGGCCAGCGTGTGCTCCTCGCGGACGCTGCCGGAGAGCTGGACGACGTCCTCCGCGCTGTAGGTGCGCTCGATGCCCTTCCAGCGGGGGGCCGTGGCCCACCGCCGCGCCAGTGCTTCCGCCGCCGTCTGTGCCTGTGCCTGTGCCTGCGCCATGTTCGTCTCCCGGGTGTCGTGTTCCGGACCGTGTCCTGGGCCGTGTCCTGGGCCGGACGCGATCGAAGTTCTGTCAATCCTGCGAAGGGAAGCCGCTCTCCCTGTGATGTCATGGCCCGCCGTGCCGCGGCCGGGTACGCAAAGGCTCTGTCCGCCCTGGGTTCTGCGGGGTCCCGGCCCGATTCCGGCTGTGTTCCGTTGGGCCGCACCACGACTCTGGCAGTGGCACTGCGTGCCATCAAGCGTGGCCTTCTGCCAAGTGTTGCGAATCTTCTCCGCACGTTCCGCCAAGTCTGCGAAGGTTCAATTCCCCTTCGGAAGATTCCCCTTCGGGAGTTTCCCCCTTCGGAACGCGGACACAGGAGTCGACGGTGAGCAAGACGTATGCGGGAGCCCGGCTGCGCAGGCTGCGCGAGGAGCGGCGGCTCAGCCAGGCCGAGTTCGCCCGCGTCCTGGCCATATCCCCGAGCTACCTGAACCAGATGGAGCACGACTCCCGGCCGCTGACCGTCCCCGTCCTGCTGCGCCTGACCGAGGCGTTCGGCGTCGACCCCGCCTTCTTCTCCGGGACCGGCACCACCCGCGTCCTCGCCGACCTGCGGGAAGCGCTCGCCGACGAGATCGCCGGCGCCCGGGTCTCCCCGTCGGACCTGTCCGAACTCGCCTCGCGCCTGCCCGCGGTCGCCGCCGTCCTCCTCGACCTGGGCCGCCGCAACCAGGCCCTGACCGAGCGCCTGGCGGAGGCCGCGGACGGCCGGGACGGGAGCGGCGGCGCCGGCCCGGCCGCGCCCCGCTCCCCCCACGAGGAGATCAGGGAGTTCTTCTACCGCCGCCAGAACTACCTCCACGGCCTGGACGTCGCCGCCGAGGAGCTGGCCGCCGGCCTCGGCATCCGCCCCGGCGGCGTGCTCCCGGCCCTGACCGAGCGCCTCACGCGGCGGCACGCCGTACAGCTCGCCGCGGACTCCGACCGCCTGCACCACTACGACCCGGCGCGCCGGACCCTGCACCTGTCCGGCCGGCTCCGCCCCGGCCAGCGGGCCTTCCGGATGGCCACGCAGCTGGCCCTCCTGGAGTTCGCCGACGAGTTGTCCGCGCTCGCCTCGGAGGACTACGACAAGGGCTCCGCCACCTGGTCGCTCGCACGGATCGGCATCGCCAACTACGTGGCCGCCGCGCTGATCCTGCCGTACGGCGCCTTCCTCGCGACGGCCGAGGAGCTGCGCTACGACATCGAACGGCTCACCGACCACTTCGGCGTCGGCTACGAGACCGTCTGCCACCGGCTCAGCACGCTCCAGCGGCCGCGGCTGCGGGGCGTGCCCTTCTCGTTCGTCCGCGTCGACCGCGCCGGGAACATGTCCAAGCGCCAGTCCGCGACCGGATTCCACTTCTCCCGCGCGGGCGGCACCTGCCCGCTGTGGAACGTCTACGAGGCCTTCGCCGCGCCCGGTCGCATCCACGTGCAGATCGCCGCCATGCCGGACGGGCAGCGCTACCTGTGGACCGCCCGCACCGTCACCCGCCAGCGCGGCGGCTGGGGCGAGCCCGGCAAGACCTTCGCCATCGGGCTCGGCTGCGAGATCCGGCACGCCTCCCGGCTCGTCTACTCCGACGGCCTCGACCTGGCCAACGCCTCCGCCGCCACGCCCATCGGCATGGGCTGCCGCATCTGCGAACGCCTCGACTGCCCGCAGCGGGCGGTGCCCCCGCTCGGCCGCCCCCTGGCGATCGACGAGAACAGCAGCACGTTCGTGCCGTACCCGGTGGCGGACGGGTGACGGGGTAGGGGAAGCGGCCGAAGTGACCGGGCCGCGGAAGTGACCGGGCCGCGGAAGTGACCGGGCCGGGGAAGTGATCAGGCCGGGGAAGTGATCACGTCGGGGGAAGTGATCACACCACGGTCTTCGGCCAGCCAAGCTCGGCATCATCCCGGGCATCGGCGGCGCGCAGCGCCTGACCCGCGCGGTCGGGAAGGCCAAGGCGATGGAACTGTGCCTGACCGGCCGCACCATGGACGCCGGCGAGGCCGAGCGCGCCGGCCTCGTGTCGAGGATCGTGCCCGCCGGGAAGCTCCTCTCCGAGGCGCCGGCGGTCGCCGGAACCGTGGCAGGCATGTCGGCTCCCGTCGCCACGATGGCCGAGGAGGCCGTCGACCGCGCCTTCGAGACCACGCTCGCCGAGGGCGTCCGCTTCGAACGCCGGCTGTTCCACACGGCCTTCGCGACCGCGGACCAGAAGGAGGGTATGGCCGCCTTCGTGGAGAAGCGTCCGCCGGAGTTCACCAACAGGTAGGCGTAAGCATTCGCGCTAGTGTGCGCATGTGAGTCTTTATGTAGTCGTGGGATTCGGGCCCGCCGGTGCGGCCACCGCCCGGCTGCTGGCCGGGCAGGGCCATGCGGTACGGGTCGTCACCAGGTCGGGGCGGAGCCCGGAACCGGGCATCGAGCACATCGCGCTGGACGCCACGGACGGCGAGCGGCTGGCCGGGGCGGCGCGGGGCGCGAGCGCGATCTTCAGCTGTGCCGCGCCGCCGTACCACCGCTGGGCGAGCGACTGGCCGCCGCTGGCCTCGTCGCTCTGCGCGGCGGCCGAGGCCACCGGGGCCGTCCTGGTCATGCTGGGCAACCTCTACGGCTACGGCCCGGTGGCCGGTCCCTTGACCGAGCAGCTGCCGCTCTCCGCGACCGGCCCCAAGGGGAAGGCGCGCGCCGCCGTCTGGGAGCAGGCCCGGAGCCTGCACGAGCAGGGCCGCATCAAGGCGGTCGAGGTGCGGGCCTCGGACTTCTTCGGCCCCGGCGTGACCGACGGCGGGCACCTGGCCGCGCGGGTCGTGCCGGGACTGCTGCGCGGCAAGCCGGTCTCCGTCCTCGGCGACCCGGAGGCCCCGCACAGCTGGACCTATCTGCCCGACGTAGCCCGGGCCATGGTCGAGGTCGCGGGCGAGGAACGGGCCTGGGGAAGGGCCTGGCACGCCCCGACGGAACCCCCGCTCTCCACCCGCGAGATGATCACCCGCCTGGGCGCCCAGGCGGGTTCGGGCCCGGTCACGGTCCGCCGGCTCTCACCGGCGATCCTGAGCGTCGCGTCCCTCTTCTCCCCGCTCCTCCGCGAACTGAGGGAGATCCGCTACCAGTTCGACCGCCCGTTCGTGACCGACTCCGGCGCCTACGAGGCCGCGTTCACGGTACGCGCCACGCCCGTCGAGGAGCAGGTGAAGGCGACGGTGGAGTGGTGGCGGGAGCGCCTGGCCACCACGGGCTGACCCGGGCGGGGCCGGGCCTCCTTCGCCGCGGCGGATCCCCTTCGCGGCGGCGGGTCTCCCTCGCCGCGGCGCCGGCCGGCCGGGGTGCCGGGAGGCTCACCGGGCCAGGGCCGCGGAGAACTCCCTGCCCGCGGCAGCCGCAAGCTGCTCGGCCAGGGGGTGCGCGCCCCGTTCGGGCAGCGCGAGGGACACCTGGACCGCGGGGGCGTTCCGCACCGGCACGTACACCACCGACGGATGGCTGTTGCGCCGGGCGGCCAGCTCCGGCACCGTGCCGATGCCCCGGCCGGCGGCGACGGCCTCCAGCCACTCGTCGTGGTTGCTGCACACGGCGCCGACCTCGGGACGGTGCCGGGGCGGCCAGAGGTCCGGGGACGTCGTTCCGCTCACCGTGTTGCGGACCAGCGGCCAGTCGGCGAGTTCCGCCCAGTCCACGTGGTCGCGGCGGGCGAGCGGCGAGTTGCGCGCGACGGCCGCCACCCGGGTCTCCTCCCACAGCGGGAGCGCGGCGACGGGCAGGTCGCGGGGGATGCGGCGCAGCAGGGCGACGTTGGTGTGCCCGCTGTGCAGGCCGGCCGTGGCCGTGTCGTCGCGCACGAATTCGAAGTCGACCCCGGCTTCCTTCGCGAACCGCGTGACGAACCGGGAGAACTGCTCGGGCAGCAGCCAGCAGAAGCCGATCCGCAGGACCGAGGACGAGTGCAGCCGACTGATCGCGCGGTCCAGCTGGACGTACGCCTCCCGGAGGTCGGCGTGGAACGTCCTGCCCTCCGGGGTGAGGCTGAGGTGGCGCGTGGAGCGGTTCAGGAGCCGGGCGTTGAGCGCGGTCTCCAGGCGCTGGACGGCGCGGGAGACGGTGGGCTGGGTCACGTGGAGGCGCTGGGCGGCGCCGGTGAAGCTGCCCGCCTCGACGACCGCTATGAAGCACCGGAACTGGGACAGGTCGACATCTGTGTTCCCGACAGCCGGACGCACCTGTTCACGCATCGTCAAAGCCCCCTCATACGCTCCTGGGATACCGGATCGACCAGGACGCAACACAAAAGGGGAGCCTGCGTGACGGCGCCGGGAAAACCGGTCGCTCATCCGGTTCTCTCGCTGAATAACCGTGCGGCACCCGCGTGCACCATTGCACGCCCGCCGCTCCCCCGTTCTTACGGTCAGTACGCACCGAAAACCTAGCACCCGGGCCATGCCGACGAGACGCCGGTTGATCACGCAACCAGCCCCTCACCGGCCCACATCGGCCCCGGCCGCCCCAGCCACTTGAGCTCCCCTTTACCAACTCTGTACTTTTAACACCCCTCTTACGCCCGCGTGAGCCGCAACAGCTCCATAAACACCGCAATCCGTCAAGTTTTCCCAAAGGGCGGGGCGTTTATGACGCTGATCACAGACGAAGGCTTTGAGCCGGGAGGCTTGATCCCACCCCTTCTGTACAGGCAATCCTCCCTCGGGAGAGGTCCGGGCGGAGCGAGGGCCCGCGAGGAGCAGGCGTGCGGCGCATGCGTCCATACGTGTGCCGAATAAATGATGCGCAGTAGTAATTTCACTTGGCGATCAAGCCCGCCTAGGGTTCGATACATGCTCAGCGCAAGGGCTTTCCCGGCCGGTTGGAAACCCTTTCCTGTGGTTCCCCCATGCGCTGCTTCCCCTGTTCCCCTCATGTATTCACCCAGGAGGGAAAACCCATGTCTCCCGCCATCCAGAACACGCTGGACATCGAAGCCGAACTGCAGGTGAAATACCACGTCGCCATCACCAGGGACGTGTTTTCCCCGGACAACCCGCTGCTCCTCGAAACCGTTGACCGCAGCGCCTCGTCCGCAAAGCAGCTCGTGATACTCGACGCGGCGCTGTCCGCGTTTCTCCTGGACCGCGTCAAGGCGTACTTCGCCGCCCACGACGTGGCCGTCGAGGTGATCGAGGTCGACTCCGGAGAGGTCAACAAGAACCTCGACACGTGCCTCGCCATCGTCGATGCGCTCGAGCGGTCGGGCGCGCGCCGGCAGAGCAACCCGCCGATCGCGATCGGCGGGAACGTCCTGATCGACGTCGCGGGCTTCTCCGCCAGCATCTACCGCCGGGGCATTCCCTGGGTACGGGTGCCCACCACCCTCCTGGGGATGATCGACGGCAGCGTCTCCGCCAAGACGGCCGTGAACCACCAGGGCAACCGCAACCGCCTGGGCACCTTCCACCCCGCGATGCGGACCGTCGTCGACACCGGCCTCCTCGCCTCGCTGCCCCGGCGGCACCTGGTCAACGGGTGCGGCGAGATCCTCAAGATGGCCATGATCAAGGACAGCCGCCTGTTCTCCCTGCTGGAGGAGCACGGCCCCGACCTGGTCGCCTCGCACTTCCGCACGGAGCCCGCGGAGGAGGTCGTCACGCGGGCCATCGACGGCATGCAGTCCGAGCTGCGCCAGAACCTCTGGGAGAAGGACCTGCGCCGCATCGTCGACTACGGCCACACCTTCAGCCCCCCGATCGAGATGGCGGTCGTCCCCGAGCTGCTGCACGGCGAGGCGGTGGCGATCGACTGCCTGTTCACCGCGCTGCTCTCGTACGTCCGGGGCTGGCTCGGCGGCACCGACGTCCAGCGGGTGGCCCGCACCATGCACCGCGTCGGACTCCCCCTCGACCACCCGCTGTTCTACGACATCGACATGCTCGAGCGCGCCATGGAGGAGGCGCGGCTGCACCGCGACGGCAGCCTCAACCTGCCGGTCGTCCAGGAGATCGGCTCCTGCACCTTCACCCAGGAGGTGACCCGGGACGAGCTGCACCAGGTCACCGCCCTGCTCAAGGCCGTGGCGCAGTCCGCCGGCGAGGACCTGCCCGCCCTCGCCCTGCAGCACTGAGCACCGCACCCCCTACGCACCACCACACCAGGAGGAGACCCGTGCCGGGTCCAGGATTTGAATTCCTCGGCGACGAGGAGCGACGCAACATCGACCAGGTACTCGAGAACTGGAGCCTCACCCGGTACCTGTTCGACGATCCGGAGAAGCACTCCTTCGTCCGCCGGCTGGAGCGCGACCTGGAGGCCCTCTTCCGCAGCGGCCCCTCGATCGCGGTCAACAGCGGGACCTCGGCCCTCGCCACGGTCCTCGCGGGGCTGGGCATCGGCCCCGGCGACGAGGTCATCGTCCCCGGCTACACCTACGTCGCCTCCATCGGCTCGATCGGCCACTTCGGCGCGACGCCCGTCCTCGCGGAGGTCGACGAGTCCCTGACCCTCGACCCCGAGGACGTCGAGCGCAGGATCACGCCCAGGACGCGTGCCGTCATGGCCGTGCACATGCTGGGCGCGCCGTGCGACATGGCACGGCTGCAGGAGATCGCCGACCGTCACGGCATCCTGCTCATCGAGGACGCCGCACAGGCCTGCGGCGGAAGCTACCGGGGCTCCCGGCTGGGGACGATCGGCGACGCGGGGGCCTATTCGTTCAACCCCTTCAAGGTGATCACCTGTGGCGAGGGCGGCATGGCCGTCTTCCGCGACCGCACGGCCTACGCCCGCGGATTCGCCTACCAGGACCAGGGCTGGCCGCCCCTGCGCGACAACAACGGGGCCGGCACGGGCGAGGCCACGTTCGGCCTGAACCTGCGCATGCCCGAGCTGAGTGCGGCCGTGGCCTGTGCCCAGCTGCAGCGGGTCGACACCGTGCTCGCCGGGACCCGCGGCATCAGGAACCGGCTGGTCGAGCTCATCGAGCCGCAGGAGGGCATGCGGCAGCGCGTCCTCAACGACGCCGAGGGCGACTGCGCCAACGTCGTCGTCCACACCTTCGACAGCGCGGACCGCGCCCGCGAGGTGGCGGCCGGGCTCTCCACCAAGCCGCTCGTCGACTCCGGCCGCCACTACTACGGCAACATGCCCCAGCTGAGCGGGAACACATCGATCCGCTACGCGCAGGGCGACCTCCCCCGCACCGACGACCTGCTGTCCCGTTCGGTCGCCATCTCCGTCGGCGTCTCGGACGCGCACCTCGGTTCCGGGTTCGGCGTCGGCGTGCGCAGCACCGAGGAGGACGTCGCCCGGGCCGCCGAGGCGTTCAACTCCGCCGTCCGGTCCGCGGTGCTCGCGTGACCGCCCGCGCCCCCCTTCCCCTCACGCCACATGGATCGGAGCATTCGGTGAAGAACAGCCTGGACGGTTTCTCCATGGCGGTTCCGGACGTGGACGCCGCGGCGCACCTGTTCCGGACCGTCTTCGGCGCCGAGGTGCTGCCGGCCGCGCCCGGAGAGCAGACGGCGGACGGCCCCGGAGCGGTTTCCGTGGACGACCACGGTGTGCCCGCCCGCAGCGTCCTGCTGCAGCTGGACCCGCAGACCCGGCTCCGCCTCTTCTCGTACGAGGCGACCGCCGGGGCGGCGTTCGACGCCTCGGTCGTGGACATCGGCACCGCGCACTTCTGCTTCCGCACCGGGAACATCGAGCAGGCCGCGCAGTTCCTCGCGCAGTGCCCGGGGATCAGGATCCTCGGCGAGGTCATGGAGATCCCCGAGGGGGCGCTGCGCCACCACAAGTGGGTGTACTTCCGCTTCCCCTGGGGTGCGTACGGCGAGCTGCAGGAGTGGCCCGAGTCCCCCTCGGCGGAGGCCTCGGAGCTGTTCCACGGCCAGGTGCCGCAGGAGGCGTCCCCGGTCCCCACCCTGATGGGGATCGACCACGTGGGCTACAGCGTCCGGGACCTGGAGGCCGCGGTCGAGCTGCTGACGAGCTGCTTCGGCGGCCGGCGCGTCCTGGGGTCCGTCATCTCCTCCGACCGGGATCTGATGGGCCGCCAGTTCGAGACCCCCGTCGCGGCGCTGTCGAAGATGGCCATGGTGCGCATCGGAGAGCACACCAACATCGAGCTGTTCGAGCACGTGGTGGACGAGGGCCGGCGGACGGGCGACCGGCTCGCCGTCGGAGCGTCCCGCATGACCTTCGGCTCGGACGACCCGGCCGGCTCGGTCGCGGAGCTGACCCGCCGCTTCGGCTTCTCCGTGACCGGAGCGGCCGGGGCCGGGTCCCCGGAGACCGGGACCGCCGGGGCCGGGACCCTGCTCACCGCGGGCTCGGGCCTGGACGTCGAGTTCACCGCCTGACGGACACGGATACGGGTGCCGCGCCCGGCCCGGCCGGGCGCGGCACCGTCTGCACCACCAGAAGCAAGAATTCATGGGGGAAACATGAAAAACGAACGGACACTCGCCGACTCGCGGCTCCCGTCCCTGACCGGCCTGAGGTTCGTGGCGGCCCTGCTGGTCTTCTTCTTCCACCTGAGCGTGGAAAAGCTGTACGACGACAGCGCGAACCCGGTGTTGTCGAAGATCTTCAATCCGGCGGGCGGCGTCGGCGTCTCGTTCTTCTTCATCCTCAGCGGATTCGTCCTCGCCTGGTCGGCGAAACCGAACCGGCCCGCCCGTGAATTCCTGCGCCGCCGCCTCGCGAAGATCTACCCGAACCACCTGCTGCTCTGGGTGCTCACCCTGCCCCTCCTGCTGCTGTTCGGGGAGCAGGTCGCCGCGGGATCCGCCACGGCGAACCTCGCGCTGGTGCAGACGTGGATCCCGCGCCTCGACTTCTTCTTCAGCGTGAACCGGCCGAGCTGGTCGCTGTGCTGCGAGCTGTTCTTCTACCTCATGTTCCCGTTGCTGGCGCGGTTCGTCGGACGGCTCGGCCGGACCGGCACCTGGACGGTCGTCGCGGCGACCGTCGCGGGCGTCTGGCTGCTGCCCGTGGTCGCCGGCCTCCTGCACGGCGGGCCCGGCATGCCGCTCGACGTGTCGCACCCCGAGCTGGACAGCGGTGTGTCCGTGCGCCAGTACTGGCTGGTCTACGCCTTCCCGGTGTCGCGCTGCCTGGAGTTCCTCCTGGGCATCGCCGTGGCGAAGCTGGTCAAGGACGGCGCCTGGCCCCGGATTCCCGTGGCGGTGGCCACGGGCCTGCTGGCGATCGGCTACGCCGCCGCAGTCCAGGCCCCCGTCCTTTACGGTCTCTCCGCCATCACCGTGATCCCTCTGACGCTCTTCATCCCGGCCGTCACGATGGCCGACCTGGAGGGCCGCAAGTCCCCCCTGAGGAGCCGGTCCATGGTGTGGCTGGGCGAGGTGTCCTTCGCCTTCTACCTCGTGCACCAGACCGTCCTGCGGATCGGGCACGACCTGCTCGGCCACGACAGGTCCTGGAACGCCTGGACGGCGTCCGCGCTCGCCGCGGCCTTCGCGGCGGTCACCCTGCTGATCGCCTGGGCGGTCTACCGGTGGTGGGAGATGCCCGCCATGCGCCTGCTGACGACGCGGCGTTCCTCCCGGAAGAGCGTTCCCGTGGCCGCGGGCGGCCCGCTCGTACGGCCCGGGACGGAGCACGCGGCGCGGCGCCCCGCCGAGGCCGCCGCGGACAAGAGCTGAAGCCGGCCGCGCGCCTCGTCCTCACCCGACCAGCACACCTAAGGAACATCGACATGCTGACCCTGGACCGCGTCATCGAGCCGGAACACGCTGCTCCCACCCTGGTCCACGCCCGCCCCGCCACGTGCCTGCAGTCCTACCAGTCCGCGCTGGAGCAGGTGGGGATCGGCTCCGGATGGCACGTACTCGACGCGGGTTGCGGCAGTGGCGACTTCCTGCCCTGGCTCGCCGAGCTGGTCGGCCCCGAAGGGCGCGTGTCGGCGGTGGACCGGATCGCGCGGAACACGGCGATCGCCGAGGAGCGCATGCGTCAGTACGATCCCGGGCGCGCCGTGGACGTGCGCCACGCGAACGTCCTCGACCTCCCCCACGCCGACGGCTCCTTCGACGCCGTGTGGTGCGCCGACGTCCTGCAGCACCTGGACGACGGCATGCTCGAACGGGCCCTGAGGGAGTTGCGCCGGGTCGTGCGGCCGGGTGGGCTGGTGGCCGTTCAGGTGCCGGACGTCACGGCGCTCGCGGTGCGGCCCGGCGATCCGTTCCTCCTCACCGACTTCTTCCGCGCGGCGGCCCCGTCCTGCCCGTACGCCCGGCAGTTGCTGCGCAGCCGTGAACTCCACCGGTGGCTGCGCGAGGCCGGCCTGGCCTCGGTGCGCCAGCACACGACGGTGATCGAGCACATCGCTCCGCTGGAGCCCGAGACCCTGCGGTTCTGGACCCGCATCTGCGCCCTGATCGCCCGGCAGGCACGCGGCTTGGGCAGCGGCTGGGACCACCGGATGGTGCCGTTCGCCGATGCCGGTGCGGAGGACCATCCGCTCCGCTCCCGGCACGGGTACGTCAGCGAGGGCACCACCGTCGCCGTCGGCACGGTGCCGGCCCCTCCCGTGAGTTAGGGTTACCTAACTAAGGGATGATGATATGTTCTATGAGGAGGTGAGCGGAGTGCGCGCAGTACCGCGTTCAGCACTGATCGAAGGCACCATCGACCGGCTGAAGTCCGAGATCGTCAGCGGCCGGTGGCCGATGGGCAGCAAGATCCCCATCGAGGACGAGCTCGTGGAAGAACTCGAGGTCAGCCGCAGCACGCTGCGCCAGGCGGTACAGGCCCTGGTGTACGTGGGCCTGCTGGAGACGGCGCAGGGCCGCGGGACGTTCGTGCGCGGCACCCACGAGGTCGACGCCGTCCTGACCCGCTACCTGGCCGACGTCGAGCTCCGCTACGTCCTCGAGACCCGGCGCGGCCTGGAGGTGGAGGCGGCCGGACTCGCCGCCGAACGCCGCAGCCGGGCCGACCTGGACCGTCTCGCGGCGGTGTACGAGCGTCAGACGGCCGCCCACCGGGACGGCAGGGCCGGCGAGTTCAACCGGGCGGCGGTGGAGTTCCACACGGCCGTCGTCGAGGCCGCGGGCAACCCCGTGCTGACCCGTCTGTACGGCAGCATGCTCGGCTCCGTCCGGGACTCGGTCCGGGTCGGCGGCGTGCGCCGGCCCGAGGAGCACTACGGGGACCCGGGACACGCCCGCATCCTGGAGGCGATCGACGGCGGCGACCCGCAGGCCGCCCGCGAGGCGGCTGCCGAGCACGTGGCCGCCTTCCTGACCACGCTCGCGCCGGCCGGCGAGGACGCGCAGTGACGGCCCCGGGCGGCGGGTCGCCTTCTGCCCGAGGCGAGCAGGAGCCGCTGTTCTCCCGCACCGCCGTGGTGGCGTCCTGCTTAGGCATGGTCATCATCGGCGCGCTGATCGCCCTGTACGGCCCGGTGGTCCCCGCGCTGCGCGACCGGTTCGGCCTGTCGGAGCCGACGGCCGGGATGGCGCTGGCCGCCCAGTCCCTCGGCGCGGTGGTGGGCGTCCTCGGCTTCAACGCCGTCCATCACCGCATCGGCAACCGGGCCCTGCTCACCTCGTCCTACCTGACCATGCTGGCGGGCACCGTCACCTTCGGCCTCTCCGGGACCTGGCCCCTGATGCTGGCGGCCGCGGTCGTCACGGGACTCGGCCTCGGCGGCGTCGACTTCGCCATCAGCCGGCTGTTCCTCATCGGGCTCGGCTCCCGCGGACCGGCCCTGCTCAACGTGGCGCACGGCTGCTTCGGCCTCGGCACGGTCCTGGCGCCGGCCGTCATCGCCGTCACCGGCCCCGAACGCTACGGCGCCACGTTCATCGCGATCGGCTTCCTGACCCTGATCCCCCTGGCGTGCGTCCGCGGGATCCGTGCCCGCCCGACGCCCTCCGAACTCGCCGGGGCTTCCCCCGCCCCCGCCCGCCGCTCCGGCGGACGCGGCACGGCCGTCGTGCTCGCCGGGTTCGTCGCCGTCTACATGCTGCACTTCGCGGTGCAGAGCGGCATCGGCAACTGGGAGCCCACCCACCTGCACGCGCTCGGTCAGAGCATGACCGGTGCGACCGTCGCGACGTCGGCGTACTGGCTGGCCATGACCGTCGGCCGCTTCCTGGTCGCCCCGCTGGCCCGCCGCTGGTCGCCCGCCGCGATCGTGACCGGCGCCTGCGCCCTGATGACCGTCAGCGTCCTGCTGGTACCGGTGCCGGGCCTCGCCCCCTGGGCGTACGCGGCCGCCGGGCTGTGCATCGGCCCCATCTTCCCCAACGGCCTGAACTGGCTGAACCGCTCCGCCCCCGCCGCGGGCAACGCCATGGCCTACGTCATCGCCGCGGCCATGCTCGGCTCCGTCGCCTTCCCGCCCACGCTGGGCGCGGTCATCGAGGAGTACGACGTCGGCGCCCTGCCCCTCGTGCTGTCCGTCCTCTGCCTGGTCACGCTGGCCATCAGCGCGGCCCTCGCGAGGCGGCTGCGCGGCACCGGGACGGAGACGGTGGCGGCCCGGGCGGCGCTCCCCCGGGAGACGGCACCCGGCGAACTCACCCAATCGACCGTACGAACGACAGGCACACGAGAGAAAGGCGCGTCATGACCCAGCAGTGGGTGGCGGGATTCCGCAGCGCGGTGATCAGCCCGTACGAGGAGATCCGGCTCACCGAGCCCCGCGGCTTCGACGACCAGACGGTCCGTCAGGTCCTGTACATGGCGGGCGGCGGCGAGCAGATACGCGTGCGGCTCTCCAACCGCTACGGCCGCGCCCCGCTGACCGTCGCCGAGGCCCGGGTGGCCGAGCGCAAGACGGCCGACGAGATCGTCGCCGAGACCGACACCTGCGTACGGTTCGACGGCTCGGCGCAGGTGACGGTCCCGGCGGGCGGCGAGGTGGTCAGCGACCCGGTCGGCCTGTCCGTCCGGGCGGGCGCCGATCTCGTGCTCAGCCTCTACCTGCCGGCGCAGACCGGCCCGGCCACCTACTCGCACATGCCCGTCGAGACGGCCTACGTCACCGGCGGGAACCGGGCCGGGGCCACGGCCCTCCCCGGAGCCGAACAGGTGCAGGCCAGGTTCTACGTGACCGGGATCGACGTCCTCGCGCCCGAGGGCACGGCGGTCGCCGTCGCGTTCGGCGACTCCTGGTTCGAGGGCGTCGGCACCACCCTCGGCGCCAACCGGCGCTCCGTCGACGCGCTCAACCGGCGCCTGGAGCGCGGCTGGACCGTCAACCAGGGCATCGCCGGAAACCGGCTGCTGACCGACGAGATCGGCGAGCACGCCCTGGCGCGCTTCGAGCAGGACGTGCTGTCCGTGCCCGGCGCCGCCCACGTTCTGGTGAACTTCGGCATCAACGACCTGGGCCTGCCCGGAATGGTCGGCCTGCCCCCCGCCACGGCCGGCGAGCTGACGGCCGGGTTCACCGAGCTGGCCCGCCGCGCGCACGACGCCGGGCTGACGATCCACGCGGCGACCATCGGCCCGTTCGCCGGCGCCATCTACCCGGGCCACAACACCCCCGAGGGCCTGGCCGCCCGGCGCGAGGTCAACGAGTGGCTCCGCACCGGCGACACCTTCGACTCGGTCTTCGACGTCGCCCGCGCCGTGGAGGACCCCGCCCGGCCGGACCACATCCGCCCCGAGTTCGACAGCGGGGACGGCATGCACCTCAACGACGCCGGAGCCCTGGCCATGGCCGCCGCCGTCGACCTCGGCGCACTCGCCCTCTGACGCCACCGGCGTCCCTCGAACCCACCCTGCACGGCGCACGTCTCGTGCACCCCCGGCCGTGCGGGGTGCCCCCGCTCCACCGCCCGCCCCTCGAAGGGCCGCTCGCCGCACCACCGCAAGCGGGCGGCGGTGGAATTCCGGGAGCGCGGCCCCGCCCACCTGCGATCATGTGCCGGTGATACCGAGCACCACCGCACCCGCACCCCCGCCCACCGCCTCGATACCGGCCTTCGCCGGTGACTTCGAGGCCCATCTGACCGTCCGCCCCTCCACGACCGCCGGGGCCGACCAGGCCCTCCAGCGGTACGCGGCGGACCACGGGATGAAGTTCACCGACATCCTGCTGGACCGCGGCCGCACCCCCAGCCAGCCGATGCTCACCCTGCGCCGCTCCGGCGCGCTGCCGGACGTGCGGGCGGCGGTGGAGGACGCGGCCCGGGGACTGGACGGCGCCGGGTTCACGGTCGTCCGGACGAAGATCGAGGCGGCCCCGTGGGCCGACGGGGTACCGGAGACCGACACGGAGGCGGCGGCCCTCGGGTCGCGCTACTACTTCGAGCACCACCTGAAACTGCTGCTCGCCCCCGGTACGGACCTCGTCGTGCCGGCCCGCCTCGCCGCCGCCCACTGCGCGCACCTGTCGCGCAACGCACGCCGGGTGCGCACCGACGGCCGCGCCGAGCGGTTCGTCACGCAGCGCTGCCGCGCGGTCGGGCGCCGGACGGCCGGGGCCCGGCTGGACGCGCTGGTGGCGGCCGTGCGGGCCGGCGGGTACACCGTCGTCTCCGAGGAGCGGGAGTTCGTCGTCCACGACAGCGACGAGTCGCTCGACGCCGGCTGGATCGACGAGGGCCACGATGACGCAGAGGGGACGGGCGCATGACGACGACACCGTGGGAGCAGTTCCAGTACGGGCCGTGGGACGCCGAGGCGGTCGTCCCGCAGCTGCCGCCGGACGAGGAGACCCGGGTGAAGCGGGATCTTCCCCGCACGCTCCTCCCGGTGCCGGGTGAAGGGGTGTTCCAGCACCCGGTGTACGACCCGGCGGCCAACCACCACGCGCTGGGCATGCGGCTGAGCGAGCCCGAGTTCACCGACCCGGCGACGGGCGGCACCTGGTACGCCGCCCGGCGCCGCGCCCTCGGCCTCACCCTCGCGGCGGTCGCGGGCTCCCCGTGGGCGGAGCACCTGGTGCTGCGCGGGAGCGTGCTGCTCAAGGCGTGGTTCGGGGACGCCGCCCGGGAGCCGGGCGACCTGGACTTCGTCGTCGTGCCCGACACCTGGCAGCTCGGCGACGCCCGCACCGACACGATGCTGGAGGAGATCGCCCGGGCCGCCGAGGAGCGCTCGCGGGAGACCGGGAGCCCGGTGCGGATCGACGCGACGGGCGCGGTGAGCGACGAGATCTGGACCTACGACCGGGTGCCGGGCCGGCGCCTGGTCCTGCCGTGGACGGCCGTCGCGGACGGTGTGCCCTCCGGCACGGTCCAGCTCGACTTCGTCTTCAACGAGACCCTGCCCGCCCCACCCGTACGGACCGAGGTGCTCCCCGGGGTGCCGATGCCGGCGGCGAGCCCGGAGCTCTCGCTCGTGTGGAAGCTCCTGTGGCTGGTGACGGACATGCACCCCGAGGCCAAGGACCTCTACGACGCCGTGCTGCTCGCGGAGCACGTCCGGGTCCCGTACCCGCTCCTGGAGCGGGTGCTGGCCGAGGCGGACGAGCCCGCGAGCCTCAGCTACATCCTCTACCACGCGACCGAGGCCGACTGGGACGAGTTCGCCAAGGACCACGCGGCCCTCGCCGAGGACGGGGAGGGTTGGCTGACGCGCCTGATCGTCGCCCTCGCCCCGGGGTTCCACCCGGAGGAGGACGGCACCTACGCACAACTGGCCGCGGCCTTCGAGTACACCACGGGCCTCCTCCGGGGCGAGCGCGAGGCGGGCGGCATGGCGGCCGTCGAGGAGTGGCTCGCCGCGCGCGCACTGCACTGCATCGAGGCGCTCGTCGCGGTCCGTGAACTCCTCGGCAGTGAGGAGCACACCCTTGAAGAGGCAGCGGAGGTGCTGGCGTCCTTCCGCGAGACGCGCCACGACGGCCCGCGTCACCCCTACCGCAACGGCTGGCGCGGCGACGCCTTCCGCACCGCCGCCCGCCTGAGGGCCGCCTGCGGCGCCTGACGAGCGCCGTGCGACCGGGACGGGGGGCGGCAACGTCACCATGACCGGCGTCGGCGACCCCGACCCCGGCTAGACGCGGGGGCCGGAGCCGGCCGGTGCGGGGGCGAGCGCGATCTCCCGCAGCGCCGCCTCCAGGTCACGGCCCAGCCGTCCCATCCGCTCCCGGCCGTACACGGCGGTGTCGTACTCGACCTGCACGGTCAGCCGTCCGTCGTAGGTGAACGCGGTCAGCTTCGGAGGCATCCCCGCCGCCATCGCGTACGCCTCGTCTCGGACGACGCTCAGGCCCGCGGGCGCCGGGTGGCGCGGTATCCGGCCGACGTTGGAGACGGCGACCGTCGGCTGAGTGCGGAAGGCCGCCGCCTCCGACGCGCTGCGGACCCGCTGCGAGGCGAGCAGGAAGCGTGCGGGATCACGCCGGGCCAGGGCGGCGCGGACGTCGGCGGAGATCTCCCGGGCGAGCGCGACGGGATCCGCGCCGGCGTCCACCGACAGCATCGTGCCGAGCCCGGAGACGCAGTTGAGCACGGTGCTCGCGGGCAGCTCGGGCCGGAGCGAGGAGCGCAGGTCCGCGGCGTTGCCGCAGATCATCGGCAGCGCGCCCGTCACGGGCTCCAGCAGCGCCCGGAGCGTGGCGAGCGCGGCCCCGCACAGCAGGGCGTTGACGGTCAGACCGTATGCGCGGGAGGTGGCGACGAGCCCCTCGGTGGTCCGGGGGTCGAGCTCGAAGCGGTCCAGGGCGAAGCGGCCCAGCGGATCCTCGGCCGTGCCGTCGGCGTCCGGTCGCAGCATCGCGGGTGCCGGTCCGCCGGCGGCCGCCCGGGCGAACACGCCGGGGAGCTCGTCGACCTCCGCGTCGGCCACGACGGAGGCGAGCCGGGTGTCCACCGCGTCCGGCAGCCGGCTCCCGACCGGCACGGGCAGGCCCGTGCCGGAGGCCAGCGCGGTGTAGCGGCGCCACATCTCGTCGAGCAGGGCGAACGCGGACCGGCCGTCGGCGATCCCGTGGTGGATCACCAGCACGACCCGGCTCGACGAGCCGTCGCGCAGCAGGCATCCCCGGAACAGGCCGGCCGCCCAGTCCTGCGGAGAGTTGATCAGCCGGAGGAACGCGTCGTCACCGCCTTCGGTGACGTCGAGCCGGGGCCGGAAGTCTTCCCGGGTCCGGAACGCGAGGGCGCCTTCCTGCCCGGCGCTCCCGCCGTCCCCGCCCTCCGCAGTCACCTGGCAGCGCAGCAGCGGGTGTACGGCCGCGAGTTCGGCCAGGGCGCGCCGCAGCAGGAGGGCGTCCACGTGGCCGCGCACCACCGACCCGATGAACAGGGGCATGCCGGCGACCGGGATGCTCCCGAACCGGTCCGATGCGCTGAAGTAGCCGGTCTCGAAGGGGGAAAGGGCACGCTGCGTGGTCATTTCGGACTCCGTCGCTGAGGTCTCGCCGCCGGACTGCGGCGGCACTCACCACCCTTCCGGCCGGTTCCGGGCGGGAGAATGGGGCCGGGTACCGCTCATGGGTGGACCTGGCCCCCCTGAGGGAAGGGGGCCAGGTCACCTCGGCGCGAGCGACGAGGCGACGCGCTCAGGCCGAGCCTGCCCTCACTCCCGCGTCCGGCGCCGATCTCGATACTGTTCCCAGGTCCAGCGCCTCAGCCAAAAGCTGACCCCCTATCAGCTCAGTAGGGAACCCGCATGAAAATGTTGATCAACGTCCCCGAGTCCGTCGTCCCCGACGCCCTCCGCGGTATGGCCGCCGCGCATCCCGAGCTCAGTGTCGACGTCGAGCGGCGCGTCGTCGTGCGGCGCGACGCGCCCGTGGCCGGGAAGGTGGCGCTCGTGTCCGGGGGCGGGTCCGGGCACGAGCCGTTGCACGGGGGGTTCGTGGGGGCCGGGATGCTGGATGCCGCTTGTCCCGGCGAAATTTTTACGTCGCCCGTTCCCGATCAGATGGTGCGGGCCGCCGCTGCCGTGGACAGCGGCGAGGGCGTGTTGTTCATCGTGAAGAACTACACGGGTGACGTCCTCAACTTCAACATGGCCGCCGAACTGGCCGAGGACGAGGGCATCCAGGTGGCCAGCGTGCTCGTCAACGACGACGTCGCCGTCACCGACAGCCTGTACACCGCCGGGCGGCGCGGCACCGGTGCCACGCTCTTCGTGGAGAAGATCGCCGGTGCGGCCGCCGAGGAGGGGGCGCCGCTGGAGCGGGTGGAGGCGATCGCGCGGCGGGTGAACGAGGCGTCGCGCAGCTTCGGGGTGGCTCTGGCCTCGTGCACCACTCCCGCCAAGGGCAGTCCCACCTTCGACCTGCCCGCCGGAGAGCTGGAGCTCGGCGTGGGCATCCACGGCGAGCCGGGGCGGGAGCGGCGGGCGATGATGACGTCGGGCGAGATCGCGGACTTCGCCGTGGACGCCGTGCTGGCCGACCTGCAGCCGACCGGCCCGGTGCTGGCGCTGGTGAACGGGGCCGGGGGGACGCCGCTGCTGGAGCTGTACGGCTTCACCGCCGAGGTGCACCGCGTGCTGCGTGAGCGCGACGTGCCGGTGGCGCGGACGCTGGTCGGCAACTACGTCACCTCGCTCGACATGGCCGGCGCGTCGGTGACGCTCTGCCAGGTGGACGAGGAGCTGCTGCGGCTGTGGGACGCGCCCGTGCAGACGCCCGGGCTGCGCTGGGGGCGCTGACCCACCGCCCCACCGCCCCACCGCCCCGCCGACCGCTGCCACCGCCGCCGGCTCAGCCGCGCGTCACCGAGCCCAGCCACAGCGTGTCCCGCGCCCTCGTCATCGCGACGAAGAGCTGGCTGCGGTGGAGCTCGCGGCGCTCGCGCACGACGCCCTCGTCGGCGCCGTCACCCGCCCCGGCCGCGGCCGGGGCGTCGTGGTCGGGCAGGTGCACGTGCTTGAACTCCAGTCCCTTGGCGCGGTGGTAGCTGCCCAGCTTCACACCGGGCACCGGGCGGCCGTCGTACTGCTCCAGGGTGATCGCGGGTATGCCGGCCCGGGTCAGGAGCCGCCGGTAGCGGTCCCGCTCCGTTCCGGTGCGGCAGAGCACCGCGGAGTCGGGCCACGCCTCGGGGCCGAGGGCGTGCAGGGCGGCGAGGAGCGCCTCGTCGTGCTCGGCCCGGGTCGCCGCGGTGAACCTGGTGACCCGGCCGTCGCCGTAGGCGAGGTCGACGTCGCGGCGCCCTGCCGTCGGGGTGCCGTCGATGTCGTCGAAGGAGTCGTCGGCGACGACGGCGAGGGCGGCGTCGAGGATCTCCTTGGCGTTGCGGTAGTTCTTGCGCAGCACCTGTCCGCGGCCGCGGACGTCGATGCCCGCGTCGGAGAGGCGGAATCCGCCGGGGTAGACGGCTTGCTGGCCGTCGCCGACGAGCAGCAGGCCGTTGTGCGCGTCGCCGACGAGCGCGTGGAGCAGGCGTACGCCGACGAAGGTGAGGTCCTGGACCTCGTCGACGACGACCGAGGTGTACGGGGTGGCGCCGGGGTGGGCGAGGGCCTCGGCGAGGGCGAGGGCGAGGATGTCGTTGAAGTCGTGCACGCCCTTGCCGGTGCGGTTGCGCTCGTACTCCTCGTACAGCGCCCACACGGCCTCGCGGTGGGGGCGGCGCAGGTTGGTGCGGCGGCGCCAGCGCCGCAGGGGCGGGGCGTACTCCTCGAAGGCCGTGAGTCCCCGGCCCTTGATGACGTAGTCGATCTCCTCCTTCCAGTATCCGGGTGCCGGGTCGAGGGTCTCCAGGACCGTGCCGCGGCCGTGGCTCTGCCAGGCCCTGCCGAAGGCGCCCTCGGCCCTGTCGCGGTCGAGCCTGCTCGCGACGCCGCGTGCCCGGAGGAACTCGCCCGCCCAGGAGTGCAGGCTCCTGAAGTCGACCCGGTCGGCGACGGCCGGGGCCATCGTCCGCAGGAACGTGCGCTGCACGCGGGGCAGGTTGTTGGCGAAGGTCACGTAGAGGATCCGGCCGGGGGTGCGTGCGGCGAGGTACGCGGCGCGGTGCAGGGCGACGACGGTCTTGCCGGTGCCGGCCGGTCCGCTGACGCGCGCGGGGCCGGACCAGTTGCGGCGTACGAGGGCGAGCTGGTCGGGGTGGAGGAATGTCATCCACTGTTCGATCGGGGCGCTGCGGGCGGCTTCCAGGGCCGCGTTCCGTATCCCCTCCGCGTCGAAGAGCGCGTCCCCGAAGGGCGCGTCCTCGAAGGGTGCGTCCCCGGGCCCGGCCGAGGAGGGCCCCGCGGGTGCCGCCGACACCGCCGGTGCCGTCGATGCCACCGATGCCGCCGGCGCTGCGGGCCCGGTGCGGGCCGAGGTGTCCTCGTAGCCGGGGAACACCTTCTCCAGGTGGTCGGCGACGGCCTTCACCTCGGACGGGCGCAGCCGCAGCCGTTCGGCGACGAGCGCCGGTGTCACGTCCCGTTCCCCCAGCAGCCGTACGGTGCCGAGCCGGGCGTTCAGGGACCGGCCGGCGAAGACCATCAGCGGCTGGACGGCCACGGGTGACAGGTTCCGTGCGGAGACGGCGTTCTCCGCCAGCCGGGTCACTTTGAGCAGCTTTTCGACCTCACGGTCGCAGGTGCGCCCGCCGGCCGTCAGGTGCCCGCCGGCCGTCTCGGGGGCGTGCCGCCAGTTCTTGACGTCGATGACGAAGACGCCTCCGGGGCCGACGAGCAGCATGTCGACGTTGGCCGAGCGGGTGCCGGGCCAGCGCCGGTCGAGCAGCAGGCGCCAGCCGCGCCGGGTGAGGACCTGCAGCTTCGCGGCGACCTTGCGTTCGCCCTCGCTGGCGGCTTCCCAGTTGCGGACCTCCCACTGGGCAGCCCTGAGCTGTTCGCGCAGCTCGCGTTCGTACCGCCGGGCCTCCTGCGCCCGCTTCCACGCCGATCCCCCCGCGCCCATGAATGCCCGCCCCTCCCCGACCGCCCCCGGACGTAAAGTGATGATCGTATAACGCACCGGAGTGGTCGCGGGAGGTCCCGGACGGGATGCGGGGCCGCCCTACTTGACGTTGACCGCCGCCCACGCGGCGGCGACCCCCGCGTACTCGCCGCTGCTCGCGCCGTAGAGATCCGCCGCCGCGCGCAGCGTCGCTCCGCGGGCCGCCGCGTAGGTGGTGTTCGAGGTCATGTGGGCGGTGAGCGCGCGGTACCAGATCCGCTCGGCGGCGGACCGGCCGATGCCCTTCACGGGCTTGCCGTCGTAGGTGGGGCTGTCGTAGGCGACGCCGTTGACGACCTTGGGGCCGCTGCCCTCGGCGAGCAGGTAGAAGAAGTGATGGGCGGGGCCGCTGGAGTAGTGGACGTCGATGCCGCCGATGCCCGGGTACCAGTAGTCCTTGGACCGGCCGTCCTTGGAAGGGTGGTCCATGCGGCCGCTCACGGTGTTCCCGGTGATGTCGGTGCGCTCGCCGATGAGGTAGTCGCCCGGATCCGCCGGGTTGTTCGCGAAGAACTCGGCCGCCGCGGCGAAGATGGTGCTGGTCGCCTCGTTGAGGCCGCCGGACTCGCCGCTGTAGGTCAGCCTGGCGGTCGCCTCCGTGACGCCGTGGGTCATCTCGTGCGCGGCGGTCTCGATGGTGATGAGCCGTCTGTTCGGGCCGCCGTCACCGTACGTCATGCAGCCGCTCGTGCCGTCCCAGAAGGCGTTGGCGTAGTGGTTGCCGTAGTGGACGCGGCTGCACGTGCCGCGGCCGTTGCCGTGGACGCCCTTGCGACCGTGGGTGCCGAGGTAGTAGTCCCAGACGACGGAGTGCACGTAGTGGGCGTCGACGCCGTCGGCCTGCGGGCCGTCCTCGCACCAGACGTTGTCGGCGTCGGTGAACAGCATGCCGTTGCCGGTCGTCGCGCCCTTCATGTCGTACGTCCTGTGGTTGCCGCGCCCGGGGTCGTCGAGCTCGTACAGGCCCGTGGCGGTGTTGCGGGTGGTGTCGAGCGCGACCCTTCCGTAGCTGCTGCACCCGGTGCCGGTGGCCGGCTCGCCGGCCGGGCGGGCGCTCGCGGGACCGGCCTGCAGTCCGGTCACGAGGAGGGCTGCTGCGACCGGCAGGGCGAGGGTGAGCGCGCGTGGCTTGCTGCGGGGCATGGCGGCACCTTCTTCGGCTTCTTCTTCTGCTGCGGCGGTGAGGGACTCCGTGGGCGATCCGCGGGGCAGGAAAGAGCGTGCCACCACGCACCGCTTCTTGTCAGGATCCCGACAACGAATGTCAGTTGTCCGCTGCCCGCGGCCGCGGCGTGTGCCGGAGGTAGGCCAGGACGGCGCTGACGCGCCGGTGCAGTTGCGGTATTTCGGCGAGGCCCAGCTTGGCGAAGGTGGAGTTGACGTGCTTCTCGATGGTCGACTCCGACAGCCGCAGGGACTCGGCGATCGCCCGGTTGGTCTTGCCCTCCGCCATGTGCCGCAGGACGTCGAGCTCCCTGCGGGTGAGCCGCGACAGCGGCGCGTCGGCGGCGCGGGCGTGGCTGCCCATCAGCACCTCCACGATGCGCGGGTCGACCACGGAGCGCCCGGCGACCACCTCGCGCAGGGCGCGCAGCAGTTCGTCGACCTCGCCGATGCGTTCCTTGAGGAGGTAGGCGAGGCCGTCGGTGCCGCAGCGGAAGAGGTCGAAGGCGTAGTTCTCGTTGGCGTGCTGGGAGAGCACGACGACGCCGATGCCGGGGTGTCCCGCGCGGATGGCGTGCGCGGCCGTGATGCCCTCGGTGTGGTGGCCGGGCGGCATGCGGATGTCGGCGATGACGACGTCGGGGCGGAAGCGCTCGACGGCGTCGAGGAGTTCGACGGCCGTGCCGACCGCGGCGACGACATCGGCCTGTCCGGTGTCCTCCAGCAGCCGCCGGGTGCCTTCGCGCACCAGGTAGTGGTCCTCGGCGATGACGACGCGCAGGGGGTCAGGCACGGGTCTCCTCCCTCACTCGCTCCACGAGCCGCGCACGGATGGTGGTGCCCGCACCGGTGCCGCTGGTGATCGTGAGCTCGCCGCCCACGGCCTCGATGCGGTCGCGCATGCCGGTGAGCCCGGATCCGCGGGTGGTCTCGGTGGGGAATCCGGCACCGTCGTCGCGGACCTCCACCAGGAGCCTGCCGCCGCTGCGGGCGATGCGGATGGTGACGTGGGTGGCTCCGGCGTGCTTGAGCACGTTGGTGAGCGCCTCCGAGACCAGGTAGAAGGCGGACTCCTCGATGTCGAGGGCGAAGCGCACCCCGCCCAGCGACTCCTCGCTGTGGACGGTGACGGGCAGGGGCATCCGGCGGGCGCAGGAGGTCACGGCGGCCACGAGTCCCTGGTCGGTGAGGATCGGCGGGTGGATGCCGTGGGCGAGTTCGCGCAGCCCGTCGATGACGCGGTAGGCGTCGTCCTGCACCTCGGTCAGGGCCGCGTCGATGTCGCCGCCGCGGTGCAGGCGGTTGCGGGCGAGGGCCAGTTTGGCGACGAGGGCGACGAGTTCCTGCTGGATGCCGTCGTGGAGCCGGCGTTCGATGCGGCGGCGCTCGGTGTCCTGGGCGTGGACGATGCGGGCGCGGGAGGCGTCGAGCTCGGCGGCCTGCCGCTGCACCTCCTCGACGCGGGCGCACAGCTCGGCGGCGAGGCGCACGTTGTGCACGGCCAGGGCGGCGGAGCGGGCCAGGGTCTCGCCGATGTCGTGGTCCTCGGGGGTGCAGCGGCCCTCGGCCTTGGGGCCGTATTCGATGAGGCCCAGGACGTCCTCGCCGTACAGGAGGGGGAACTCCCCGAGGGGCGCGGCGCCGGGGGGCCGTTCTCCGGCCTCGGCGGCGGACA
This sequence comes from Streptomyces telluris, assembly GCF_024519335.1. Lineage (NCBI taxonomy): Bacteria > Bacillati > Actinomycetota > Actinomycetes > Kitasatosporales > Streptomycetaceae > Streptomyces > Streptomyces telluris. The sequence goes on from NZ_JANIID010000021.1 coordinate 67,230, forward strand.
CGGGCAGTCCGTCGCCGCCGAGCCGGACGGCGACCCACTGCAGGTTCAGGCCCTCGCGCAGGCCGGTGGCGAGCTGCGGCGCGAGCCGGTCGAGGTCGTAGGCGTGCTCCAGGGTGGTGCCGAACTGGACGAGGAGCTCGAACCGGCTGAGGCGCTTGCCGAAGACGCGGCGCTCGGCGAGGGCGTTGAGGCGGGCGCGCAGCGGCTGGAAGAGGGCCGTGGCGACGACGGCGACGAGCAGGGACAGGCCGACGGGGAAGTACTGGCCCGCGGTGAGCCCGAGGGTCAGGGCCATGCCGAGGTACCAGCTGTTGATGATGAGCCACAGGGACCCGTAGACGGCCGAGCGGCGCAGCACGAGGTCGACGCCGAGGAGGCGGTGGCGGAAGGCCGCGTAGACGATAACGAGGGACACGGCCACGTAGGGCAGCGCGCCGAGGACGGCGCCGACGAAGTAGAGCACGCCCTGCTCGCCCTGCCAGGAGCGGAAGAGCCGGGAGGCGGCCCGGACCAGCAGGAGCGCCGCGCCGGCCGCGGCGAAGGGCAGCAGGGCGGCGACGTCCGGACGGCCGGCGGCGGGCGCGCGCAGGCAGCGGACGACGAGGAGGACGGCGCCGATCCCCGGCATCCAGGCCTCGGGGTAGTAGAAGACGACGTAGTGGACGGCCAGCTGCGACATCCCGGTCAGGGGCAGCAGGAGAGGCAGGGCCAGCATGCCCCACAGGGCGCGCAGGAACCGGCGCTCGTAGGGGAAGAGGACGGCGCCGTCGGGCAGCAGGGCGAGCAGCCGGACGAGGAGGATGCTGACGATCAGGTCGCAGGTCTGGCTGAGGACCTGGAGGCCGTAGTCGGCCGGCAGGAGGAGGGCGTAGGGCCGCGGGCGCAGGTTCCAGCCGAAGGCCCTGATCAGAAGTGTGGTGCTGTAACGAATCGCAATGGTCATCGAAAGCCAGGTACCGATCAGCAAAAGGCGCCTTGCGACCGGACTTGACGGCGCGTGCCACCAAAGGAACAAGCCGGCGAAATAGCACGGGAGAACGGAACCCAGGATCCACGGCAGCGTATACCTGTTCTGCAGCTGGGTCGTCCCGACGAGCGTTGCCCAGAGCATGCACAGTCCGCCGCATACGGCGATGACGCGCATACCCCCGCTTCTGGCTGCTGCCACGAAGGACATTATCGTGGGCCGTCCCGACGGCAGTCCAGAGAAGAAATCCCCCGTCGTGCATGGCGGTTAACCTCCATGCGCATTGGAGGGCCCCCGGGTCCCCCGGAAAGGCGGCTCCCAGCAGACTCGGAGCATCGCATCAGGGAAGCGGTACGGGGGAGACCGGACCCGGGACGGCGCGCCCTCCGGGGCGCCCGGGCCCGGTCTTCCGGTCCGCCGCCGGCCTTTCGGTTTATCCGGGTTCCCCCAGTCCTTCGAGAACGGGTGGCTGCCATGAGTCGTTCCTCCGGTTCCGAGTCCGGTCCTGAGCCTTGTTCCGAGCCTTGTGCCGAGCCTTGCGCTGAGCCATCTGCCGCTCCTCCCGCCGGCCTTTCCTCTGAACCCCGTGTCGAGTCCGGCCCCGGTCGCGGTCCCGGCCGCGGTCCCGGTCCCGGTCCCGAAGTGATCGTCTGGGACACCACCTACGCCTGCCCTCTGCGCTGTTCGCACTGCTACTCGGAGTCGGGCCGCCGCCCGTCCCGGCAGCTGAGCCCGCCGGACATGCTGCGGGTCGCCGACGCCCTCGTCGCGCTCGGGCCGCGGGTCGTCGCCCTGTCCGGCGGCGAACCGCTCATCGTCCAGGGCATCTTCGAGGTGGCGGCGCGGCTGCGCGACGCAGGCGTGAGGATGTCTGTCAACACCAGCGGCTGGGTGATGAACCGGGCGCTCGCCGCACGCCTCGCCGACCACTTCGACGAGGTGATCGTCAGCCTCGACGGAGCGACGCCGGAGGTCCACGACCGCATCCGGGGCCGGGCCGGCTCCTTCGCCCGGGTCATGGCCGCGCTGGCGCTGCTGGACGAGGTGGCGGAGGAGCGCCTGGCGGCGGGGCGGAACCGGCTGGTCTTCGGCATCGACTGCGTGGTGATCCGCAGCAATTTCGGCCAGCTGGAGGACTTCGCCGCCGACATCGCCCACCGGTTCCCCCGGCTGCGCACCCTGGCCTTCAATTCGGCCGTCCCCGAAGGGCTCGCCAGCCGCCCGGAATTCTGCCGCCGCGAACTCCTCGACGACGCCCAAGTGGCCCGGCTGACCAGCGCGGAACAACTGGCCCGGCTGCGCGATCTCGCCCCCGCTTCGGTGTCGGTCTTCACCACGGACAACTTCAACCTCGCCATGGCCCCCGAGCGGGTGGCGCGCCGCGTCGACACCCTGGTGATGCAGGTGGAGCCGGACGGCAGGGTGCGCGGCATCCCGGTCTACGAGGGGACGGTCGGCAGCCTCCTCGAAGAGCCCGCGGCGCTGCTGTGGGAGCGCACGCTGGACCGGCTGAAGGATCCGTTCGTCGTGGAGACCCTCTCCTCGGTGCACTCGATGCAGACCTGGGCGGAGGCCGTCCGGCGGATGGACCTCCGCTTCGCTTCCCCGGAGGACCACGCGAGGATCGGCCGGCGCTCGGTCCGTACGAATCCCCCGGAATTCGCTGCCGTTACGCAATGACCGGTGCCTTTTGACAGCCGCGGGCACGCGATATCCGGATACCTGGACACCCGGCACCCGGCACCCGGCACCCGGACGGATTCCGTCCCGGCCTGTCCCCGCTTCGCCCTCCCCACCCGATGGAATTTCTCGCCGCTACCGAACGGAGGGGCCGCCCATGATGAAACTCAAGGACTACGACCGCTTCTACCGGGCGGACCGGGATTTCTTCGAATTCCCCGAACGGCTCGACGACTCGGCGGAAAGGCTGCCCGCCGCACACCGGATGCCGCCGAAAGGCTGGGAACGTACGGACGCGGGCTCGTGGGTGACCCTGCGGCCGCGGGCGGTGGAACCGCCCGCGCAGGGATGGCGGATCCACGTGTCCGTGACGCTCCCCCACCTGCCGCGGGCGGCGGAGATCGTCCGGGGCTTCTGCCTGCGCAACGGCATGCCCTTCGACGTCGTCCGCAGTGTCGCCGCCGCCCGCGCGCTGGGCGACGAGCACGCCGACCGGCTCACCGGGGCCGACCTGATGACGCTCCACCCCGCCGACGAGGCCGCACTCGCCGGTGCGCTCACGGAGCTCACCACCTTGCTGGAGACGCTCCCGGGCCCGTACGTCATGGGCGGTCTGCGCCACCGTTCCGGCCCCCTGTACGCCCGCTACGGCTCCTCAGGGGCCCGGCGGTGTCCCGAGGCCGCCGGCGACGGCCGGGCCTACGGGTCCGGCGACGAGCCCGCCCTGGTCCCCGCGCTGCGGCGCCCCGACGGGAGCCTCGTCCCCGAGAACCGCCGCCCGGTCTTCCGCTGCCCGGACTGGGTCCCCCTGCCCGGCATCCTCGGCCCGGACCTGGCGGCCCTGCACACCGCCCCCGACGGCCCGTTCCCCTACCGGGTGCGGAAGGCCCTGAACCTCACCAACGGCGGCGGCACGTACCTCGCGACCGACAGCGTCACCGGCGCCACGGTCGTCCTGCGCGAGGCGCGGCCCCACGCCGGCCTGGACCTGCGCGGCGACGACGCCGTCACCCGCCTCGCCCACGAGCGCGCCGTCCTCGCCCGGCTGGCCGGCCTGGACTGCGTGCCCCGCGCCCTCGGCCACCACGTCCACGCCGGGCACCACTTCCTCGCCGTCGAGCACGTCGAGGGCCGCACGCTGGCCGAAGCCGCGGCCGCCGGGTTCCCGCTGACCTCGGACGAACGGGCCGCCGAGGAAGCAGCCGGGTACGCCGCTCGGGCCCTGGAAACCGTCGACGGAATCAGTGAAGCCCTGCGCGCCCTCCACGCCCGTGGCCTGCGCCTCGGGGAGCTCAACCCGAAGAACATCCTGCTCCGCGCCGACGGGCGCGTCGTCCTCACCGACTTCGAGACCGCCACGGACCTGTCCGACGACAGGGCGCCGGCACTGGGCGAGGAGGGGTTCACGGCGCCGCCCGGCCTGCGGGGCGCGGACGCGACGGCCTTCCTCCTCGACGCCCTGCGGCTGTGGCTCCTGCTGCCCGTCCCGTACCGCAGCCCGGCGACGCTGCGCGTCCTCACCGCGGCCGTGGACGAGCTGTACCCGCTGCCCGCGCGCTTCGGGGACGGACTGATGACCGGACTGATGACCGGACTGATGACCGGACTGCGGCCCGGACTGTCCAGCCTGTACGGCCTGTACGGCCCGCCCGGCTGGCCCGGCCCGCCGCCTCACAGCGCGGGGCCGGTACGCGGGGACGACACCGCCCCCGAGGACCACGCCGGGATGCTCGCCGCGGAGCGCCCCGACTGGCCGGCCGTCCGGGACTCCCTGGTCGCCGGCATCCACGCCATGGCCACGCCGGAGCGCGAGGACCGGCTCTTCCCGTGCACGCCGACCGGCCCGGACTCCCTGGGCGGCTACGCGTTCGACTACGGCGCGGCCGGGGTCCTCCACGCCCTGCACCGGGTGGGCGCGCAGGTGCCGGCGGAGTACGTCGCGTGGCTCGTGGCCGCCGCCGAGCGCGATCCCGCCCCTCGGCCGGGCCTGTTCGACGGGCTGCACGGCGTCGCCCTGACCCTCGACCTGCTCGGGCGGCGCGAACAGGCCCTCGAAGTCCTCGCCCGCTGCCGCCCGCTCGACGCGCAGGCGGTCCGCCCCGACCTGGCGGGCGGCAAGGCGGGCATCGCCCTGAACCTCTTGCGGTTCGCGCGGATCACCGGGGACGGAGCGCTGCACGAGAGCGCGCTGCGTACCGCCGAGGAGCTGGCCGGGGTCGTCACGGCCGGTCCGCTCGCCGCCCGGCGCGGCGTCCCCCCGCCCTGCGGCCTCCTGCACGGCGCGGCGGGACTCGCCCTCCTCTTCCTGCACTTGTACGAGGAGACCGGGCAGACGCGTCACCTCGATCTCGCCGACCGCGCGGTGGGGCTCGACGCCGACCGGTGCACCGTCCAGGCCGACGGCGCCCTCACCCTCTTCGACGGCACCCACCACCTGCCGTACCTGCACGGCGGGAGCAGCGGGCTCGCGTTCCCCTTGCAGGGCCTGCTCAGGCATCGCCCCGGGGGTGAGAGGGCGGCGACGCTCGCCGCCGTCCGGCACACCTGCCGGGCCCTCTACGTGCGCAACTCCGGGCTGCTGCGGGGACGGGCGGGCGCGATCGCCACGCTCGCGGCGCTGGACGGCCCTCTCCCCGGGAGCGGAGAGAGGGCCGGGGAGAGGGAGGGGGCCGGGGACGAGCCCGCGGTCCTCACCCAGATCCGCCGCCTGGCCTGGTACGCGCACTCCTACCGCGGGCACCTCGCGTTCCCGGGCTTCCGGATGCTGCGGCTTTCGGCGGACCTCGCCACCGGTTCGGCGGGCGTGCTGCTCGCTCTGGGATCCGCGTTCGAGGGCAACGGCCCCGCCCTGCCGTACCTCGACCCGCGGCCGCCGACCCGACGAGCCGAAGAGCGGAGGTGATTCGGATGTCGGAGATCCTGGACCTGCAGGAGCTGGAGGAGGAGACCCCCTCCCTGTGGCCCTGCGCCAACAGCTCCCACAGCTCCCTCGGCATGGGCTGACGGTCCGTGCACCGGTGTGCCGGATCCACGCGATGCACCGCTCCGAGAAGACCTGAGAGGAGGTGAAGCACATGTCGGAGGTCCTGGAGCTGCAGGAGCTGGAGGAGGAGACCCCTTCCGTGTGGCCCTGCGCCAACAGCTACGAGAGCGCTCGCGGCGTCGCCTGACGCGTCGTTCTCCGTAACGGCTGCCGGCCGTGGGCTGCCCGCGGCCGGCAGGTCGTCAGCGATCGGACGTCCGGGCCGCAGAGGCCCCGTCCGCCGGTGGAAGCCCACAGGGGATTCCAGAGGTCCGCAAGGGAAGGTCACCATGCTCGCTCAAGGTCATCTCGTGGCGGACCCCTTCTTCGTCGAGACGCTGGACCGCATCGAGGACGCCGCCGACCGCTTCGCCCGCGCGGCCGGCCCACCGCCCCCGGGCTGGCAGCGGGCCGAGCGCGGCGGCTGGGTGAACATCCACCGCCCGGAGGCCCGGCTGCCCCGGCAGGGCTGGAAGATCCACGCCTCCGCCACGGCCGCCCGGGCGGAGCACGTGGTCGACACGGTCTGGGACTACTGCACCGGGCGCGGCATCTGCTTCAAGTTCCTCCGGAGCGCCACCGTCCTCAAGCAGGTCAACAGCAAGCAGGCGCCGCGCTCGGCCGGGGGCAAGCTCGTCACCGTCTACCCCGCCGGCGAGGACGAGCTGGAGCGGACGCTGACGGACCTCTCGGCGCTGCTGCGCGGCGTCGAAGGCCCGTACGTCCTGAGCGACCTGCGCTGGGACGAGGGCCCGCTCTACGTGCGCTACGGCGGTTTCAGCCTCGCCTACTGCTTCTCGCCCGAGGGCGAGTACGTACCGGCGATGGAGGGGCCGGGCGGCGTGCTCGTGCCCGACGTGCGGGGGACCGCCTTCCGGGTGCCGCCGTGGGTGGAGGCGCCCGCCTTCCTCGGCGCCCGCATCCGGGCGGCCGCTGCGGGCACGCCCGGGGGCTTTCCGTACCGGGTGGAGAAGGCGCTGCACTTCTCGAACGGCGGTGGCGTGTACCGCGCCGTGGAGCGGGACTCCGGCAGGCGGGTCGTCCTGCGGGAAGCGCGGCCGCACGCCGGCCTGGACGACAGCGGTCTGGACGCCGTGGCGCGCCTGGGGCGCGAGCACGCGGTGCTGGAGCGGCTGGCCGGTCTCGACTGCGTGCCCCGGGTGTACGCGCGGACGCGCCACTGGGAGCACCACTTCCTCGTGGAGGAGTTCGTCGAGGGCGAGACCCTGCAAGAGGCGGTGGGCAGGCGCCACCCGCTGTTCCGGCACGGCTCCGGCGAGGAGGAGGTCGCCGCGTACGCGCGGTGGGCCTGCGACGTCCTCGGGCGGATCGAGAAGGCCGTGGCCGAACTGCACGCGCGCGGCATCGTCTTCGGGGACCTGCAGCCCGGCAACGTCATCGTGCGCCCCGACGGCGGCGTCTGCCTGGTCGACTTCGAAACAGCCTTCGAAACGGCTTTCGGAACAGCCGACGAGGCGGCCTGCAGGACAGGCGTCGAGGCGGCCTGCGAGCCGGCCTGCGAGCCGGCCTGCGCGCAGGAAGACGCCGGTCCCCGGCCCGCCCTGGGCACACCCGGCTTCACCGCCGCGTGGGCCCGCTCGGGTCGCGCCGTCGACACGTACGCGCTCGCCGCCCTGGCCCTCGCGCTGTTCTGCCCGCTGACGCCGCTGCTGCGCTTCGACCGGGCGAAGTACGCGCAGCTGGCGGGCTGGGTGGAGGGGCGGTTCCCGGTGCCGGCCGGCTTCGGCGACCGGCTGCGCAGGGAGCTCGCGCCACCGGACTCCGTACGGGTCGCGGCCACGCCGTTCGCGGACGTCGCGCCGGACGGCTCGCCCTGGCCGGAGGAGCGTACAGCCGACGGGCGGGCCGCACTGGACTCTCTCCGCGAGGGCATCCTGCTCAGCGCGACGCCGGAGCGCGAGGACCGGCTGTTCCCCGGGGACGTGCGGCAGTTCGACGATCAGGGCGCGTCGCTGGCGTTCGGCGCGGCCGGGGTGCTGCACGCCCTGTACGTGACGGGGCGGGCGGACCACCCCGCGTTCGGCGACCACGTCGACTGGCTGGTGCGGGCCTGCGAGCGCACCCGCTGGCCGCGGCCCGGGCTGTACGACGGGCTGGCCGGCGTCGCCTACGTCCTGGACGAGCTGGGCCGGCCCGGCGAGGCCCGCGAGGTGCTCGCGCGGCTGGACGGGATCGGCCTCCAGGGCTGTGGTGCGGGCCTGTTCGGTGGCCTCGCCGGGATCGGGCTGACCCGCCTGCACTTCGGTGACGCGGACGGGGCCGCGCGGCTCGCCGACCGCCTCGCCCGCGCGCTCGCGGGCCGTGAGCAGCTGGCCGGCAAGCCGGACGCCGTGGGCCTCACGCACGGCTGGTCGGGCCCGGCGCTGCTGTTCACCGGGTTGTACGCGAAGACGGGCGAACAGGCGTGGCTGCGGCACGCGGAGACCGCGCTGGCCCGGGACCTCGGCCACTGCGGGGCGCCGCGCGAGGGTCAGGTCCACGTCCGGGAGGGGCAGCGGTGGCTGTCGACCCTGGACCGCGGCAGCGCGGGCATCGCCCTCGCCCTGGACGCGTACCTGCAGCACCGCCCCGACGACCCGCACTTCGCCCTCCTGCGCGACCGCATGCGCGACGGCCTCGGCACCGAACTGCTCCTCTCCCCCGGGCTCCTGGACGGCCAGGCGGGGCTGCTGTACGGCCTCGCCCACCTTGCCGGCCCCGACTCCGCACTGGTCCCGCACCTGCGGAGTCTGGGCCTCCACTGCGTACGGTTCCGGGGTCGGCGGGCCTTCGCCCTGGACGGGCTGCTGCGGCTGTCCATGGACCTCGCGACCGGCGCCGCGGGCGTGCTGCTGGCGGTGCACACCGCGCTGGCAGGCGGCCCGGCGCGGATGGCGCACCCGCCGCTGCCGTTGCTCCCGGCGCCGTTGCTCCCGGCGCCGTTGCTCCCACCGCCCTTGCTGCCGCCGCCGTTGCTCCCGCCGGCGCTGTCGCCACCCGCGCCGTGCGGGCGTCCGCCGGAGCCGGGCCGGTGAAGCCCACGGCGGCCGGGCGCGCCGGTCCGCCCTCCGGCAGCCTGCGCCGCAACCGGGACTTCCAGCTGCTGTGCGCCGGGCAGGGGCTGTCGATGCTGGGCTCGGGCGCCTCGGCCGTCGCGCTGCCGCTGCTGGTCCTGCAGGCCACGCACTCGCCGTTGCACGTGGGGCTGGTGGAGGCCGTGTGGACCGGTGCGCTGGCGCTGGCCTGTCTGCCGGCGGGCCCGGTCGCCGACCGCTTCGACCGCCGCACGGTCCTGCTGGTCTGCGAGACCGGCCGTGCCGTGGCGAGCGCGGCCCTGGCGGCCGCGATCCTGACGGGCTTCTCGCCGCTTCCGGTGCTGCTGGCCGCGGGGGTGGTGCTCGGGTTCCTGACGGCGCCGTTCAACGCAGCGGTCCTGCCGGCGGTCCGGCAGGTCGTGCCGGAGAGCAGACTGGCCACCGCCCTGGCGGTCAACCAGGTGCGGGGGCAGTTCGCGTTCCTGCTGGGGCCGGTGGCCGGCGGTGCGCTGTTCGAGGCGGGGGCGAGCTGGCCGTTCTGGCTGGACAGCGTCTCCTACGCGGTCTCCGCCGGATGTATCGCCGCGCTGCGGACGCGGACGCGGCCGCCCCCGCCGGACGCCGGGCGCGAGGGCCTGTGGCGGTCGTTCACCGCGGGCATCGGATTCCTGTGGAACGAACGCCTGCTGCGCCGCCTGACCCTCATCGCGTCGGCGCAGAACTTCGTCTTCGACGGGGTGTACCTGGCCATCGTCGTGATCAGCGCGCGGCAGGGGGCGTCGGGGCTGTCCGTCGGGATGCTCACGGCGACGTCGGCGGTGGGGGCGATGGCCGGGGTCGTCCTCGCCCCGCGCGTGGGCCGGCTCCTCTCCCCCTCCCGGGTCCTGTCCGCCACCGGTGTGCTGTGCGCGCTGCTCGTCGGGGCGATGGCCTTCACGGCGAGCGCGCCGGTCCTCGCCGTGCTGATGGCGGGGTGCACCCTGGCCGTGGCCGTCTCGGGTTCGGTGCTGACGGTCGCCCGCCTCCTGCGCACCCCGGCTCATCTGCAGGGCCGGGCGAACAGCGCCATCGGCCTGCTGTTCATGGCCACTCCCCCGCTCGGCGCGTCCCTGACCGGCCTGTTCCTGGGCGAACTGCCCGGCTGCGCCCTCTTCCTGCTCTTCGGCGTACTCCTGGCCGCCCTCGCCGCCGCGTCCCCGCGCGACACCGCGCTCGGCACGGCTGACTCCCTGGACCGTTCGAACGGTGTAGGTCACACTCGGGCGCATGCGATGGACTGACATCCAGCAGATAGCGGCGCAACTCGCCGCGAAGCACCCCGACCGCAAGCCGCTCGCCATCGAATTCCCCGAGGTCCGCGACCTGGTGGTCGGACTGGACGGCTTCGGCGACGACCCGGCCCGCTACAACGTCCGCATTCTGGAATCCATACAACTCGCGTGGAGCGACAGAAAGGGCTGATCCCCCGCCGGCCGATCCTCGCCGCCCCGTTCGCCGCCCCTCCGTGAACAGCGGGGCGGCGGACGGGACGCGCGCCGGGACGGCGCTGCGGGGCCGCACGCCCCGGGCCGGCCGGGCCGCCGATACCACCTCTCCGGCGGCGGCGACGGCACCGAACCGGACATCGTAGGAATACTCCACGCCACTCCTTGTCGCGCACCTGTCAACTTCGAGCGCGAGCTGGCACCATCCTCTCGATTCACTCCTGCATCAACGGGCAGTCCGCCCTGGGATGTCCGATCCCTCGCCGGGCCGCGGCCCGGCGCCCCTGCTAGGAGACAGAGTTGAGATTCACCACCCCCCGCAGCCACACCGTCCGCAGCACCGCCCTCCTCGCCTCCGCCGCCCTGTGCGCAGTAGCCGTGCAGACCGGCGTGGCCGGCGCCCAGGCCGAGCGCGGCCCGAGCGCCATGGCGGTCCCGATGAGCCCCGACCAGCGGGCGTCCGAGATACGCGGCGCGCAGGACAACGCCGCCGCCACCGCCGGGAGGATCGGCCTCGGCGCCAAGGAGAAGCTGGTCGCCCGGGACGTCGTCAAGGACGCGAACGGCACCGTGCACACCCGCTACGAGCGCACCTACGCCGGACTCCCCGTCCTCGGCGGCGACCTCGTCGTCCACCAGGAGGCGGGCGGCCGCACCTCCGTCACCAAGTCCACCGAAGCAGCCATCTCCCTCACCTCCACCGATGCGGCGCAGCCCGCGTCCGCAGCGGCGAGGACCGCGCTGTCGGCCGCCTCCGCGGCGCACACCGCGAAGCCCTCGGCGGGCACGCCGCGCAAGGTCGTCTGGGCCTCCTCCGGCACGCCGGTCCTCGCCTACGAGACGGTCGTCGAGGGCGTGCAGCGCGACGGCACGCCGAGCGAGCTGCACGTCGTCACCGACGCCGCGAGCGGAGCCGAGCTCTTCCGCTACGAGGCGATCGAGACGGGCACCGGCACCAGCCAGTACAGCGGGACCGTGCCGCTGACCACGACCAAGAGCGGCAGCAGCTACCAGCTCAACGACGGCGCGCGCGGCGGTCACAAGACCTACGACCTCAACCAGGGCACGACCGGCACCGGCTCGCTCTACTCCAACGCGACCGACACCTGGGCCGGCGGCCGGCTCACCGCGGGCGTCGACGCCCACTACGGCGCTGCCGTGACCTGGGACTTCTACAAGAACACCTTCGGCCGCAACGGCATCCGCAACGACGGCAAGGGCGCCTACTCCCGCGCCCACTACGGCAACAGCTACGTCAACGCGTTCTGGAGCGACGCCTGCTTCTGCATGACCTACGGCGACGGGACGGGCAACAAGAAGCCGCTCACCGCCATCGACGTCGCGGGCCACGAGATGACCCACGGCGTCACCGCCGCGACCGCGAAGCTGATCTACAGCGCCGAGTCCGGCGGGCTCAACGAGGCGACGTCGGACATCTTCGGCACCGCGGTGGAGTTCTCCGCCAACAACTCCTCGGACGTCGGCGACTACCTCATCGGCGAGAAGATCGACATCTTCGGCAACGGGAAGCCGCTGCGCTACATGGACAAGCCGTCCAAGGACGGCAACTCCGTCGACAGCTGGTACAGCGGCGTGGGCGGCAAGGACGTCCACTACTCCTCGGGCGTCGCCAACCACTTCTTCTACCTGCTGTCCGAGGGCAGCGGCGCGAAGACCATCAACGGCGTCCGGTACGACAGCCCGACGTCCGACGGCTCCAAGGTCACCGGAATCGGCCGGGACAAGGCCGCCAAGATCTGGTACAAGGCCCTGACCTCGTACATGACGTCCAACACCAACTACAAGGCCGCGCGCACCGCGACGCTGTCGGCCGCCGGTGCGCTGTACGGCACCACGAGCACCGAGTACAAGACCGTCGGGGCGGCCTGGAGCGCGGTCAACGTCAAGTAGACCCGCCTCCCGTCCCGCTCGTTCCGGGGCCCGCCCACCTCCACGGGGCGGGCCCCGTACCCCTGTCCGCGCACCGCCCGGATCCCGCCATACACCTGCTTCACATGTGCCGAGAGAAAATGCCAAAACTCTCCCCTCACAGCACCCACATCGATTACCTTCCGTCGCAGCGATGACGCCACTGGTAATCGGGCACGGGGGGCTGGAGAGGATCGTGTGACCGGTATCGACGGGTGCCTGGCCGAGGCCATGACCATCCCGGGCGCACGGGGCGCGAGCCTCGTGGACTGGACGAGCGGGCTCGCGCTGGGGGAAGCGGGCGAGGGACCCGGGCGCGACCACGAGAGCGCGGCCGCCGACGCCGCCGAGCTGGCCCGGCTCGCCTTCGAGAACAGCGCGTTCACCGCGGCGACCGCACGGACCGGGCCGGTGGAGGACCTGATCGTGACCGCGCGCGGCAGCTACCACCTCCTCCGCTTCGTGGAGACGGAGTTCGACAGCAGCGTCTGCCTCTACCTGTGGCTGGATCGCGGCGAGGCGAATCTCGCCGTCGCCCTGTTCCGGCTCAAGGGCCTCGCCGAGCGGCTGGTCCTGGCGTGACCGGCATACCCGCGGCGTCACCCGCACAGGAGCTGTCCGTACCCGAGCTGCCCGTACGGGAACTGCCCGTACGGGAGTTACCGGCTTCCGCCCCGGACCGGCCCGCCCTCGCCCCGGACCTGCTCGCCCCCACGCCGGACCGGCCCGCCCCCACGCTGGACCGGCTCGCCGCCGAAGGAGCGACCGGCGCCCTGCACGGCCGCGTCGGCGCGCTCTACTTCTCGGACGGCGCCGTGGTGCACGCCGAGAGCCCGGTCGTGCCCGACATGGGGTGGCGGCTGACCGCCCGCGGACGGCTGTCCCCGCAGGTCTGGGAGGAGGCGGTCGCGGAGGGCGGGCCCGGCTACCGGGCGGGCAGCCTGCTGGTGGAGCGCGGCCGGCTCAGCCGCGGCGAGCTGGAACTGTGCCATCTGAGCGCGCTGTTCGACGCGGCCTACTTCGTCCTGTCCCCGCTCGACCGCTCCCAGCGCGCGCCCGACCGCTTCCTCGGCGAGGCCCGGCACTGGCTCGGCCCCATCCGCCCCGTCCCCGTGCCGGTGCTCCAGCGGGAGGTCGGCCGCAGGCGGAGGCTGCTGGAACGGGCCTGGCCGTGCCCGGAGGTGGACGCGGCGCCGGTGGTGCCCGTCGGCGACGGCGGCAGCGGCGGCCCGGGCCCCGCGGGCGGGCGGCGGGCGGTGCTCGCCGCGGCCGACGGCGTCCGCACGCCGCTGCAGATCGCGCGGGCACTGGGGCGTTCGGCCTTCGCCACCCTCCTCGACGTGCGGCGGCTGGCGGCCGCCGGTCTGGTCCGCACGCCCCGCGCGGACGCCCCGGCCCTGCCGGGACCGCCGCCTCCCACCGCTCCGGAGATCTCCCTGCTGTACCGGATCCGCGACGCCCTGGAGGCCCTGTGACTCCCTGTCCGACCTGCACGGCCTGCATGACCTGCACGAAATGCACGACCTGCACGACCTGCACGACCGTGCCGTACGCCTGCCCGCACCTGCCGATCCCATGATGAGGCGCGCCTTCAGACAGCTCGCCGGAAGGAGACAGCCGATGACCGCCGCACCCGAGGTGCTCACCGAGCTCCAGGGGTTACGCGCCCGGGTCCCGCACCTGACCGGGGCGATGGTGGCCAGCACCGACGGGCTGGTGATCGCGCACCTGGTCACCGACATGGAACCGGACGGCGTGGCCGCGCTGACGGCGGCGGCGCTCGGGGTGGGCGCGCGGCTGACGGACGCCGTGGGCCACGGCGGCTTTCGCGAACTGCTCGTCAGCGGCGAGCGCGGCTACGTGGCGACCTACGCGGCCGGTTCCTCCTGCGTGCTGACCCTCCTGGCCTCGGCCGGCGCCAACGTCGGCCGGCTGAACCTGGAGGCCCGCAGGGCCGGCGCCCGCATCGCCCCCTTGATCGACGGAGCCCTGGAGCGCCCGCGCCAGGCTCCCCTCCCGTCCCGTCCCGACAACCAGAGCGGAATCACCTCATGACGAACACCGAAACGGCCCTCAAGGACGCGATGAGCTCGATCGAGGGCGCCCTCGGCGCGGCCCTCGTCGACTACGGCAGCGGCATGGCGCTGGGCACCCTCGGCGGGTCGCAGACCCTCGACCTCAACGTCGCCGCGGCGGGCAACACGGACGTGGTCCGGGCCAAGCTGCGGACGATGGAGATGCTCAACATCCAGGACTCCATCGAGGACATCCTCATCACGCTCGGATCGCAGTACCACATGATCCGGCTGCTGACCGGCCGCGGCGGCAACGGCCTCTTCCTCTACCTGGTGCTGGACGCCCGGCGCGCCAATCTTGCGATGGCGCGCCACCAGCTCAAGCGGATCGAGGCGGAACTGGAGGTGTAGCGCGGGGATCTAGTGGCGGTTGCCGGTCCCGTTGCGGTTCAGCAGTGAGATGCGCTCCGCGAAGTGCGACAGCGGGTTGTCGCCGTTGTCGATCACGGATGCCTTGGTGCACTGCTGTTGCTGCTGCGACGTGAGCACCGGGATGTCCTGCAGGCCGACGTTGTTGAGCAGGACGCCCTGCACGCCGATCTTGCCGACGCCGATGCACAGGTCGTTGAGCGTGCCCTGGACCGCGGTGGTCTGCGGGCTCATGTAGCCGCCGGTGAGCGTCGCACCGGAGCCGGTTCGCGCGCCGTTGGCGTTGGCCACCCCCCGGCCGTCGCCGGCGGCCGCCGCGGGTCCGGCGATCACGCCGACCGCCGAGGCCGTCAAGGCCGTTGCGGCCATCACCTTCTTGAGCACTTCCACACCTTTCACTCGGTCCGCGTTCCCGGAGGAACGCGCCCTGAGTAACTCCCCGATGCCGTAAATGTTCCGCCTTGTCACCCATTCGACCTCCGCCCGCCCCGGCCGCTTGCCTTCACGTTGCGTAGTCGACAAGATGCGGTGCGTCATCAACCGTGCGGGCTCGTCGATGGAGCCCGGTCCGCCAGGAAAGGTCGTACGCGTGCATCCGGAGGGCTCAGAGGGTTCGGCGGAGAACGACCGGGCCGTGGCCGTCGTCGGGGCGGCCTGCCGGCTGCCCGGGGGCATCGGCGACCTCGCGGGGTTGTGGGAGGCCCTGGAGCAGGGGCGGGACCTGATCACCCGGGTCCCCGGGGACCGCTTCGAGACGGCCCGCTTCGTGGACGAGTCGGCGCGGCGCCCGGGCAAGAGCTACACGGCGGCGGGCGGCTTCCTGGACGACATCGCGGGCTTCGACGCCGGCTACTTCGGCGTCTCGCCCCGGGAGGCCGCGCAGATGGACCCCCAGCAGCGGATGCTCCTGGAGATGACGGCCGAGGCCCTCGACGACGCCGCGATCGACCCGGCCGCGCTGGCCGGCTCGGACACCGCCGTGTACGTGGGGGTCTCCGACGCCTCCTACGGCGCACAGCAGATGCTGCGGATCGAGGGGGTCGACGCCTACACGATGGCGGGCGGCGCGGCGTCGATCGCGGCGAACCGGATCTCGTACGCCTTCGACCTGCGCGGCCCGAGCATGGCCGTGGACACCGCGTGCTCCTCGGCGCTCGTGGCGCTGGACCGCGCGTGCCGGACGCTGCGCGAGGGCACCAGCCGCACGGCCGTGTCCGCCGGCGTGAACGTGCTGCTCAGCCCGTACCCGTACGTCGGGTTCTCGCAGGCGTCGATGCTCTCGCCGCGCGGCAGGTGCGCGTCGTTCTCCGCCGCGGCCGACGGCTACGTGCGGGCCGAGGGCGGCGGGGTCGTCGTCCTGAAGCTGCTGCGCGACGCGCTGGCCGACGGGGATCGCATTCACGGTGTGATCCTGGCGTCGGCGGCCAACAGCGACGGCCGGACGGCGGGGCTGGCCCTGCCGAACCCCCGTGCGCAGGAAGCCCTGTTGAGGTCGGTCTACGAGCAGGCCGGCGTGGATCCCGACGACGTCGTCTACCTGGAGGCGCACGGCACGGGGACGCCCGCCGGGGATCCGGTCGAGTGCGAGGCCGTCGGCCGGGCGCTGGGGGCGCGCCGCCGCACGGGCGCGCTGCCGATCGGCTCGGTCAAGTCCAACCTGGGCCACCTCGAACCGGCTTCGGGGATGGCCGGGCTGTTCAAGGCGCTCCTGGTGCTCCGGCACGGCCGGATCCCCGCCTCCCTGCACGCCCTGCCCCTCAACCCGGGCATCGACTTCGAGGGCCTGGGGCTCGCCCCCGCCACGGAGGCCCGTCCCGTCGGGGAGGTGCGGGGGCGTCCGGTCGTGGGCGTCAACTCGTTCGGTTTCGGGGGCGCCAACGCCCACGCGGTCGTCGCGGCCGCACCGGCTCCCGCGCGGCACGCCCGGCACGCGGCGGGCGGGCCGCGCACGCTGCCGTTCGTGGTCTCCGCCCGGACGCCCGAGGCCCTCGCGCAGGCCGCGGCGCGGACGGCGGAGCGGCTGGGGCAGGCGGGACCGGAGGAGTTCTACGACCTGGCCCACACAAGCTGCGCCCGGCGCGGCAAGCACCCGTACCGGGCGGCCGTTCTGGCGGACGGGCCGCAGGAGGCGGCGCAGGCCCTGGGGCGGCTGGCCCGCCGCTCCGCGCCGCCCCCGCAGCAGGCTCCGGCGGGCCCGGTTGTCGAGGCCGTCACCGGCGAGGCGGTGCGGCAGGGCCGGATCGCGTTCGCGTTCTCCGGCAACGGCTCGCAGTGGGCGGGCATGGGAGCCGACCTGCTGGCGGCGGAACCCGCCTTCCGGGCGGCCGTGGAGGCCGTGGACGAAGCGCTGGCCCCGCGGCTGGGCTGGTCGGTCGCGCGTGAGCTGGCGGAGCCCTCGCCCGGGCGCCTGGCGGCCACGGAGGTGGCGCAGCCGCTGCTGTTCACGCTGCAGACCGGCGTGGTGGCCGTGCTGCGCGCCTACGGGATCACGCCGTCGGCCGTCCTGGGCCACAGCGTCGGCGAGGTCGCGGCGGCCTACGCGGCCGGGGCGCTGACCCTCGACCAGGCGGCGTGGGTGATCGCCGAACGCAGCCGGGCCCAGGCGGCGGTGGCCGGCTGCGGGCGGATGGCGGCCGTCGGCATGTCCCGGGAGCAGGCCGCGGACCTGCTGACCGGATATCCCGGGCTGGAGATCGCGGGGGTCAACACCCGGCGGGACGTCACGGTCGCCGGTCCCCGCAACCAGCTCTACCGGCTGCTGGGGCACCTGGCCGGGCAGAGCGTGGTCTGTGCCGAACTCGACCTGGACCACGCCTTCCACAGCGCCGCGATGGACCCGCTGCGCGCGCCCCTGCACGAGGCCCTCGCGGGCCTGAGCCCGTCCCCCGCGCGCGTGCCCCTGCTCTCCACGGTCACCGGCGACGTGCTGGAGGGGCCCGAACTGGACGCGGAGTACTGGTGGCGCAACGTCCGCGAACCGGTGCTGTTCGCGGACGCCGTCGAGCAGGCCCTCGGCCGCGGCGCCGACGTCTTCCTGGAGATCGGCCCGCAGCCGGTGCTGCAGAGCTACCTGCGGCGCATCACCGCCGCCCACGACGCGCCCGGGCTGCGGGCGGTCACCCGTACCCTGCGCAAGGGCGACGACGGCGTGCGGGCGATGCGCACGGCGGTGGCCGCCCTGCTCGCGGCCGGCGCCGAGGCCGACTGGAGCGCCCGCTTCCCGCGCCCGGGGCGGGTGGCCTCGCTGCCCGCCTACCCCTGGCAGCGCGAACGGCACTGGAGCGGCGGCCCGGAGTCGTGGGTGCGCAGCAGCGGGGACGGCCGTACGGAGCACCCGCTGCTGGGCGAGCGCATGCCGGCGCCGCTGCCGGTGTGGCACGGGGCGGTCGAGCCGGCCCGGCTGGCGTGGGTGGCCGACCACCGGCTCGGCGGGTCCGTCGTCATGCCCGCGACCGCGTATGTGGAGATGGCCCTGGCGGCGGGCCGCCGGGTGCTGGACACCGCGGTGGAGGCCGACCATCTGGAGTTCGTCCGGCCGCTGTTCGTGCCGTGGGGCGAGCCGGGCAGGGTGCACACGCAGGTGTCGTTCGACCCCGAGGACGGGGTGGTGCTGATCAGCAGCACGGACGACCAGGTCACGGCGCAGCGCAGGCACGCGCGCGGGCGGGTGCGTGCCCGGTGGGGCCGGCCTCCGGCGCCGGTCGACCTGGCCGCCGCCCGGGCCCGGTGCGGACGCCGCGTCAGCGGTGAGGAGCACTACCGGCAGGTCGGCGAGGCCGGTCTCGGCTACGGCCCGTCGTTCCGGGTGCTCGGCGAACTGTGGGCGGGCGAGGGCGAGGTCGTCGCCTTCTACAGCGACCCCGGGCCGCTGGAGGGCCTGGACGTCAGCCCGGCCCTGCTGGACGGGGCGGTGCAGACGGGGGCGCCCCTGCTGGACGAGGAGGTCCTCGCGGGGCACACGTACCTGCCGGCGGCGATGGACGCGGTGCGCGTGTGGCGCAGCCCGGCGCCCAAGGGTGCGGTGCACCTGCGCGAGCGGGGCCGGACGGCGACCGAGGTGTGCTGGGACATCACCGTCACCGACGAGGACGGCTCGGTCGCGGTGGAGCTGAAGGGGTGCCGCATGCGGCGCCTGACCGGGGCGCGGCGGACGCCGGTGACCCGTCAGGAGACGGTGCTGCGCGCCGCTCCGCGTCCCGGCGCCCCGTCGGCGCCCGGGCCCGTGGCGGTCCCGCAGGAGATCGCCGAGCGGGCCGCGGGCCGGATCCTGGCCCTGCGCCGCGACTGGCGCTCGGCCGGATACCCGCGCTTCGCCGCCCGGCTGCAGGAGGCGGCGGCCCACGCCTACGCCGCCGCGCTCGGTGGTCTGCTGCCGGAGGGGGTCGGCTGGTTCACGGTGGGCGATCTGGTCGCGGGCGGGATGCTGCCCGGGCACCGGCAGGCGATGGAGCTGATGCTGACCGCCATGACGCGGTACGGGCTGGCGCGGCAGGACGCGGACGGCCGCTGGCTGCGGGAGGCCGCGCCCGGGTGCGCGATCGGCATGCTGCGGGAGGCGCTGCAGGAGCAGCCGGCGTTCTCCACCGAACTGACCCTGGTCGTGCGCCAGTTCCTCCACCTGGACGGCATTCTGCGGGGTGCTCGCGACCCGCTGGACCTGCTGGGGGTCGAGGGCGCCACGTCGTCCCTCGAACAGCTCTACGACGTGGCGCCGGTGCTGCGCTTCCACAACCGTGTCGCACAGTCCCTGGTGCGGGAGATCGTGGCGGGCCTGCCGGCCGACCGGCCGCTGCGGGTGCTGGAGATCGGCGCGGGCACCGGCGGGACCACCGCGGCCCTGCTGCCCCTGCTGCCGGCCGACCGCACCCGCTACCTCTTCACGGACGTGTCGTCGTCGTTCTTCGCGCGGGCCCGGCAGCGCTTCGCCGCGTACGACTTCGTGGACTACCGCACCTTCGACGTCGACGCCGACCCCGAGGGCCAGGACCTGCCCCGCGGCGGGTTCGACCTGGTGGTCGCGGCCAACTCCCTGCACACGAGCGCCGACCTGGAGGCGGCGGTGCGCCGGGTGGCGTCGCTGACCGCCCCGGGCGGTCTGCTGCTGATGCTGGAGAGCCACGACCCGCTGTTCCTGCTGCCCTTTTTCGGCACGCTGGCGAGCTTCTGGAACCGCACGGACACCGGGCTGCGGCTCCGCTCGCCCCTGCTCGGCCGCGAGGAGTGGGACGAGCTGCTCGCGCGGTGCGGGTTCACCGGCACCGTACGGACCGGGGACGACGCCGAGCCGGCCTGCGAGGACTTCTCCGTCTTCCTGACCGCCCGCGCCGGGGGGCCGGTGCGGCCCGCGCCGCTTCCCGCCGCGGGCATCGGCACCGCCTGGGTCGTGGCGGCCGAGACCCCGGAGGAGGAGGCGCTGGTGGGAACCACGGCGGGCCTGCTGCGGGCGGCCGACGCCGTGGAGGTGCACACCACCGTGGCCGGCGAGGACCCCGGCGCGTGGGCCCCGCTGCTGTCCCGGGAGACGGTGATCGTCCTGGTGCTGGCGCCCGCCGGCGCCGACGACCCGGCCGACGTGGTGGAGCGGGCGACCCGGCGCGGCGCGGTGCTGCGCGCCCTCGCCGTGGCGTGCGGACGGCTGACCGGCAGCGAGATTTCCCTGTGGCTGGTGACGCGGCCCTGCGGGGCCGTCCCGGAGCCCGGATCGCCCGGGCCCGCTCCCGCGGACGCCGCCGCGTGGGGCATGGCGCAGTCCTTCGCCAACGAGAAGGCGTCGCTGACGACGCGCCGGATCTCCCTGGCCCGCAGCGGCGACACGGCGGCGGACGCGGAGCGCCTCGCCCGCGAGCTCCTCGCCCCGCCGGAGGAGACCGAGGTCGTCCTGACGCGCGGCGGCGGCCGGTTCGTCCCCCGCGACCGGGACTTCCCCCGGCCCCTCGTGCCCTCCCCGGCGGTCGACGCGTTCGCCCTGGAGGTCCGCGACCCCGGGCTGTCCTTCCGGCCGGCCTGGGTGGAGACGCAGCGGCCGGTGCCGGGCCCCGGGCAGGTCCTGGTCGCCGTGCGGGCGGCCGCGCTGAACTACCGCGACGTGGTCCTGGCCACCGGCGCCCTGGCCGGCGAGGACACCGCCGACGGGCGCTTCGACGCGGTGTACGGGCTGGAGTGCGCCGGGACGGTCGCGGCCGTCGGCCCGGGCGTCACGGGGATCGCCGTGGGCGAGCGGGTCTTCGCCAGCGGCTCGGACTGCCTGGCCTCGCACATGGTCACCTCCGCGGACGCCGTGGCCCGGATCCCCGACGGGACGGGCTTCGCCGAGGCGGCCACCTTGCCCGCGGTCTTCCTGACCGTCCACTACGGCCTGGGTTGGCAGGCCGGGTTGGCGGCCGGGGAGACCGTGCTCGTACACGGCGGGGCGGGGGGCGTGGGGCTCGCGGCCCTGCAGTACGCGCGGCTGCACGGCGCGCACGTCATCGCCACGGCCGGCAGCGCCGCCAAGCGCGACCTGCTGCGCGCCCTGGGCGTCGAGCACGTCCTGGACTCGCGCAGCCTGGCCTTCGCAGAGCGGGTGCGGGAGCTGACCGGCGGGCGCGGCGTCGACGTCGTCCTCAACTCCCTCGCGGGCGAGGCCGTCTCCCGCAGCCTTGAGCTGCTCCGGCCGGGCGGGCGCTTCGTCGAGCTCGGCAAGCGCGACATCCTGGAGAACAACCGGCTGCTGCTGCGCCCCTTCGAGCGCGACCTGGCGTTCTTCGGCGTCAACCTCCTCGCCCTGCTGGCCGACCCCGGGCGGGCGGCCTCCCTGTTCGCCGAGGTCACCGAGCGCGTCCGGGCGGGCGACTACCGGCCGCTGCCGCACACGGTCTTCCCCGCCGCCCGCGCCGAGGAGGCCTTCCGCCTCCTGCAGCACTCCCGGCACATCGGCAAGGTCGTCGTCTCCTTCGACCCGCTCGACGAACCCGCCCTGGTCGAACCCCGCTCCCGCGCCTCGCACCTCGACCCCGGCGCGACCTACCTCGTCACCGGCGGCCTCGGCGGCTACGGTGCGGCCACCGCGCACTGGCTCGCCGGCCACGGCGCGCGCCACCTGGCCCTCGTCGGACGCAGGGGAGAACGCACCCCCGGATGCGAGACCCTCCTCGCGGACCTGGAGCGGCGCGGGGTGCGCGCCGTGCCCTATGCGGCGGACGTCGCCGACCTGCCCTCCATGCGGCGCGTCGTGGAGGAGGTCGACGCGGGCGGGCACCGGCTGCGCGGCGTGGTGCACTGCGCCATGCACCTGGACGACGCCCCGCTGGAGGAGCTCACCGACGACCGGTTCCGCGCCGTGCTGGCCCCGAAGGCCGGGGGCGCGGCCGTGCTCGACGCGCTCACGCGCGGCCGGGCGGACCTGCAGCTGTTCCTGATGTTCTCCTCCGTCGCCGCACGCGTCGGCCAGGTCACCCAGGCCCCCTACGCCGCGGGCAACCTCTTCCTCGAAGCGCTGGTCCGCAGGCGCCGGCGGGACGGCAGGCCGGGCCTGGCCGTGGGGTGGGGCGCCCTCGGCGGCACCGGCTACGTGGCCCGCAACGGCCTCGCCCGCGCCCTGGAGAGCGGCGGCCTGGAGGCGCTGACCCCGCGCGAGGTGTTCGACGCGGCCGGCGTGCTGCTGAGCGACGGCACGGAGGTCGCGGGCGTCGGCCGGTACAACTGGGCACGGATGCGCGCCTGCCTGCCCTCGCTCGGGGCGCCCCGGTACCGGCAGCTGGTTCCCGAGCCCGACGAGGAGACCGGCCGCACCCACGAGGAGATCGTGCAGGCCCTGTCGGTGCTGAGCCCCGCGGACGCCCTGCAGGCGCTGACCGGCAGCCTCGTACGGATCCTGGCCGACATCCTCCACCTCGACGCCGGCCGCATCGACCCGGCCCGGCGGCTCGAGGACTACGGCGTGGACTCCCTCATGGCCGCCGAGCTCCTCGCCACGCTGCGGCGCCGCTTCGACGTCCAGGTGCCGCCCATGGAGCTGATGCGCAGCGGCGGCACAGTCCTCGACATGGCGCGCATCGTCCAGCTGCGGCTGGGCATGGGGACGGACCGGCCCGCCCCGCAGCCCGCGCCGGGCGCCGAGCCCGCGTCCCGCCCCGGCGTGCCCCCGCAGCCCGGCCCGGCCGCGGACCCGGCGGGCCGGGCGGGTCAGGCCCCGTGCTGACGTCCCTGGCCCGCGCCTGCGCCCGCCACCGCCGCCCCGTCCTCGCCCTGGCCGCGCTCGCCGCCGTGGCCTGCGCGCTGTTCGGGCACGGGGTGGCGGCCCGGCTGGCGAGCGGCGGCTGGACGGCGCCGGGCTCCCCCTCGGCCCGCGCCGAGGCCCTGCTGACGGACCGTTTCCACGCGGGCGCGCCCGACGTCGTGCTGCTCGCCCGCGCACCGGACTCGGTGGACGCGCCCGCGGCGCGCGCGGCGGGCCTGGACCTGGTCGGCCGGCTGTGCCGCGACCCGGGGGTGACCGGCGTCGACTCGTACTGGACCGGCCCGGTCACCCGCGGCTCGTGCCCCGCGGCGGGCAGCGGCGGGGCGCCGGGAGGCGGCGCCGCAGTGGACGACGCCGCGCTGCGCTCGGGCGACGCCCGCACCGCGCTGGTGTCGGTGCGCCTGGACGGGGGCGGGCGGGCCGGGCGGGCGGCCGTCGAGCGGCTCCTGCCCACCGCCACCGCGCCGCAAGGCCCCCTGCGGGTCCGGGCGACCGGGCACGCCGTCCTCGACCGCGCCCTGGAGCGCTACAGCGAGCGCGACCTGCTGCGCACCGAACTGATCGCCCTCCCCGCCACGTTGCTGCTGCTCGTGTTCGTCTTCGGGAGCGTGGCCGCGGCCTGCCTGCCCCTCTCGGTGGGCGCGGTCGCGGTGGCGGGCACCCTGGCGGCGCTGCGCGGCCTGACCGCCGTGACCGAGGTGTCGACGTTCGCGCTGAACCTCACCGGCGCGGTCGGGCTCGCGCTCTCCGTCGACTACAGCCTCTACCTGGTGGCGCGCTACCGCGAGGAGATCGCCTCCGGGAGCCCGCCGGAGGACGCCTTGGCGGGGGCGGTCCGGTCGGCCGGGCGGATCGTCGTCGTCTCGGCGGCGGCCGTCGCCCTGTGCCTGCTCGGCCTCCTGGCGTTCCCGCTGTACTTCCTGCGGTCGATGGCCTACGCCGGGGTCAGCGTGGTGCTGCTCTCGGCGCTCGCCGCCCTGGTGCTCGTCCCCGCGGCGCTGGCCTGCTTCCCCCGGGCGATCGGCCGGGGCGACCTGTTCGCGCGCCGGCGCAGGGCGCCGGGCCGCGCCGGAGCCGGGTGGCGGCGGCTGGCCCTGCGCGTGATGCGACGCCCGCTGCTCGTCACGGCGCTCGCCACCGGGGCGCTGCTCGTCCTCGCGCTCCCCTTCCGCCAGGTGGTCTTCGGCTTCAGCGACGACCGGGTCCTGCCCCGCGACGCCCCGGAGGTGCAGGCCACCCAGGCCCTGCGGGACGGCTTCCCCCAGCTGCGCAACCCCGTCGAGGTGGCCCTCCCCGGGTGGCGGCCCGATGCCACGGGCCGCGTCGCGGAGCTCGACGCGTACGCGAGAGGGCTGTCGGCCCTCCCCGGCGTCCTCGGCGTGCGGACCGCGACCGGCTCGTACGTGCTCGGCCACGAGGCCCCCCTGGCCTGCCCGGCAGAGGCCTCGCCCGCGCGCGGCACGCTTCCGGGCTGCCCGGCCCTGCGGCACTTCACCTCCCCGGCGGGCACCTGGCTGGCCGTCAGCGGCGAGGCGGACCCGTACGCCCCCGCGTCCACCGCCCTCGTCGCCCGGCTGCAGGAGGCCCGGGCACCGGCACCGCCGCTCGTCGGCGGTCCCACGGCCCAGTTCCGGGACGCCCGGAACACCCTCGCGCAGCGGCTGCCGTGGGCGCTGGGAGCGATGGCCGTGGCCACGTTCGTGCTCCTCCTGGCCTTCACCCGGAGCCTGTTCCTGCCCCTGAAGGCACTCGCGCTCAACCTGCTCAGCCTGACCGCGACCTTCGGCGCGATGGTGTTCATCTTCCAGCAGGGTCATATGAAGTGGCTGGTGGGTGAGTTCACGGCCACGGGCACGGTCAGCGTCGTCATGCCCGTCGTCGCCTTCTGCCTGGCCTTCGGGCTGTCCCTGGACTACGAGATCCTGCTGCTGGCCCGCATCGGCGAGGCCCACGCCCGCACCGGCGACACCGTGCGGGCGACGGCCGCCGGACTCCAGGCGGCGGCGCCGCTGTTCACCGCGTCCGCCGCGCTCGTCCTGACGGTGCTGCTCGCCCTGGCGACGGCCGAGGTCGCGCTCATGAAGCTCCTCGCCGTCACGACGGCCCTGTCGGTCGTCCTCGACGCCGTGGTCATCCGCCCGCTCCTGGTGCCCGCCGTGATGCGGCTGGCAGGCCGCGCCAACTGGTGGCTGCCGGCGCCGCCCCGGCGCCGCGCGCGCACCGTCCTGCCGCAGCCGCAGCCGTCGCCCGATGCGGTCGATGCCTCCCGCCCGGGGTAGCGGCAGCAGCCGTTCCGACGGCAAGGTGGGAGTGCACCAGGAACACGGAAGTGGGAGGGGATGTCCGGTGAGCGGACTCAACAAGGGGGCGGGCGGCCTCAGCAAAGGGCTCGGCAAGGTCCAGGTGTCGCTGAGATGGGACCCGAGCCCGATGGGCCTGCCCGACAACGACCTGGACCTCATCGCGGCCACGTACACCGCGGAGGAGCCGTACGGCAAGCCCGCCTATCTCGTGCACTTCGACAGCCGGTCGCCCGACGGCACCATCCTCCTCAACCGCGACAGCCGCACCGGCATGGGGCTGGGCTCGGACGAGGTCATGACGCTGGAGCTCGACCGGCTGTCGCCCACGTACGCGCGGGTCGTCGTCGGGGTGGCCATACAGCAGGGCGGCGGGCGCAAGACCTTCGGGGACGTGGCCAACACCGGCGTCCGCGTCACGGAGGGGTACACCGAGCTGGCCGCGGACGACTTCGCGGCGGTCGCCGGGGCCACGGCGGCGACGGTCGTGGAGTTCGTGCGCACCGGGCAGGGCGCGTGGGAGTACCGCCCGGTGGTCCGCGGGTTCGACGCCGACCCGGCGGCCTTCGCCACGGTGATGGGCAGCGCCTGAGCCGGCGGGGAGGGCCGCACGGCACGCTCACCCGCGCGCCCGGGCGGCGCTCCTCCGCACCCGGCCCCTCCTCCTCCCGCCCGGTCGGCGCGTGCGGTCGCATGCCGCCGATCGGCTGCTCCGTCCCGTGCCGAGGACTGGAAGCCGTCCGCAGCGGACACGATCTTCCAGACCCGAGGATCAGAGGAGCGAGGACCGAGGAACCGCATGACGCACCCCAGGACGCCCGGCCGCTCCCCTGCCACGGTGGCGCTGGCGACGGTCCTGTTCTGCTCCGTCCCCTTCCTCGCCGGCGCGGACGACCGCGGCCCGCGGACGTGCGTCGCCTCGTGGTACGGCGCGCCGGAGGAGATGCTCGACGGATGGCCCACCGCCAGTGGCGAGCCGTTCGACCCGGAGGCGATGACCGCCGCCAGCCGGGACCTGCCCTTCGGCACCCGCGTACGGGTCACCAACGCCGCGACCGGTGACGAGGTCATGGTCAGGATCAACGACCGGGGCCCGAGGGACACGAGCCGCTGCATCGACCTGTCGCGGGCCGCGTTCGAGGAGATCGCCGACACCGACCAGGGCCTGGTCCGGGTGAGCCTCGAAACCCTCGGCGGCGTCGCCTGAGCGCGACGGAGGCGGGTGAGGCGGGTGAGCATGAGTACGCGTACTCATGCCGCCACCGCGATCCGGGAGAAAACTGAGGTCATGGCACCTCTTCCCGTGGCACCCCCTGCCGTGGTCCCGCACCGGTCCCGGGCCGGCAGAAGCACCGGCGTCCCCTGGTACGCGGATCTGCTGCTCGCCCTCGCCCTCCTGGCGATGGAAGTCGTCGCGGCCGTCGGATGCCTGTACGTCGTGGGCATCAAAGGCTGGGCGTACAACGCCGATTACGGCGGGCAGCGCGACGCGCCCCCGCCCCCGGACACCACCGGGCAGCTGATGACATGCGCCGCCGTCCTCGCCGGGTTCGCCTTGGTCGCGGCCGTCGGCCTGGCCTTCGCCCGGGCCTTCATCACCGTCGTCGTCCAAGGGCTGGTGGCCGCGTGCCTCGGCCTGGCCCTGCTCGCCCTCCCGGTCGTCGACAACGGCAGGACCGACAGCGGCGCCCGGCCGGCTCAGGCCCCGGCAGCGGTGCCGTAGCGCGACGGCCGCGACCGCTCCGGACCACGGGCGATGCACCGTCATTCGTACGGTAGTATTCATTTCGCGCCGCTAGCTCAGTTGGTCAGAGCGGCTGACTCTTAATCAGCAGGTCCGGGGTTCGAGTCCCTGGTGGCGCACTTGAGAGGGAAAGGCCCCCGCCGGAAGGCGGGGGCCTTTCCCGTGCGGACGCGTGACGTCCGCACGTCAGCTCGTCTGCGCCTGTTCGTACAGGGCCTTGGCGTCGTCGCCGAAGTACGGGCCGAACATCGTGTTCGGCAGGAACGTGTACCCGAAGCTGTTCACCGACGCCTGCAGGCCGGTGCCGGTCGCCTCGTCGAACGACGCGAACCACGGCCCGCCGCTGGAGCCGCCGGTCATGTTGCAGCTCAGCCCGTGGTCCTTGGTGAGGAGGAAGTCCTTGGTGGAGTTCCCGCTGCAGTGGATGAGCTTCTTGCCGTCGTACGGGGACGCCGCGGGGTAGCCGAAGGCGTACATGGGCTTGTTGTAGGCGCCGTTGAACTGCAGGCCCTGCGCTCCGACAGTGTCCGCGAGCCGCTTGCCGCCCAGCGGGGCCACGACGGCGGCGCCGATGTCGTAGTTCATGTCCTCACTGGCCGTCCACTGCGGCGTGGCCAGCGTCTTGGTCGCCGCCCAGGTGCCGTAAGGCGTCTTCCCGTCGTCGTAGCCGGGGGCGAAGGTCCAGTTGGTGTGCCAGTTGCCCTGGTACTTCACGCAGTGCCCGGCCGTGATCACGGTGCTGCCGTTGCGGCTGGTGACGGCGTCGGCCGAACAGGAGGCGTTGCGGCCCTGCATGGTGAAGAACACCCGGCCCGACGTCTTGGCCACCGCGCCGCCACCGGTCCACGGACCTCCCGGCTGCGGGAAGGAGGCGAGGGACCCGGCCGCGGGGGCGGTGGCGGCGACCGTGAGCGTCTCACCCCGGGCCACCGGCGCCGAGAGCGTGCCGGGTACGACGGAGGGCGGGTCGAGCGGGACGGCCGTGCGCATCCGTTCGGGCGTCCAGTAGTCGGCGACGGCCTGCAGGGCGTCCGGCGAGGCCGCGGCGGTGTGCACGGCCGGGGCCGGGGCTCCGCCCTGAGCGGGGTCGGCCGTCGCGGCCTGTGCGCCTGCGGCGACCAGGGCGCAGGCGGCCAGCAGCACACCTGCGGTCGTACGGCGGGATCGTCTCACGCGTACTCCTTCTGCGGTGCGGATACGGCACGTGCACGTACCGGGAGTGCGTGGTGCGCGGTGCGAGAGGCAGAGTCCCACGCAGCCCCATTGATTGACAGGGGCGCGTCAAAAGGTGAGTGTCCTCACTCCGAAGTGGTCAGTCAAAAGGCCCACCTTCGAGTGGATTAAGGGCGTTCGGCCGCAACTCGCCCACGCCATACGGCATCGTGCAGGCGCTCACCATCGGAACCGGAC
The DNA here is from genome assembly GCF_024519335.1 of Streptomyces telluris. Lineage (NCBI taxonomy): Bacteria > Bacillati > Actinomycetota > Actinomycetes > Kitasatosporales > Streptomycetaceae > Streptomyces > Streptomyces telluris. The sequence continues at coordinate 95,463 of NZ_JANIID010000021.1, forward strand.
CGTCGACACCCGCAACCAAGGGGAATCACGTTGCCCGCCGAGACCACCGAGGTACATGAGGAATTACGCTTCCGCTCCCCGACCCTGACCGCCTTCGAGAAGAGCCCGCTCACCGCCCGTGCGATGAGCCGGCGCCTTCCCCAGCTCGTCCGCAAGGCGCTGAACCTGGCCTGGCGCGTGGACAGACGAGCCGTCCTGACGCTCCTGGTCTGCCAGGTGCTGTCCGGCGCGTTCGAGGCCTTCGGCCTGCTGGCCACCAGCAGCACGATCACCGCGCTGATCACCTCCGGTCACATCGAGGACCGGCTCATGGACGCGCTGCCCTCGCTCGCCCTCCTCGCCGGGGCGGCCGGGACGCGGGCCCTGCTCGCCATCGCCGTCGCCAACATCTCCAGCCGGCTGGCCCCCCGGATCTCCCGCGAGGCCGAGCTCCAGATGCTCGACGCGGCGATCAACGCCGAACTCGCCGCCTACGACCACCCCGGCTTCAACGACAAGCGCGAAGCCGCCGACCGCGGCGCGGACGTCGCCCAGGACCTGCTCACCGAATCCCAGGACCTCATGGCCTGCCTGGCGTCGCTGATCGCGGCGGCCGGCGTGGTGACGCTCCTGCACCCGGTCCTGCTGCCGCTGCTCCTGCTGGCCACCCTCCCGCAGGGCATCGCGAGCGTGAAGGGGGCGCGGGTCCACTACCAGACCTCCCGCGCCCTGAGCGGCGACCGCCGCGTGCTCAACCACCTGCGCTGGCACGTCACCGACAAGCTCTTCGCCGACCAGCTGCGCTCGGGCACCATGGCCGAGTTCCTCCTCGGCCGCTACCGCTCGATCAGCAACCGCATCCACACCACCACCGACAAGGCGGTCCACCGGGGCGCGCGGTACGCGCTCGCGGGCGCCGTGGCCGGCGGTCTCGCCTCCGGCCTGGTGTGGGCCGCGCTCGCCCTCCTGCTGGGCACCGGGCACATGTCGCTCGCCTCGGCCGGCACGGCGGTCTTCGCCCTGCGGTCGGTCGGCTCGTCCCTGCGCGGCATGGTCTCCTACGGCGCCCGCCTCTTCCGCACCGGCCTCTACCTCGACGACTGGGCCGAGTTCATCGACGAGGCCGGCGGGCACCGCATGCAGCGCGGCACCCGGATCCCCGCGGCCCCCGCGGCCGTCCGCGCCGAGTCCCTCACCTTCCGCTACCCCGGCTCCGACCGCCCCTCCCTGCACGAGGTCAGCCTGGAGGTGCGGCGCGGCGAGGTCCTGGCCCTGGTCGGGGAGAACGGTTCGGGCAAGACCACCCTCAGCAAACTCCTGACCGGCCTGTACCTGCCCACCGAGGGCAGGGTCACCTGGGACGGCGTCGACTCCGGTGAATTCGACCCGCAGGCCATGTGGCGGCAGACCGCCGTCGTCCCGCAGGACTACGCCCACTGGCCCCTGTCCGTCCGCGACAACATCACCCTCGGACAGGCGCACGACGGGGACGGCGTCGTCCTCCAGGCGGCCGCGCACGCGGGCGCCGACGAAGTCGTCAAGGAGCTCCGCAGCGGGCTCGACACCCTCCTGGCCCGCGAGTGGTACGGCGGGGTGGAGCTCTCCGGCGGCCAGTGGCAGCGCATCGCCATCGCGCGGGCCTTCTACCGCCCGGCGGGCCTGCTCGTCATGGACGAGCCCACCAGCGCCCTGGACGCCCGGGCGGAGCACCGCATCTTCGCCGGACTGCGCAAGATCGCCGAGGAGCGGGCCGTCGTCCTCGTCACCCACCGCCTGGCCAACGTCGCGGTCGCCGACCGCATCGTCGTCCTCGACCACGGCCGGGTCATCCAGCTGGGCACCTTCGCCGAACTCGTCGAAGCCCCCGGCCTCTTCCGGGAACTGTGGTCCCTGCAGAACGACCGGGGGCTCCCCACGACGCCGGAGGAGGTGAGCGGCGCCGTGCGCTGACCGCGCCATCGCCCGGATCCGACACCGCCGACCCCCACTGAAGGAGGGCTGTCATGACGAAGCGTCCGCGTTCACCGAGGACGGTCCGTACGGCACGAGCCGTACTGGCCGCGTTCCTGACGGCCGCCGCGATGGCGGGGGCCGCACCGGCACCCGCTCCGGCGGGCGCCACCGTCCACGTCCGGCCCGCCGCGCGCGGCGGCGGGCACGAGCGCACCCAGGCCGCCCTGGACGCCGCCGTCAAGGCGGGCGTCCCCGGCGCCCTGGCGCGGGTCCGCGACGCGCACGGCACCTGGAACGGCTCCGCCGGCGTCGCCGACCTGCACACCAAGCGGCCGAGGCTCGCCGTGGACCGCTTCCGCGCCGGGAGCATCGGCAAGCCCTTCACCGCCACCGTCCTCCTGCAGCTGGAGGCCGAGCACCGGCTCACTCTGGACGACACCGTCGAGAAGTGGCTGCCCGGCTTGGTGCGGGGGAACGGGAACGACGGCAGCAGGATCACCCTGCGCCACCTCCTCCAGCAAACCAGCGGGCTCTTCGACTACACCACGGACCCGGAAGTCCTGAGGAACCTCACCACCACCGCGTTCCTCGAGCACCGCTACGACCGCTGGACACCCCGGCGGATCGTGCGGACCGCGACGGCCCACGCGCCGAACTTCGCGCCGGGCACCCGCTACGCGTACACCCCCACTGGATACGTCCTCGCCGCCCTCGTCGTGGAGAAGGCGACCGGACGTTCCTACGAGGAGGAGGTGGAGCGCCGGATCATCGCACCGCTCGGCCTGCACTCCACCCGCCTGCCGCGCCACGAGCGCACGGTCCCGGCCCCCGCCGGACGCAGCTACAGCTGGTTCACCGACGAACCGGACCGCAGGATGCACGACGTCACCGACTTCGACCCCTCCCTGATCCGGGCCACCGGCGACCTGATCAGCACCGGCGCCGACCTCGACCGCTTCCTCACCGCCCTGCTGCAGGGCAGACTGCTGCCGCCTGCGCAGCAGCGGGAGCTGAGGACGACCGTCCCCACCGGCGACGGCTCGGGCGCGGCGTACGGCCTGGGGCTGTTCCGGTACACCCTCTGCGGGACGGAAGTGTGGGGGCACACCGGCCTGTTCGTCGGGACGCAGAGCATCGCCTTCGTCTCGGCGGACACCCGGCACAGCCTCGTCCTCAACTTCAACACCGACACCGTGAGCGACACGGACGCGGCGGGGGACGTCTTCCAGGCGGAGTTCTGCCCCGCGTCGCAGTAGGTCCGGGCGCCCGTCACGCCCCGGTCGGCACGCCCGCGTTGGTGAGGACCTCGCGTGCCGGCAGGGCCGTGGACCGGGCGGCGGTCAGCCCCGAGGCCGCGAGGTGGGCGTCCACGATCCGCAGGCCGACGCCGTACCCGGCGAAGTCCGGCAGCCCCACGGGCTCCTGGCCCATGCGCCGCGCGGCGGCGTCGCCCAGCACGTACGCGGCCAGGTTCTGCATCCCGGCCACGTCGATGTCGTCAGTGATCCTTGCGTAGGCACTGTCCAGCCCGGCGCCGGTCAGCGCCTTCGACCACGGGCCCATGGCCTGCTCGCCGGCCAGCTCGCGCACGAACGCCTCGGCGAGCCCCTCGGCGACGACGTGCTCCCCCACCGTGACGGTCATCGGGTTCCAGGTGACGTTCGCGTAGCGCACGTTGTGGTGGAACTCGTGCGCGGCGCCGTAGCCGATCTTCTCCAGGCTCGTGTCGGTGGGCCACATGATCAGCTCGATGGCCCCGGGGATCCCGCCCACACCGAAGTAGCCGGCGCTGCGCCCCATGAGCTGATCGTCGTCGGGATTGCCGAGCACCACGACGACGTGCACGGTCCCGGCGTGCTCGATGCCGGGGACCGCACCGCTGATCCGCTCCCACGCCGCGGCGAGCGTGTCCTCGATGCGCCGCCACACTCCCGCGTCCTGCATCTGCCGCACGGCGGGCACATAGCGCGGGTCGTCGCGATCGAGCCGGAAGCCACTGCTGTGGCGGTGCATCTCGACCAGGTCCACATCGCCCATCACGGGGGCCATCACGCCCTGGAGCGGGCTGAGCATCTCCCGCAGGGCGCCGGGCCGCTCTTCCAGCGGTCGCTGAAGCAGATCGAGCATGGCGGAGGCGGTGTCATGAACAACAATCTTCATGACTCGGGACCGTAGGTCCTCCCGTTACGTGAGGATCAAGGCGCCGAGCACATCGCGTACGCGGGGCCGGAGGAACCGGGCGCAGCCGCGCCCGCTAGGTCACGGGCTCGATGCGGGTGATGTGCCAGGACGAGTCGAAGCGCACGGTGACTTGTCTCCCGATGTTCTGGCGGCATCGGCTCAGGACCGCGTCCGAAGCCACGCGGTAGGGCTCGCGATAGGACTTGGGCTCAAGGCGGATGACGCACGTGTCCAAGCCGCTGGTCTTGATGATCTCCGCGCGGCCCGACGAGCCTTCCCCTGTCCCGGAGATCATCTCGCATCCCGCTGCCAGTATGAGCAGCAGGAGGTTTACGCCCAGGCAGCCGCTCAGACACGAGACCGGTCTGAAGCAGCCGCCTCCTCGTCGCTCGTCCTCGTAGGCCGACCGGATGTCGGGTATGCCTTCGTATCCGGGCACGGGACCCCTCGGGTTGACGCTGCCGCGCCGGTCGATGACGCTCCCGGATCAACGATCGGATGATCCGAGGGAAACGTTCGAACCCGTCCGCGGAGCCGGTCCTCACCCGCTCCGCCCCTTGCGCAGGAAGCGCCGCAGCTTCTGCAGCGGCCATGTGTTGATGACGTCGTCCTTCGTCAGCCATCCCCGCTGCGCCGTGCCCACGCCGAAGCGCATGTACGGCAGGTGGGTCACGGAGTGGGCGTCCGTGTTCACGGCGAACTTCACGCCGTAGCGCCTGGCGCGCAGGATGTCCTCGTCGCAGAGGTCGAGCCGTTCGGGGTGGGCGTTGATTTCCAGGGCGGTGTTCGTGCGGGCACAGGCTTCGAAGACCGCGTCGAAGTCGGCGTCGATGCCGCGCCGTTTGCCGATGAGCCGTGTCGTGGGGTGTCCGATGATGCTGACGTGCGGGTTCTCGCAGGCGCGCAGCAGGCGGCGGGTGAGTTCGTCGCGGGTCTGGTTGAAGTGCGAGTGCACCGAGGCGACGCACAGGTCGAAGCCCGCGAGGAAGTCGTCCGGCCAGTCCACTTCGCCGTCGGGGCCGATGTTGAGCTCGGTGCCGTGCAGCAGGTGCATCCTGCGGTGTTTCCCGTCGAGCTCACGGACCCGCTTGCGCTGCGCGAGGATCTTGGCGTCCGTCATGCGCTGCATGAAGAGGTTCGGGGCGTGGTCGGTCACCGCGTAGTACGCGTAGCCGCGCTCGGCCGCCGCGGTCACCATGTCCTGCAGCGTCGCCACGCCGTCCGTGAGGTCGGTGTGGGTGTGGAGGTCTCCGCGGATGTCGCCTTCCTGGATGAGCTCGGGCAGTTCGTCGCGCAGGCCGGCGGCGATCTCGCCGCGGTCCTCGCGGAGGGCCGGGGGGATCCAGGGCAGGCCGAGCCGGGCGTAGACCTCCTCCTCGGTCTCCGAGACGATCTTCTTGCCGCTCTTGGCGTGGAAGAGGCCGTACTCGGACAGCTTGTACTTGTGGCGGACCGCGATCTCGCGCACGCGGATGTTGTGCGCCTTGGAACCGGTGAAGTACAGCAGTCCCGCTCCCCAGGCGTCCGCCGGCAGGACGCGCAGGTCGACCTGGAGGCCCTTCGTCGTACGGATGGAGGTCTTCTTCTCGCCGTGCGCGATGACCTCGGCGGTGATCGGCAGCTCGGTGATCGCCTCCATGAGCGGGCCCGACCGGGCGGCCGCGACGAGGATGTCGACGTCCCCGATGGTCTCGCGCATCCGCCGCAGCGACCCCGCGTACGTGCACCGCTCGCATCCGTCGACTCCGGAGAGGTCGGCGACGATCTGTTCGGCGACGTCCATGGCGGCGTTCAGCAGGATGCGGTCGCCCGCCTGCTGCATCAGGGCGATGCCGTGGAGGATGTTCTCCTCGGTCTTGGCGCCGAAGCCTTTGAGGTCGCGGAGCTTCTCGTCGTGGATGGCGTCGAGGAGCTCGTCGACGGAGGAGATGTGGAGTTCCTCGTAGAGGAGCAGGGCCTTCTTCGGGCCGAGCATGGGGATGGTGATCAGCTCGCGCACTCCGGCCGGGATGACCGCCCTGGCCTCCTCGACCATGGCGAGCCGGCCGGTCCGCAGGTATTCGAGGACCTTCTCGGCGATCGACTTGCCGACGTTGGGGATGTCGAGCAGCCCCTTGAGGTCGAGGCGGGAGACATCGGCGTGGTGGCCGCCGATCGCGCGGGCGGCCTTCTCGTAGGCGCGCGCCTTGTAGGCGTCCCCGCCGGTGATGGTGACGAGGTCGGCGTACTCCTGCAGCAGCGCCTCGACCTCTTCGTTCGGCCGGGCCATGGCTCTGCTGTTCCCCGCCCTTGGACATACGACACATCTGCGACGCGTTTCCGCCCCAAAAGCCACTTTTTCTACAATGGAGCGCGGGGCCGTGGACGCGGGCGAGGAGGTGGTTGAACCATGAAGCTCGCACTCGCCGGTGACACCATGCTCGGCCGCAAGGTCGCCGAGCGCCTCGCCACGGACCCGCCGGAGAGCCTGTTCGCCGACGAGGTCGTGGCCGTGGCGCACGAGGCCGACCTCTTCGTCCTCAACCTCGAGTGCGCGGTCTCCGCACGCGGCGAGCGGTGGCGCGACCCGTTCAAGCCGTTCTTCTTCCGGGCGCCGCCCGTGGCGACGGAGACCCTGCGGCACCTCGGCGTCGGCTGTGTGAACCTGGCCAACAACCACGCCCTGGACTACGGCCCCGAGGCCCTGCTCGACACCGTCGGCCATCTGGCCGACGCCGGGATCGCCTGGGCGGGGGCCGGCCGCGACGAGGAGACGGCGCGGCGGCCGGCCGTCCTGGAGCGCTGCGGGCTGCGGATCGGCGTCGTCGGGGTCACCGACCACCCGCACGACTTCGCGGCGGGCCCCGGCCGGCCGGGAGTCGCCTACGCGTGCCTGGAGACCGGCGCCCCCGCCTGGCTCCTTGGCACCGTCACCGCCCTCGGCACGGACATCACCCTCGTCACGCCGCACTGGGGCCCGAACATGACCTCCGGCCCGGCCGACTACATCCGCCGGGCCGCGCAGCAGTTCCTCGCCGCGGGCGCCACGCTCGTCGCCGGGCACTCCGCGCACGTCTTCCACGGCGTCCGGGACCGCGTGCTCTACGACCTCGGGGACTTCGTCGACGACTACGCGACGGACGACCTGCTGCGCAACGACCTCGGCCTGCTCTTCCTCGTCTCGTTCGACGGCACCCGCCCCGTACGCGTGGAAGCGGTGCCCCTTGCGCTCGACTACTGCCGCACCCGGCTCGCCGACGCGGCCGAGACCGGGTGGATCACCCGGCGGTTCCGGCAGGCCTGCGCGGCCTTCGGCACGGACGTCGCGGAGGAGAACGGCCGCCTGGTGGTGGAGTGGCCCGGACCGCCGGCGGAACGGGCCGCCCCGGGCCCGGGCCCGCAGCGCGAACGGCCCGCCCGTGCCCGTAGAGGCTAGGCCCGCGCCCGGTGCCGCTTCGCGTAGGACCAGGTCACCGCGGTCATCAGGGCGGGGATGGCGAACAACGGGGCGAAGACGAAGCCCCAGACGGCATGCGCCGTGGTTCCCGTCATGTACGTCTGGCTCTCGACGGTGAAGGCGACCACGACTTGCCACAGCGCCACCAGGATCAGGACGCCCGAGACGGCCCAGGACAGCGCGGCGAGGGCCCGGGGGCGCAGCGGCCGCCAACGGTCGCTGACGAGCAGCAGCGGGAACAGTGCGGCCAGTTCGGAAAGGACGGAGAGGCCGACGACGTAGGCGATGCCCCAGCCCGGGATGTCGAAGACGTCGCGCAGCACCTGGTCGCTGTAGCCCACGTAGACGCCCGACGCCATGGCGATGCGCCACAGGCCGGACGGGAGGGCGCACAGAGCGACGGCGTGGGCGGCGCGGCGAGCCCAGACGGGTGCGGGGGTGTGGGCGGGGAGGGCGGGGAGGGGAGCGGTCGCTGTCGTCATGAGGGACATGCTGGCCCTGAACATGACAGCCCCGCATCGTCCGCTGAGGCGGACCCTGTCCGCCCCGCGGAGGAGGACCGGTCCACCAAGATCCGCCGAGAGGATGCCCGAGGAGGCCCCGGAGGCTTGGACTGGCTGCTTCCGCCGCGGCCTGAGCCCTAGCATCTGCAGGCATGGCCGAACTCCCGCCCATGACCGCACACGTCTACTTCGACGCCGGCACCGGCGAGGCGGAGCGCAAGTCGCTGACCGACGGGCTGACGGGGCTGGGGCTTCAGACGTACAGCGCGACGCTGGGGGCCCTCAGGGGCGAGACGCTCACCTGGCTCGTGCTCGTCGTGCTGCCGCTCAGCGGCTTCCTGCAGAACGTCGGGCAGATCCTCGCCCAGGACGCCTGCACCGCGCTCAAGCGGATCCTGGGAGGCGTGTGGCACCGCGCCCCGGGCGAGCCGCCCGCGCCGCCGCGTCCGCTCCTGCTGGAGGACACGCACTCGGCCACCCGGATCCTCGTCGAGGCGGACCTGCCCGTCGCGGCCTACCGGCAACTCCTCGAACTGGACCTGCAGTCCTGCACGGGCCGGACGCTCTCCTACGACCGGGAGCGCGACTGCTGGCGCACCGCGGGCGAGCGTCCGTAGCGTCCGCCGCGGCGGACCCGGGCCCCGCGCAGGCGCCCGCACCGCCGCCCCCCTTTCGCGAACTCCCTTCACAAGGGCTCCCCTTCTCCCACGCCGTCCGCTACGTTCGCCTCGCGTACCGCGCCCCGTCACACCGACGACACGGCCCCTTCCCCGGCACTCGCTGCTCTTGGAACACCGGCTTCCAGCCCCGACTCCCCAAGAGGTCCTCAGACTCATGCCTGAACTCAACCGGCGGCGATTCCTCCAGATCGCCGGCGCGACCGCGGGCTACGCGGCCCTGTCGAGCAGCATCGACCGTGCCGCCGCCATCCCCGCCCGCCGCAGCGCCGGCACGATCCGGGACGTCGAGCACATCGTCGTCCTGATGCAGGAGAATCGTTCCTTCGATCACTACTTCGGCACGATGAGGGGCGTGCGCGGCTTCGGCGACCCTCGCCCGGTGTCCCTGCCCAGCGGCAAGCCGGTGTGGTACCAGTCGGACGGGTCCAAGGAGGTGCCGCCCTACCACCCGGACGCCGCGAACCTCGGCATGCAGTTCATCGCGGGCCTCAACCACGACTGGGCGGGCGGGCACAAGGCCTGGAACCAGGGGCGGTACGACCAGTGGCTGCCCGCCAAGGGCACGGGGACGATGGCCTACCTGACGCGGCAGGACATCCCGTTCCACTACGCGCTCGCCGACGCGTTCACCGTGTGCGACGCCTACCACTGCTCGTTCATCGGGGCCACCGACCCCAACCGCTACTACCTGTGGACGGGGCACACGGGCAACGACGGCAAGGGCGGCGGGCCGGTCCTCGGCAACGAGGAGGCCGGCTACGACTGGACCACGTACCCCGAGCGGCTGGAGAAGGCCGGCGTCTCGTGGAAGATCTACCAGGACGAGGGCGACGGCCTGGACAAGGCCGGCTCCTGGGGCTGGATCGAGGACGCCTACCGCGGGAACTACGGCGACAACTCCCTCCTCTACTTCAACAACTACCGCAGCGCCAAGCCCGGCGACGCCCTCTACGAGAAGGCGCGCACCGGCACGAACGTCAAGAAGGGCGGCGGCTACTTCGACGTCCTCAAGTCCGACGTCAAGGCCGGCAAGCTGCCGCAGATCTCCTGGATCGCCGCGCCGGAGGCGTTCTCCGAGCACCCGAACTGGCCGGTCAACTACGGCGCCTGGTACATCGCGCAGGTCCTGGACGCCCTGACCTCCGATCCGGAGGTGTGGAGCAGGACGGCCCTGTTCATCACGTACGACGAGAACGACGGTTACTTCGACCACGTCCTGCCGCCGTTCCCGCCCGCCTCCGCCGCCCGGGGCGCCTCCACCGTGGACACCGCGCTCGACGTCTTCGCCGGGAACGCGCGCTACGGCGCCGGCCCCTACGGGCTGGGCCAGCGCGTGCCCATGCTCGTGGTCTCCCCGTGGAGCACGGGCGGCTTCGTGTGCTCGGAGGTCTTCGACCACACCTCCGTCATCCGCTTCATGGAGCGCCGCTTCGGGGTGCGCGAGCCGAACATCTCGCCGTGGCGGCGCGCGGTCTGCGGCGACCTGACCTCGGCCTTCGACTTCCGCCTCGCTGACGCGCGGCCCGCCGCCCTGCCGGACACCGCGGCCTACGAGCCGCCGGACCGCAAGCGGCACCCGGACTACGTGCCGAAGCCGCCGTCCGCCCCCTCGCTGCCCGGGCAGGAGAAGGGCTCGCGGCCCGCGCGCCCGCTGCCGTACGCCCCGCTGGTGGACGGCGCCGCGACCCCGTCGACCGGGCGCTTCACCCTCACCTTCGGCGGGGGCGACGCGGCGGGCGTGTGCTTCACGGTCACGTCCGGCAACCGCACGGACGGCCCCTGGACGTACACGGCCGGAGCCGGCAGGACGCTCTCGGACACCTGGAACACGGCCTACTCGAAGGGCGTCTACGACCTGTCCGTCTTCGGCCCCAACGGCTTCCTGCGCACCTTCCGCGGGCCCGGCAAACGGACCGGACCGGAGGTGACCGCCCGCCACGACGCCCGCACCGGGAGTATCGCCCTGACGATGACGAACGCGGGCGGCACCGACTGCCACCTGACGGTGACCGACGCGTACGGCGGGACGCGCGAGACCTTCACCGTGCGACCGGGCGGCCGGCTGGTCCACACGGTGGACCTGCGGCGCAGCAAGCGCTGGTACGACCTGACCGTGGTCTCGGACGCGGATGCCGCCTTCCTGCGCCGCTTCGCCGGGCACGTCGAAACGGGTGAGGCGGGGGTGAGCGACCCGGCCATCGCCACGGTCTGAGTCCGGCCCCCGGCCGCCGCGGGGGCCCTGTGCGGCGGGTGACGGGGCCGCCACGGCGGCGGCTCCCGTTCGCGCCGCGGAAGAGAGCGGGGTAGACATGGGATATGGCCCGAAACCGGGACCGCTCCTCGGGGCCCTCGGGCCGCTGGTTCACCGGTCGGCGCCGAGACAGCAGGCGTGAGCCGGGGCAGTCGCGCAACGGCTCGCGGGCGCCGTCGGCGGGACGTCTCCGGTCGATGGTGCGCAGCCGCAGCGTCGCCGGTCAGATGTTCCTGCTGCAGCTGCTGATCATTCTGCTGCTCGTCGTCGCCGCGGTGGTCACACTGGTGCTCCAGGCGCGGAGCGACCGATTCCAGGCGGCGCGCGATCGATCGCTCGCCGCCGCACAGGCGTTCGCCCACAGCCCCGGCCTGGTGGAGACCCTGCAGGGTCCGGACCCCAGCAAGGTGCTGCAGCCGCTGACCGAGGCCGCCCGCAAGGAGGCGGGCGTCGACTTCATCGTCGTGACCGACCGGGACGGCGTCCGCTACACGCACCCCCGGCCCGAGCTCATCGGCAAGCAGTTCATCGGCACGATCGGGCCCTCGCAGGCCGGCCACGTCACCATCGAGAGCGTCAACGGCCCCCTGGGCGAGGAGGTGCAGGCCGTCGTCCCGGTGCAGGACGACCACGGCAACGTCGTCGGCCTCGTCTCGTCCGGGGTGAAGGTCACCTCCGTGAGCAGCGCGGTCGACCGGCAGCTGCCGCTCGTGCTCGCCGCCGGCGGCGCCGCGCTGGCCCTCGCCACGGGTGGCGCCGCCCTGGTCAGCCGGCGGCTGCAGCGCCAGACGCACGGCCTCGGCCCGGCCGAGATGACCCGGATGTACGAACACCACGACGCGGTCCTGCACGCGGTGCGCGAGGGCGTCGTGATCGTCGGCGGCGACGGCCGCGTGATGCTCGCCAACGACGAGGCGCGCCGGCTCCTGGGCCTGCCGCAGGACGTGGAGGGCCGGGCCGTCGCCGAGCTCGACCTCGAACCCCGGATGGCCGAGCTGCTGGAGTCCCGGCGCGTCGCCAACGACGAGGTGCTGCCCGTAGGGGACCGGCTGCTGGCCGTGAACAACCGGCCGACGGACAGCCGGGGCGGGCCGCCGGGCAGCGTGGCGACCCTGCGGGACTCCACCGAGCTGCGCGCCCTCGCCGGAAAGGCCGAGGCCGCGCGGGAGCGGCTGAAGCTGCTGTACGACGCGAGCGTGGCCGTCGGGACGACCCTCGACGTCCAGCGCACCGCCGAGGAGCTCACCCAGGTGGCCGCTCCCCGGTTCGCCGACTACACCACCGTCGACCTCGCCGAGCCCGTCCTGCGCGGCGACGAGCCGCGGTCGGGGGTCGGCAGCGACGCCCCCGAGCTGCGGCGGGTGGCGCTCAGCGGCATCCGCGACGACCACCCGCTGTACCGGGCGGGCGAGATGCACCGGTTCGCCGCGCCCACCCCGCAGGCGACGGGCTTCGTCAGCGGTCACGCCATCCTCGTGGCGGACCTGTCGGACTCCTCCGGCTGGCGCACCCAGGACGTCGAGCGCACGCAGGCCATACTGGACTACGGCTTCCACTCCCTGATCACCGTGCCGCTCAAGGCGCGCGGCGTGCTCATGGGCATCGCCAACTTCTGGCGGGCGGGGGACAGCCCCACCTTCGAGGAGGACGACCTGTCGCTGGCCGAGGAGCTGGCGGCGCGCGCCGCCGTGTGCATCGACAACGCCCGGCGCTTCACGCGCGAGCACGCCATGGCCGTGACCCTGCAGCACAGCCTGCTGCCGCGCGGCCTGCCCGAGCAGAACGCCCTCGACGTCGCCTACCGCTACCTGCCGGCCCAGGCCGGGGTGGGCGGCGACTGGTTCGACGTGATCCCGCTGCCGGGGGCCCGGGTGGCCCTGGTCGTCGGCGACGTCGTCGGCCACGGCCTGCACGCCGCCGCCACCATGGGCCGCCTGCGCACCGCCGTACAGAACTTCTCCGCCCTCGATCTGCCGCCCGACGAGCTCCTCGGGCACCTCGACGAGCTGGTCGGGCGCATCGACCTGGAGTCCGCGGGGATGGGCGGGGAGGACGCGATCGCGGGCGCGACCTGCCTGTACGCGATCTACGACCCGGCCACGGGCGTCTGCGCGATGGCCCGGGCGGGCCACCCGCTGCCGGCCGTCGTGCACCCCGAGGGCACGGTGGAGTTCCCCGAGCTCCCGGCCGGGCCGCCGCTGGGCCTGGGCGGGCTGCCCTTCGAGGCCGGGGAGCTGGAGCTGCGCGAGGGCAGCAGCCTCGTCCTCTACACCGACGGCCTCATCGAGGACCGCAAGCGCGACATCGACGCCGGCCTCGCGATCCTCAGCTCCACGCTCTCCCACGCAGGCCGGACGCCGGACGAGGTCTGCGAGGAGGTGCTCAAGGCCCTGCTCCCCGCCCGGCAGCGCGACGACATCGCCCTCCTCGTCGCCCGCACGCGCATCCTGGAGCCGGACCGGACCGCCGAGTGGGAGCTGCCCTCCGACCCCGCGGTCGTGGCGCGCGCCCGCGCCGACGTCACCCGGCAGCTGACCGAGTGGGGCCTGGACGAGGCCGCGTTCACCACCGAGCTGATCCTGAGCGAGCTCGTCACCAACGCCATCCGCCACGCCTCGGGGCCGGTCCGCGTGCGCATCGTCCGCGACCGCGTCCTGATCTGCGAGGTCGCCGACGGCAGCAGCACCTCGCCCCACCTGCGCTACGCCGCCGCGGAGGACGAGGGCGGCCGCGGCCTGTTCCTCGTCGCCCAGCTGGCGGAGCGCTGGGGGACGCGCTACACGCCGGAGGGGAAGGTCATCTGGGCGGAGCAGCCGCTGGCGTGAGGGCCGCGGCGCGGGCACGGCGAAGGACGGGCCGGTTGCTCCGGCCCGTCCTCCGGGTGTTGTGGTCGTCCGTGGGCGCTCAGCGGTCGCGCAGGTTCTTCCTGGCCCTCTCCGCGGACTCCTCGACCTTGCCGGACACCTTCTCGGCGCGGCCCTCGGCCTCCAGGCGCCGGTCGCCCGTCACATTGCCCGTGGTCTCCTTGAGCTTGCCCTTGACCTGCTTGGCCTTCGCCTTGCCTTTGCCCATGACCGGGCCTCCCTGTGTGTGCGTGCGGTGAAGGGGTTTCTCCCGCAATCCACCCTGTGGCGGGTCCGCGGGGTCCGCAACCGCAGCCTCACGGGCCCGTGACCAGCAGGCGTACGGCCAGGGCCGCGAGGACGAAGACCGCCTCGTCGGGGCGGGTCGCGGCGGCGGCCGTGGTGCGGGCGCCGAGGACGAGTGCCGTGAAGTACACGACGGTGGCGGGGTTCAGCAGGGTGATGCCCAGCAGCGTGAGGTAGGCGCGGAGCGGGCCGGACGGGGTCCCGTCGGCTCGTCCGGACGGCTGACGTCCGCGGTACCGGCCGACGGCGGTGACGCCGGTGCGGGCGGCGAGTGCCAGGAGGACGAGCGCGGAGGCCCAGCGCAGGGGCGTCTCTGCGGACCGGACGACCGGGGCGAGTGCCCTGCCGCCCACCACGGCGATCAGCGCGTACAGGCCGTCGGCCGTCGCGACGCCCAGGGCGGCGCACGCGCCGGTCCTCCACGGCGTCCGGGACGACAGGGTGACGAGGTAGGCCCCGACGGCGCCGACCGGCACGGCGATCCCGTAACCGGCGAGCAGCCCCGCGACCAGCGCGCCGCTCACGTCAGGACAGGCGTCGGCCTCCCGGCGGACCCGGGCTGCGGGCGTCTTCCGCTAGGGATGCCCGGGCCCGCCGCCCGGGCCCTGCAGGCGGCGCAGCGTCCAGCCGCGCCCGCGCGGATCGAGGGGGCGGGTGGCCGCCGTGAAGGTCTCCGCGGCGCGGCGGTAGGAGAGGCGGCCGCGGGCGGTCGTGAACAGGGGGCCTTCGACGCGGCCGAGGACGAGCAGCGGGAGCAGCCGCGCCGCGCCGTCGCCCCAGTGCAGCACGGGAGCCGTCGGGGTGGTCCTGGTGCGGCGGCCGGGAAGGTCCAGGTCGTCGACGTCGAGGGCGAGGAGGCGCTCGATGGGGGCGCGGGTCTCGTGCAGCAGGTGCCAGAAGGCCTGTTCGCGCAGCGGGGCGGGGAGTCCGAGGACGGCCCGGACCTCGTGCGGGCGGAGCTGCGCGGCCCCGTCGCGCGGCTTCGGTACGGGCAGGGGGCGCAGTCCGGCGGTGGGGTCGGCGGTCAGCCAGCCCTGGGCGCGCCACCAGGTCACCGCGCTGCCGAGGACGGACAGTTCGCGGTTGGCGGTGCGGGCGCCGACCGTCGCCGAGCGGGCGGTGAAGGCGTCGCGCAGGCGGGCGGGCGTCTGCTGGGCGTCCAGCAGGGTGAGCGGTACGGACGGGGGTACGGCGTTGCGGCGGCCTTCGCCTCCGGGCGGCGTGCGGTCCACCAGGGCCCAGGCCCAGGTGGCGAGGGCGATGCCGTAGACCCGCCGGGAACCGGCGCCCAGGCCGGAGGCCGCGAGGTACCGCTCGACGGCTACGGCGTACTCCACCGGATGGTTCACGAGGCCCCCAGGTCCGTTCGGCGCATCCACTGACCGCAGTAAACAGAATTCCGAGCGGCCCTGCAGCCAGCATAAGTTGACTTCCTTCGACTCAACTTCATTTCGCTCGGTCCTGGCGTGTCCGTCCGCGGACCCTGCACGCTGCCCGCATGTCAATCGATCTCCGTACCCCGGCTGTGCTGCGCGAGCGGCACTTCCGCCTCTTCTTCACCGGTTACGCCACCTCGCTGTTCGGGTCGTCGATGGCCTCGATCGCCCTGTCCTTCGCCGTCCTGCAGGCGGGCGGCGGGGGCACCGAGCTGGGTCTGGTGCTGTCGGCGCGGATCCTGCCGCTCGTGCTCGTCCTGCTCGCGGGCGGTGTCCTCACCGACCGGCTGGGCGGCCGTCAGGTGATGCTGGCCGCCGACGTCCTGCGCTGCCTGACCCAGGCCGGGCTGGCCCTGGCCCTGCTGGGCGGGGCGCCTCACCTCGGCACGCTGCTCGTCCTCGTCGCCCTGTGGGGCGCGGCGGAGGCCCTCTTCACACCGGCGCTGGAGGCGTACGTGCCGCGGATGGCCCGCGACGAGTCGCTGTCGGACGCCAACGCGCTGCTGGGCACGGCGCGTTCGGCGGCGTCCGTCGCGGGGCCCGCCCTCGCGGGCGTCCTGACGGCGGCGGCCGGGCCGTCCTGCGTGCTCGCGCTGGACGCCGCCAGTTACGCGGTGAGCGTCGTCGTCCTTCGCCTGCTGCCCGGCCCGGACCGGAAGGCGGCCGCGCGGGCCTCGTTCGTCACCGAACTGCGGGAGGGGTGGACGGAGTTCCGCTCGCGCACGTGGCTGTGGGTGACCACGGCGCACGTCTGCCTGTTCAACCTGTTCGTGTGGGGGCCGCTGCTGGTGCTGGGGCCGGTCGTCGCCGAGCGGCGGCTCGGGGGCGCGACGTCGTGGGGACTGGTCATGGCGCTGTACGGGGCGGGGGCGGTGGCCGGCGGCGTCGCCGTGCTCGGCCGCCGGCCGCGCCGGCCGCTGCTCGTGGCCACGGCCGCCACCGTGGCCTGGTCGCTGCCGTCCGCCGCCCTGGCGACCGGGCAGCCGCTGCCGTGGATATGCGCCGGGGCGCTGGCGGCCGGCGCCGGTTCGGCGGTCTGCGGCACGCTCTACGCGACCGCCACGCAGCGTCAGGTGCCCTCCGGCACGCTCGCCCGGGTCAGCGCCTACGGCTCGTTCGGGGCGTTCGCGCTCGGGCCGGTCGGGCTGGCCGCCGCGGGGCCGCTCTCGGTGCTCGTGGGGACGTCGGGGGTGCTGGGGTTCGGCGCGGTCTGGCAGCTCGCGGCGGTGGCCGTGGTGCTGTCGCTGCCCGCGGTACGGGCGGCGCTGCCGTCCGGACCGCGTGACCGCGGAGTTTGCGCTGGAGCGCGCTCCAGCTCGTAACGTCGGCCCCGCGACCGGGTCGCACACGACCGGACCGAAGGGGAACTTCGTGCGTTACACACTGTTCGGCAGGACCGGCCTGCGGGTCAGCGAGCTGAGCCTCGGGGCCATGACCATCGGGGACGACTGGGGCTGGGGCGCGGACAAGGACACCAGCCGGCGGATCCTCGACGCCTACGCCGACGCCGGCGGCAACTTCGTCGACACGGCCGACATCTACACCGGGGGCACGTCGGAGCGCATCCTCGGCGGGCTGCTGGAGGGCCGCCGGGAGCGCTTCGTCCTGGCCACCAAGTACAGCTGCGCCACCGCCGAGGGGGACGTGAACGCCGCGGGCAACCACCGCAAGAACCTGGTGCAGTCGGTGGAGGCGAGCCTGCGCCGGCTGCGCACCGATTACGTGGACGTGCTGTGGGTGCACGCGCGCGACAACTTCACGCCCGTGGAGGAGGTGATGCGGGCCCTGGACGACGTCGTGCGCAGCGGGAAGGTGCTGTACGTCGGCGTCTCCGACTGGCCGGCCTGGGAGATCGCGCAGGCGAACACGCTCGCCGAGCTGCGCGGGTGGACGGCCTTCGCCGGTTCGCAGCTGCGCTACAACCTGCTGGAGCGCACGCCCGAGCGCGAACTGCTCCCGCAGGCCCGCGCCTTCGACCAGGCGGTGCTGGCGTGGAGCCCGCTGGCGGCCGGCAAGCTGACGGGCAAGTACCGCCGTGGCGAGACCGGCAGGCTGAGCACGGAGAGCCCGCAGGGCGCGCCGGGCGGCAACGAGGAGGCGATCGTCACGGCCGTCCTGGAGGTCGCCGAGCAGGGCGGCTGGAGTCCGGCGCAGGTGGCGCTCGCGTGGCTGCTCGGCCGGCCCGGCAACGTCGTCCCGATCGTCGCGGCCACCAAGGAGAGCCAGCTGGCCGACAACCTGGCCTCGGTGGACGTCGTCCTCGACGCCGACGCCGTGGCGCGGCTGGACGAGGTGAGCGCAGTGCCGCTGGGCTTCCCGCACGACTTCCTGCGGGAGCCGGGCATCACGCGGAATGTGTACGGCGACCGCTGGCCCGCCATCGACAACCGCCGCTCCACCTACCGGCGCACGGCGAACGAGATCCTCTGACCCCGGCCGCGGGGCCCGGTGAGTCCCTAGGGCCGGGAGCGCCCGGGCCGGGCCTCTCCTGCGCCCGGGGCGCTGCGCTCCCCCGCTCCGGGCTCCGCGCCCGGCTCCTCCGGGGTCAGGGGTTCCGCGTCGCGCCACTCCTCGGTCCGGGTGGGCCGTCCCGACCGGGTCAGCTCCGCCACTTCCTTCTTCAGCTCGTCGTCCCGCTTGGCGCCGTGCTTGCTGCTTCCCCGGTCCATCGTTCGTGCCTCCTGCTGATCAGGTGCTGGAACCCGTCGGGTGCCCGGACTTCTCCTGACTAAACCAGCCGTCCCACCCCCTCCCGGAACCAAGATTTAGTTAGGTTAGGCTTACCTCACTTTCCAGGTAAACGTGAGAACCGGGAGCCCTTTATGAGGCTGGGTCCGCTGACGGTCCGTACAGGAGAGGGCCGTCCGGCCCTCCCGGCAGCGGGCGGCGTACGGACGGCGCGGGCCGCCGACGCGCCCGGGCTGTACGCCCTGTCGGAACCCTTCATGCGGACCGGTGCGCTGCGCCGCCGCACACCCCACGTCTACGCGGCACGGTTCGCCGAGTTCTTCGTGGCGGAGGATGCCCAGGGGACCCTCGAAGGGTGCGTGGCCCTGCGGACGTTCCCCGGCGACGGCCTGTCGGCCACCGGGCCGGCGGGCGTGCTGCACAACTTCTGCGTGCGGCCCGGCCGCCAGCGCCGCGGCATCGGCTCGCGGCTGCTGACGGCGCTGCTGCTGCACGCCTCCGACCGGTCGGTGACCGAGGTGTTCGCGGCGACGACCGGCGACGGCGAGGCCTTCCTCCGCAGCGGCTTCCGCGAGACGGACGCCTCCCGAGCGCCGCGCACGTGGGCGGCCTCCCTCGACCCCGCCCGCGGCTCCCGCGTCTTCGCCCGGCCCCTGCCCGGGGCGCCGCTCTCCGAGGAGGGCGTTCCCGCTCAGCCCTGGCCGGCGCGCCACTGCCGGGCCAGCACGTACACCAGGTAACAGCCGCCGACGACCCCGGTCAGGACCCCCACGGGAAGCTGCGTGGGGGCCAGCATCCGCTGCGCGGCCAGGTCGCCGGCCGTCAGCAGCAGGGCGCCCAGGACGGCCGACGGCGCGAGGCCGGGGCCCGGGGAGCGGGTGAGCCTGCGCACCACCTGGGGCGCCACCAGGGCGACGAACGGCACGGGGCCCGCGACGGCCGTGGCCAGGGCGGTGAGCCCCACACCGACGACGAGCGCCGCGGCCTTGACCCGCTCGACCCGTACGCCCAGCGCCGACGCCGTGTCCTCGCCCATCTCCAGCATGCGCAGCGGCCGGGCGAGGAACAGGGCCGCGGGGGCGAGGACGGCGAGTGCGGCGGCCATCGTGCCCACGTGCTCCCAGCCACGGCCGTTGAGGCTGCCGGTGAGCCAGACCTGGGCGCTCTGCGCGTCGGTGAAGGACGCCTTCGCGATCAGGTAGGCGTTGGCCGAGGAGAGCAGCGCGCTCACGCCGATGCCGACGAGGACGAGCCGGAAGGTGGCCGCGCCGCCGCGCCAGGCGAGCAGGTAGACGGCGGCACCGGTGACCGCGCAGCCGGTGACCGATCCGGCGGCGACCGAGGCGGTGCCCGCGCCCAGCACGAGGATGGTCACGAGGGCGCCGGTGGCGGAGCCGACGGTGAAGCCGATGACGTCGGGGCTGCCGAGGGGGTTGCGGGCGACGTTCTGGAAGAGCGCGCCGGACAGGCCGAGGGCGGCGCCGACCAGAAGGGCCGTCAGCAGCCGGGGCAGCCGCAGCTCCTGGACGATGTACGTGTACGCGGGGTTGCCGTCTCCGGCGAGGACGCGCAGGACGTCGGGCACGGGGATGCGGAAGTCGCCCGTGGTGAGCGTCCACACGCCCGTGGCGGCCGCCGCCAGGAGCAGGGCGAGGCAGACGGCGGCGGCGCGCGGGTCCCAGCGCACGGAGAGGGCGGGGCGGCCGCCGGGCAGGGACAGGCGCAGGGCGCGCAGGCGCGTGATCCGCGGGGGCGCGCTGCGCGGCCGTGGCGCCGGACGGGGGCACGCAAGCGGGGTACGGCTGGTCACAGTTCGCTGATCCTCTTGCGGCGGACGAGTGCGATGAACAGGGGCGCTCCGAGGAACGCGGTGACGACTCCCGCCTCCAGCTCCTGCGGGCGCAGCACGACGCGGCCGAGGATGTCGGCGGCCAGCAGCAGCGCGGCGGCGAGGACGGCACTGTAGGGCAGGACCCAGCGCTGGTCGGGCCCGGCGATCAGCCGTGCCACGTGCGGAACGGCCAGTCCGACGAAGGCGATCGGGCCGACGGCGGCGGTGGCGGCCCCGCACAGCAGGGTGATGGCGAGCATGGTGGCGAACTGGGTGCGGCCGGGGTGGGCGCCGAGCGCGCGGGCGGTGTCGTCGCCCAGGGCCACGGCGTTCAGCGGCCGGGCCAGCAGCGCCGCCAGCAGCGCGCCCGCGGCCAGGAACGGCAGCACCTGCCGGAGCAGGGCGCCGTCCACGCCGCCGAGGGTGCCGATCTGCCAGAACCGGAAGCGGTTGAGGGTGAGCGGGTCGAGCAGGATCAGGCCGTTGACGACCGCCGTGAGGACGGCGGTGACGGCGGTGCCCGCGAGGGCCAGGCGCACGGGGGTGGCCCGGGAGCGGCCGCGGGTGCCCAGCAGGTGGACGGCCGCGGCGGCGACGGCCGCGCCCAGCAGCGCGCACCACACGTAGGCGCTGAAGCTGCCGAGGTCGAGCAGGGCGGTCGCGGCGGCCACGGCCGCGGCGGCGCCGGCGTTGACGCCGAGCAGGCCCGGGTCGGCGAGCGGGTTGCGCGTGAGCGCCTGCATGAGCGCGCCGGACAGGCCGAGGGCGACGCCGACGCCGATGCCGAGGAGGCTGCGCGGCAGCCGGGAGGTGCGCACGACGATCCAGTCGTCGTTGCCGGGGTCCGGGTGCAGGAGGGCGTGCAGGACGTCGCCGGGCGGGATCGTCTTGGCGCCGATGCCGATGCTCAGGACGGCGAGGACGGCGACGAGGGCGGTGCAGGCCAGCAGCCCGGCGGCCCGCCGCGCGTGCTGAGCGCGGCGGGCCGGGGGCCGGCCCTCGCCCGCGGGGTTCCGCACGGGACGGGGGCCGTCGGTGGTGGTGGGAGCGGCAGTGGTGCTCACGCGTGCTCGTGCTCTTCGTCCGAGTGGTGGTCGTGGTTCTCCACGCCGCGCTTCCAGTAACCGTCGATGTCCACCTGCTCCTTGGCCATGCCGAGGTCGCGGCGCAGGTAGCGGCGGATGGGCTTGAGGGTGCCGGCCTCGCCGGCGATCCAGGCGTAGCCGAGCCCTTCTGCGGGCAGTTCGGCGGCGCGGATGGCCTGCTCCACGAGGTCGCTCGTGCCGGCCGGGGCGTCCCCGCGGTGCAGCCAGGTCATGGTGCAGTCGGCGGCGGTGGAGAAGTGCTGCTCGTCCTGCGGGCCGGGCACCTCGGCGAAGGCGAGGACGCGGACGCCCGCGGGCAGCATCTCCAGCCAGCGGCCGAGTGCGGGCAGGGCGGTCTCCTCGGCGGCCAGCAGGTACCAGTCGTGGACCATCGGCAGGATCTCGGAGCCGCGCGGGCCGAGGACGCCGAGCCGCATGCCCGGCTCCGCCCGCGCGGCCCAGGCCGAGCCCACGCCGTCGCCGTGCAGGACCATGTCGACGTCCAGTTCCTGCACGTCGGGGCGGTAGTAACGGACGGTGTAGTCCCGGGTGATGGGCTCCACGGGGGCGTCCATCCAGGTGTCGTTGCTGATGACCGGCTCGACGGGCAGTTCGGCGCCCGCTTCGGCGAAGCAGAGCTTCACGTGGTCGGTCGGCGCCTGCTCGCAGAATCCTTCCAGCGCGGGGCCGGCGAACGTCACCCGCACGGTGGAGGGGGTGAGCCGGTCGACCCTGCGCACCTCCAGCAGGCGGTACTTGAGCGGATGGCGGACGATGCGCATGCGCGGCGGGAGCGTCTCAATGGTCATCGATCATCCCAATCTGGCCGGGGTGTGCCGCGGGACCGGCACCGCGGTGCGATGGCCCCCGCGCGGGCGCGCGAGGGCCACCGGGCGTCACGTGTACGGCCGGAGGACCCCTCCGAACCGAAGTTAGGCAACCCTAACCTAACTCATCGTGTAGTCGCCATCGTTCCCTCCACCCGGCCCCCGTCGAGCGCGACCACCCGCGGCAGCCGGGCGATGGTGGCCGGCCGGTGCGCGACCACGATGATCGTGCGGTCGCTGCGCATCCCGTCCAGGGCGTGCTCCAGCCGGCCCGCCGTCACCGGGTCGATGTCGGCGGTCGCCTCGTCCAGAACGAGCACCGCCGGGTCGGCCAGGGCCGCCCTCAGCAGTCCGACGATCTGCCGCTCCCCCGCCGACAGGCGCGAACCGCGCACGCCCACCTCGGCGTCGAGACCGCCCAGATCGCGGAGCCACTCCTGAAGTCCCAGCTCGGCGACGGCCCGTTCCATCTCGGCCCGGCCCGGAGTGCTGTGCACCAGCTCCAGGTTCGCCGCCACCGTGCCCGTCACCATGCGGACCTCCTGCGGCACCAGCACCACGCGGCGGCGCAGCTCGGCCTCCGGGATCTCCCGCAGGTCGACGCCGGCGAAGCGCACCGCGCCCCGGTCGGGCGCGTAGAGGCCGCACAGCAGCTTCGACAGCGTCGTCTTGCCCGAGCCCGTCTCGCCGACCAGGCCGCTGCGGTCGCCCACCGGGAAGGCCAGGGAGACGCCGCGCAGCACCTCCGTGCCGTCGCGGTAGGAGTAGCCGAGGTCCTCGCAGGAGAGTTCGCCGCGCAGGGGCAGCTCCGCGGCCGGGCCGTCCTCACGGGGCCTCTCCTCCGCGGAACGGTCGGTGGCCGCCAGCAGGTCCAGCAGCCGGGCCAGGCCGGTGCGCGCGGTCTGCACCTCGCCCACGAGCTGCGAGATGTCCGAGAAGGAGTCGAAGAGGTTACGGCTCGCCAGGACGAAGACCACGACGGTGCCGACGCCCATCGCGCCGCGGGAGACGGACCAGCCGCCGACGAGCAGCAGCACGACCAGCGCGAGCCCCTCGATCAGGCCGACCAGGTCGATGCGGTTCTCCACCCGGATCGCGCGCCGGGCCGCGCCCACGGCCGCGGTGTTCTCTCGGTCGAACCGGCGCAGCCAGCCCGGTAGGCCGCGGGCGCTCTGCAGCGCCTCCCGCACGTTCAGGGTCTCGGTGAACGTCGCCGCGACCGTCGCCTCCGCGGCCGCCTTCCCGCCGAAGGCGCGCGGCGCGGACCGCTGGAACCAGCGCATCACCAGCAGCGTCAGCGGCACGAAGACGGCGATCTGCACCAGCGCCAGCTGCCACGAGTAGCCGAAGAGCACGACGAGGGTGAAGGCGAGCGTGGCCGTGGCCGACACGAGCCTGCGCAGGTGCATGCGCACGAAGGAGGCCAGGGCGGCGACCTCGCCCGTCGTGCGGCGCAGCAGGTCGCCCGTGCGGTGCGACTCCAGGAACCGCAGCGGCGCCGACGCCAGGTTCTCCACGCACTTCTCGCGCAGGCTGCGCACGACGTTCTCGCCGGCCTTCGCCAGCAGCAGCTCGCCCGCGCGGGCCAGGCCCAGTTGGAGCACCGCGAGGACGACGAGGACCACGGCGGCGGTCAGCAACCCGCCGCGGTCCCGGTCGAGCAGGGCGTCCGTCGCCCGCCCGATCAGCGGGGCGACGGCCACCAGCGCGGCGGAGTCCAGCAGCCCGACCACGAGGGCGACGACGAGTGCGCGCCGGTGCGGGCGCAGATAGGGGGCGGCGCGGCGCAGCACGCGCCGCTCGTCGGGCTGCTCGGCAAGCAGAACCGGCTCAGCCACGGGGGCCCTCCGGGGTGGTGGCGGATACGGGTGCGGGTGCCGCCTGGGAGGCGGCGGGGGCGTTTCCGGGACGGGCTTCGGCGTCGGTGTCGGCGTCGGCGTCACCCCCGCGCCCCGCGGCCGTCAGGGTCACGACGCGGTCCGCCGCCTCCAGCACCGCCGTGCGGTGCGTGGCGAAGACGATGGTGCGGCCCGCGGCCCACGTGCGCAGGCGGTCGAGGATCAGTCGCTCGGTGGTGGTGTCCAGGGCGGACGTGGAGTCGTCCAGGATCAGCACCTCCGGTTCGCCCAGCAGCGCGCGGGCGATGGCGAGACGCTGGACCTGTCCGCCCGACAGGGCGGTGCCGCTCTCGCCGAGTTCGGTGCCGTAGCCGTCGGCCATCGCGGTGATCTGGTCGTGGATGCCGGCGGTCCCGCAGGCGGCGTGCAGGGCCTCGTCCGGCAGGTCGCGGCCGAGCCGCAGGTTCTCGGCGACCGTGCCGGACAGCAGCATCGGCCGCTGGGCGACGTACGCGATCCGGCCTCGGATGTCGTCCAGGGCGGCCTCGCGCAGGTCCGTGCCGCCGTAGCGGACGGCTCCCGTGCCGGGGTCGTCGAGCCGGACGGGCAGCCGCAGCAGGGTGCTCTTGCCGGAGCCGGTGGCGCCGCTCACGGCGACGAACTCCCCCGCGCGGACCGTTAGGTCGAGCGGCGCGAGGACGGTGACGCCGTCACGCACCGCGCTCACGCCCGCCAGCTCCAGGTCGCCGCCGGAGGTGAGCGCGACCGGCTCGGCCGGGTCGGTGACGGTGGCCTCGATGGACAGCGCCTCGTCGATGCGGGAGGCGGCCACGTCGGCCTGGCCGCGGGCGAGGAGCCGGTCGACCAGGACGCGGGTGGCGAGGGTGATGCTGGCCATCCAGGACGTGAAGGCGACCAGGCCGCCGATGGTCAGCCGGCCGTCGAGGACGGCGAGGCCGCCGAAGCCCACGCCGACGGCCACGGCCATGCGCGGCACGAAGGGGGCGACGGACGCCCAGGAGGCCTCGATCCGGGCCGCCTTGACAGTGCGGTCGGTGACGGCGGCGCTGGCCGCGTCGTGCCGGGCCACGAGCGGCCGGTGGCCGCCCGTGCCGCGCAGGCCGGTGCCGAGCTGGAGCAGGTCGGCCACGGCCTCGGCGCGGACGCCGTGCGCCTCGGCCAGCGCGCCGCTGGCCGCGCCGAAGCGGCGCGGGAAGTACAGGTTGACCCAGACCAGGAACGGCAGCATGCCCAGCGTCACCAGCAGCAGCGACACGTCGAGCACGCCCATGCCGGTCAGGACGCCGGCGAAGGTGGTGGCCAGCACGACCCAGATGGCCAGGCCGTGCACCCACTCGCGCACCAGGTCGGTGTCCCGGCCGGCGCGCATGGCCAGGTCGCCGTGGCCGCGGGAGGCGAGCGCGGCGCGGTCCAGGCCGGCGAGGTGCCGCAGCAGCCGGGAGCGCAGGTCGGCGCCCACCTTGGCGTCGGCGGAACCGGCCCAGTACTGCCAGCCGTAGAGCCCGGCGAACTGGACGCCCGCGGCGCACAGGGTGGCCGCGGCCCACACCAGCAGGGCGTGGTTGTCCTTGGCCGTGACGCCGTCGTCCAGCGCCTTCTGGATGCACCACGGGACCGCGAGGAAGGCGATCTGCCGGACTCCGGCGGCGGCCATGGCCGCGCCGACCGTCGCCCAGTGCGGCCGCAGGGAGCCGCGCAGCAGGGCGCGGGCCCGTCGCCGCCGTTCGGGCGAGAGGTCCCGTGGGCTCTGCTCCTCCTCTTCCGGGGAGCCCTCCTCCGGGACGTCCTCCTCCGGGACGGCCCCGGCGGGCGGGGCCTCGTCGGCGGGCGGCGGGCCCGGGGGCTCGTCGGCGGTGCCGGGGTGGTGCTCCGGCTTGGCGTGTTGGGTGCTCACGACGTCAGGTATCCGCTCTCAGCAGGTCGGCTCGGCCGCTGCGGGCGGACCGGGCGGGTGCCCGGTCCGCCCGCGGCGGCGGGTCTTCGAAAGGGGCCGGTCAGGACCGGGCGACGAGGCTCGCCGGGCGCATGTCGGTCCAGTGGGCGTCGACGTAGTCGGTGCAGGCCTGCAGGGAGTCCTCGCCGTGGACGGCGGTCCAGCCGTCGGGGACCTCGGCGAAGGCGGGCCACAGGGAGTGCTGGTTCTCGGCGTTGACGAGAACGAAGTAGCGGGCGTCGTTGTCCTCGAACGGGTTGGTGGTGTTGCTCATGACGGGATGCTCCTTTGTGCGGGTGGGGTGAGAGAGTCGGGAGGGTCAGGAGAGGCGGGAGCCCGCGGGTACGGCCTCCCGGAAGCGGGCGGCGAGTTCGGCGACGGTGGGCCCGGCGAACAGGTCGCCGATGCCCGGTCCGGCCTCGCCGGTGCCGAAGGCCTCGCGGATGCGGTGCAGCAGCGTCATGGCCAGCAGCGAATGGCCGCCGAGCTCGAAGAAGCTGTCGTCGACCGCGACTTCGGGCAGCCCGAGGACGTCGGCGAAGACCTCGCACAGCGTCTTCTCCGCCACGTCGCGCGGGGCCCGGCCCGTGCCGCCGGCGGCCATGTCGGCGGCGGTGGGCGCGGGGAGCGCCTTGCGGTCGAGCTTGCCGTTGACGGTCAGCGGCAGCGCGTCCAGGAAGACGAACGCGGAGGGGACCATGTACTCGGGCAGGGACTCCGCCAGCGAACGGCGCACGGCGGCGGCGTCGATGTCCCCGGCGGTCAGGGCGTCTCCGGCGGTTGCGGGGACGAGGTAGGCGGCCAGGCGCTTGACGCCCGGGGTGTCCTCGCGGACGACCACGGCGGCCTGGGCGACGGAGGACAGGCCGGTCAGGGCGTCCTCGATCTCCCCGGGTTCCACACGGTAGCCGCGGATCTTGACCTGGTCGTCGGCGCGGCCGAGGAAGTCCAGCAGGCCGTCCCGGCGCCACCGGACGACGTCGCCCGTACGGTACATGCGGGCGCCGGGCTCGCCGAAGGCCGCGCCGAAGGGGTCGGCGACGAACCGGCCGGCGGTCAGGCCCGGGCGGTCGAGGTAGCCGCGCGCCAGGCCGACGCCGGACACGTACAGCTCGCCCGGGACGCCCACCGGCACCGGCCGCAGCGCCGCGTCCAGCACGTAGGCGCGCGTGTTCCAGATGGGGCGGCCGACGGTGGCGGTGTCGCTGTCGAGCGTGCCGCCGCCGAGCGTGTTGATCGTGTACTCGGTCGGGCCGTAGAGGTTGTAGCCCATGAGGCCGGGCGTCTCGCACAGCCGCGTCCACAGCGACTCGGGGACCGCTTCGCCGCCGAGGAGGACCAGGACGGGGCGGTGCCGGTCCTCGTCCAGCAGGCCGCATTCCACGAGCGCCTGGGCGTAGGACGGCGTCACGTTGATGACGTCGACCGCCTGCTCGGCGCAGTAGGCCGCCAGGCCCTCGGCGTCACGCCGCAGGGACTCGTCCAGGACGTGGACCTCGTGCCCTTCCACGAGCCACAGCAGTTCCTCCCACGACATGTCGAAGGAGAAGGAGACGGTGTGCGCGATGCGCAGCGTCCGGCCGCCGGCGGAGGCGACGACGGGGTGGAAGATGGCCTCGCGGTGGTTCAGGAGCATGTTGGTCAGGCCGCGGTAGGGCGTGACGACGCCCTTGGGGCGACCCGTGGAACCGGAGGTGAAGATGACGTACGCGGCGGCGTCGAGGTCCACCCGCGCCTCCACCGGCCCGTCCGGCAGACCCGCCAGCTCGGCGACGACGGCAGGGTCGTCGAGCTCCACGCGCGGGACCCCGTCGACCTCGGGCATACGGGCGCGCGCCGTGGAATCGGTGAGCAGGACGACGGGTGCGGTCTCCTCGACCATGTAGGCGAGGCGGTCGACCGGATAGTCCAGCTCCAGCGGCAGGTACGCGGCACCGGTGCGCAGCACGGCGAACAGTGCCGCCACCATCTCCAGCGAACGCGGCAGGCCGAGGGCCACCACCTTCTCCGGTCCGGCGCCCCGGGCCAGCAGCAGACGGGCGAAACGGTTCACCCGGGCGTCCAGTTCGGCGAAGGACCAGACGCGGTCTCCGGCCACCAGGGCCACCGCCTCCGGCGTGCGCGCGGCCCGCTCGGCCAGCAGGTCCGCCACAGAGGCGTCCGGCAGTTCGTGTCCGGTCCGCGCCCACTCCCCCAGGACCGCGTCCCGCTCCTCCTGCGTGAGCACGTCGAGGGCGCCGATGCGGCGGCCGGGGTCCTCGGCGACCTGGGCGAGGAGGGACAGGAGCCGTTCCACGAGGGCCTCGGCGGTGGAGCGGTCGTAGAGGTCGGCCGCGTACTCGAAGGCGATGTCGATCTCTTCGGCGCCGGGCGTCTCCTCGAAGTTGAAGTCGAGCTCGAACTTCACGGCGCCCAGTTCGAACGGGAGGATGCGGCTCTCCAGCCCGAGGAGGCGGCGGGCCTCGCCGTCGCTGTTGCGGTACCCGAGCATCACCTGGAACAGCGGGTGACGGCCGGGGACGCGCGGCGGGTTGACGGCCTCGACCAGGCTGTCGAAGGGCAGGTCCTGGTGGGCGAAGGCCACCAGGTCGTGCTCCCGGACGCGGCCGAGCAGCTCGGTGAACGACGGGTCGCCGGAGAGGTCGTTGCGCAGCACGAGCGTGTTGACGAAGAAGCCGACGAGCCCGTCGAGCGCGGCGTCGGAGCGGCCC
The DNA here is from genome assembly GCF_024519335.1 of Streptomyces telluris. Lineage (NCBI taxonomy): Bacteria > Bacillati > Actinomycetota > Actinomycetes > Kitasatosporales > Streptomycetaceae > Streptomyces > Streptomyces telluris. The sequence goes on from NZ_JANIID010000021.1 coordinate 123,965, forward strand.
GCGACCGGGGCGCCGAGGGGGATGTCGTCGCCGGCGCCGAGCCGGTGGAGCAGGGTGGCGACGGCCGCCTGCAGGACCATGAAGGTCGTCGTGCCCGTGGTGGCGGCGGCGTCGCGCAGCCCGCGGTAGACGGCCCGCGGCACCTGGGCCCGTACGGTGTCGCCGCGCAGGCCGGTGGCCGGGGTGCGCGGGCGGTCGGTGGGCAGGGCCAGCTCCTCCGGGAGCCCGGCGAGCGCCTGCTTCCAGTACGCGGCCTCGCGGCCGTGCAGGCTCTGCTCGTCCGCGGGGTCGCCCAGCAGTTCGCGCTGCCACAGGGTGTAGTCCGCGTACTGCACGGGCAGCGGCTGCCAGGCGGGGGCGGTGCCGCCGGCGCGGCTGGTGTACGCCGTGGTGAGGTCGTCCACGAAGGGCAGCATCGACCACTCGTCGCCGGCGATGTGGTGGAAGAGCAGCACCAGGACGTGGTCGGTGGGCGCGATGTCCAGCACGGTGACGCGCAGGGGCAGTTCGCGCGAGAGGTCGAAGCCGTGCCGGACGGCCGTCTGCACGTCGGCCTCCAGCGCCTGCTCCGTGGTGGTGACGACGTGCAGCGCGTCGGCGGGGGCGGGCGCGTCGAGGATGCGCTGGACGACGCGCCCCTCGTGCTCGGCCACGACGGTGCGCAGGCTCTCGTGGCGGGCGGTCACGTCGGCCACGGCGAGCCGCAGCGCGTCCGTGTCGAGCGCGCCGCTCACCCGGACGACGAGCGGGACGTTGTACGTGGCGCCGGAGGCGTCGAGGTTCTGCAGGAACCACATGCGGCGCTGGGCGTGCGAGAGGGGCAGCTCGGCCGGGCGCTCACGGCGGACGAGTGCGGGCCGCTCCTCCGTCGCCCCGGCGGTGCGCTCGGCGAGGGCGGCCGGGGTCGGCGCCTCGAAGAGGTCGCGGATGGCGAGGCCGGTGCCGAGGGCCGTGCGGATCCGGCTGACGAGGCGGGTGGCCAGCAGGGAGTGGCCGCCCAGGTCGAGGAAGTGGTCGTCGGGGCCGACGGGTCCGGTCCCGAGCACCTCGCCGAACAGGGCGCACAGCTGCTCTTCCCGGGGGTTGGCGGGAGCGCGGCCCGTGCCGGTCGCGCCGGGGTCCGGGGCGGGGAGGGCCTTGCGGTCGAGCTTGCCGTTGACGGTCAGCGGCAGCGCGTCCAGGACGACGAACGCGGAGGGGACCATGTACTCCGGCAGGGACTCCGCCAGCGAACGGCGCACGGCAGCGACATCGACGACGTCCCCGGCGGTGGCGGGCACGAGGTAGGCGGCCAGGCGCTTGACGCCGGGGGCGTCCTCGCGGACCACGACCGCGGCCTGCGCCACGGAGGGCAGTTGCGCCAGCGCGTCCTCGATCTCGCCGGGCTCGACGCGGTAGCCGCGGATCTTGACCTGGTCGTCGGCGCGGCCGAGGAAGTCCAGCAGGCCGTCCCGGCGCCACCGGACGACGTCGCCCGTGCGGTACATGCGCCCGCCCGGCTCGCCGAAGGGGTCCGCGACGAAGCGGCCCGCCGACAGGCCCGGACGGTTCAGATAGCCGCGGGCGAGGCCGACGCCGGACACGTACAGCTCGCCCGGGACGCCGACCGGGACCGGGCGCAGCCACGCGTCCAGCACGTGGGCCCGCGTGTTCCAGATGGGGCGGCCGACGGTGGCGGTGTCGCTGTCGAGCGTGCCGCCGCCGAGCGTGTTGATCGTGTACTCGGTGGGACCGTAGAGGTTGTAGCCGATCAGGCCGGGCGTGTCCTTGAGGCGCTGCCACAGCGACTCCGGCACGGCCTCGCCGCCGAGGAGGACCAGGACGGGGCGGTGCCGGTCCTCGTCCAGCAGGCCGCATTCCACGAGCGCCTGGGCGTAGGACGGCGTCACGTTGATGACGTCGACCGCCTGCTCGGCGCAGTACGCGGCCAGGCCCTCGGCGTCGCGGCGCAGCGACTCGTCCAGGACGTGGACCTCATGGCCCTCGACGAGCCACAGCAGTTCCTCCCAGGACATGTCGAAGGAGAACGAGACGGTGTGGGCGATCCGCAGGCACCGGCCGCCGGCCGCCTCCACGACGGGGTTGAAGATGGCCTCGCGGTGGTTCAGCTGCATGTTGGTCAGGCCGCGGTAGGGCGTGACGACGCCCTTGGGGCGGCCCGTGGAACCGGAGGTGAAGATGACGTACGCGGCGGCGTCGAGGTCCACCCGCGCCTCCACCGGTCCGTCCGGCAGACCCGCGAGTTCGGCCACGACGGCGGGGTCGTCCAGCTCCACGCGGGGAACGCCGTCGACGTCCGGCATGCGGTCGCGTACGGAGGAGTCCGTGATCAGGACGACGGGTGCGGTCTCCTCGACCATGTAGGCGAGGCGGTCGACCGGGTAGTCCAGCTCCAGCGGCAGGTACGCCGCTCCGGCGCGCAGCACCGCGAAGAGCGCCGCCACCATCTCCAGCGAACGCGGCAGGCCGAGGGCCACCACCTTCTCCGGTCCGGCGCCGCGGGCGAGGAACAGCCGGGCCAGGCGGTTCACCCGGGCGTCCAGTTCGGCGAAGGTCCACACGCGCTCGCCCTCGACCAGCGCCACCGCCTCCGGCACGGCGGCCGCCCGCTCGGCCAGCAGGTCCGCCACCGAGGCGTCCGGCAGCTCGCGTGCCGTGGCGGCCCATTCGCCGAGGACCGCGCCGCGTTCCGTCTCCGTCAGCACGTCGAGGTGCCGGACGAGTACGCCGGGGTCCGCGGTGATCTGTTCCAGGAGGGAGACGAAGCGCTGCGCGTGCTCCTCGACCGTCGTGCGGGCGAAGACGTCGGGGCGGAACTTCCATTCGAAGCCGAGCCGGTCGCCCGGGTTGGCCGCGAAGATCAGCGGGAAGTGGGTGGCGTCCACGTCGGTGACGTCGTCCACGCCGAGGGCCTGTCCGATGCGGTCGCGTTCGTCCTGGTCGACGGGGGTGTTGCGCAGCACCTGGAGCGTGTCGAAGAGGCGGCCTGCTCCGGCGGCGCGCTGGATGGTGCCGAGGCTGAGCTGGTGGTGCGGCAGGAGGGCCGCCTGCTCGCCCTGGAGGCGGGCCAGGTAGGCGGTGACGGTCTCGTGCCGGTCGAGCCGGGCGCGGACCGGGACGGTGTTGAGGAACATGCCGATGGTGCGGTCGATGCCCGTCAGCTCCGCCGGGCGGCCGGAGACGGTGGTGCCGAAGACCACGTCCTGGCGCCCGGTCAGCCCGGCCAGGAGCAGGCTCCAGACGCCCGAGAGGACGGTGTTGAGGGTCAGGCCGTGGGTCCTGGCGTAGCCGGTGATGCGAGAGCTGAGGGCGGCGGTCAGCTCGGTGACGTGCTCCTCGGGCAGGAGGGCCGCGCGCTCGCGGGCCTGCGGGGCGATGAGCGTGGGCTCGTCGACGCCGGCGAGGGCGGTGCGCCAGGCCTCTTCGCCGGCGGTGGTGTCCTGGGTGTGGAGCCAGGCGAGGAAGTCGCGGTAGGCCAGGGGCCGGTCGCCGGCCGGGCCGGGCTGCGGGAGGGTGCCGCCGGTCACCAGGGCGTGGCAGCAGGCCAGGAGCTCCTGCAGGAACAGGCCGGTGGACCAGCCGTCCCACAGCAGGGTGTGGTGGGTGACGAGGACGTGCTGGCGGCCGTCGGGGGTGAGGACGGAGGACAGGCGCACCAGGGGCGGGTCGGCGAGGTCGAAGCGGGTGCGGGCCTCGGCGTCCTGGAGCCGCCGCAGCTCGGCGTCGGCGGCCTCGGGGGCGAGGGTGCGCAGGTCGGTCTCGGTGACGGGCACGGTGGTGCCGGCCGGGATGAACTGGACGGGCCGGTCGAGTCCGTCGTGGAGGAATCCGGCGCGCAGGTTGGGGTGCCGGTCGAGGACGGCGGTCACCGCGGTGCGCAGGGTCTCCACGGGGACCGGGCGGCGCAGGGTGACGACGTCGCGGGAGGTGTAGACGTCGAGGGCGTCCTCGTCGTAGAGGGCCTCGAAGAGCAGGCCCTGCTGGAGCGGGGAGAGCGGCCAGATCTCGGTGACGCCGGGGACGGCGGCGCGGACGGCCGCCGCGTCCTGCGCACTGGGTTCGGGCAGTTCGGCGGCGGGCGCCGGGCCGGTGGTGTCGCCGGCGGGCGCGCCGTGGCCGGCCCGCTCCGCCAGTCCGGCGGGGGTGCGGCCTTCGAAGACGTCGCGCGGGCTGAGGGTGAGTCCTGCGGCGCGCGCGGCGCCGACGAGGCGGATGGAGACGATGCTGTCGCCGCCGAGGCGGAAGAAGTCGTCGTGGACGCCGACGCCGGGGAGTTCGAGGACCTCGGCGAAGAGGGCGCACAGGGCTGCCTCGGTCTCGGTGGCCGGTTCACGGTCGCCGGCGGTCGCGCCGGCGTCCGGTGCGGCGTCGGGCAGCGCCTTGCGGTCGATCTTGCCGTTGACGCTCAGCGGCAGGGCGTCGAGGGTCACGAAGGCGGACGGGACCATGTACTCGGGCAGCCGGGCGGCGCAGGCCTCGCGCAGGGCGTCGGGGCCCGCGTCGGTGCCGGGGGCGGGGACGACGTAGGCGACGACGTGCTGGGCGCCGGCCGGGGTGGTGCGGACGAGGACGGCGGTGTGCCGGACGGACGGGTGGGCGGCGAGGACGGCCTCGATCTCGCCGAGTTCGATGCGGAAGCCACGGACCTTGACCTGGTCGTCGGTGCGCCCGAGGTACTCGACGGCGCCGTCGGCGCGGCGGCGGACCAGGTCGCCGGTGCGGTACATGCGCGTCCCGGCCGGGCCCTGCGGGTCGGCCACGAAGCGCGACGCCGTCAGCCCCGGGCGCTCGAGGTAGCCGCGGGCCAGCTGGACGCCTGCGAGGTAGAGCTCGCCGGGCACGCCCACGGGCACGGGGCGCAGAGCTGCGTCCAGGACGTGCAGGCGGGTGTTCCACACGGGGCGGCCGATGGGGACGACGCCGGCGCCGGGCTCGGTGCGGTGGTACGTCACGTCGACGGCCGCTTCGGTGGGCCCGTACAGGTTGTGCAGCTCGGTGTGCGGCCACAGGGCGGCGAACCGGTCCACGGCCGCGGCGGGGAGGGCCTCGCCGGAGCAGAAGACGCGGCGGACGCCCCGGAAGGCGCTGCGGATCGTCTCGTCCTGCTCCGCGGCGGAGGTGAACGCGGTGAGCATCGACGGGACGAAGTGCGCGGTGGTGACGGAGGCCCGTCCGGCCAGCGCGGCGAGGTAGTCCGGCTCGCGGTGGCCGCCGGGCCGGGCCAGGACGACAGCGGCGCCGCTGACGAGCGGCAGGAAGAACTCCCACACCGACACGTCGAAGCTCGCGGGGGTCTTCTGCAGGATCCGGTCCCCGGGGCCGATCCCGTAGGCGTCGCGCATCCAGTCCAGGCGGTTCACGATGGCCTCGTGCGTGACCACCACGCCCTTGGGCCGGCCGGTGGAGCCGGAGGTGTAGATGACGTAGGCGGCGTGCTGCGGGGCCGCCGCGGGCTGGTGCAGGGGGGCGGCGGCGCGGGGCGCGTCGGCGAGCAGGACGGGGACGTCCTGCAGCCAGGAGAGCCGGGGGTGCTCGGCGCCGGTGGTCAGCACGCACACGGGCGCGGCGTCGGCCACCGTTCCCGCCAGGCGTTCCGCGGGGTGGTCGAGGTCCAGCGGGAGGTAGGCGGCGCCGGACTTCAGCACGCCCAGCAGGGACACCATCAGTTCGGCGGAGCGCGGCACCGCCACGGCGACGATCCGGTCCGGGCCGGCGCCGGCGGCGGCCAGTTCGCCGGCCAGGCCGTCCGACAGCTCGTCGAGCTGCCGGTACGTCAGCTCGCGGTCCTCGTAGACCACTGCCGTCGCGTCCGGCGTCTCCGCCGCCTGGCCGGCGAACCGCGTGACCAGCGTGCCGCCGGGAACGGGCCGGTCCGTGGCGTTCCACTCGCCCGCCAGCGAGCGGCTCTCGTCGGGGAGCAGCAGGTCGAGGCGGGCCAGGGGCGTCTCGGGGGCGTCGGCGAACAGGGTGAGCAGGTGCAGGAAGCGGTCGGCGATGCGCTGGGCGCCCTCGTGGTCGAAGACGTCCGGGCGGTAGCCGAGCTCCAGGCGCAGGGTGTCGCCGGGCAGGACGCGCATGGTCAGCGGGTAGTGGGTGGCGTCGCGGGCGCCGAGGCCGGTGACCTGCAGGCCGCAGCCGGCCGCGGCGGCGCCGAGGACGCCGGAGACGTCGTCGCTGCCGGCGTAGTTCTCCACCACGAGCAGGGTGTCGAAGAGGGGGCCTTCGACGGGGGTCAGGCGCTGGATGCCGCCGAGGCCGAGGTGCTGGTGGTCCATCAGGGCGGCCTGCTCGGCCTGGACGGCGGCGGCGGTGGCGGCGAGGGTGGCGCCGGGTGCCAGGCGGACGCGGACGGGCAGGGTGTTGATGAACAGGCCGACCATGGTGTCGGCGCCGGGGAGGTCCGCGGGGCGGCCGGAGACGGTGGTGCCGCTGACGACGTCGTCGGCGCCGGTGAGGGAGCCCACGAGGACGCCCCACAGCGTGTGCAGGACGTTGCCGAGGGTCAGGCCGCGGATGCGGGCGGCGACGGTGACGGCGGCGGTGAGGTCCGGGTCGGCCTCGGCCACGACGTCCGCCGGTTCGGCCGGGGTGCCGAGGCCGGCGCCGGGGGCGACCGGGCGGGCCTCGGTGATGCCGTCGAGGGCGGCGGTCCAGGCGCGGCGGGCGGCGTCGGCGTCGCGGCCGGCGAGCAGTTCGAGGTGGTCGCGGTAGGGGCGCACGGGCGGCAGGGCGGCGAGGTCGCCGCGGGAGCCGACGAGGGTGAGCAGCTCCCGGACGAGGATCGGCATGGACCAGCCGTCGAGGAGCAGGTGGTGGCAGGTGACGACGAGCCGGGCGGTGTCCGGGCCGAGCCGCAGCAGGGTCAGCCGCAGCAGCGGCGGTTCGGCGAGGTCGAAGCGGTGGTTCCAGTCCTGCTCGACGGCGGCGCGGACCGCTTCCTCCTGGACCGGCCGGTCGTCGGCGAGCGCGGTGAGGTCGAGTTCGCGCAGCGGGGTGCCGACGTGGCGCTGGACGAACTGGACGGGGTCCTCGCCGTCGTCGTACCAGAAGCCTGCGCGGAGGTTGGCGTGGCGCTGCAGCAGCGCGTCGGTGGCGGCGGCGAGGTCGGCGGTCGGGAGGGGGCCGTCGAGGTCGAGGTGGGACTGGACGACGTAGACGTCGCGGGAGCCCTCGTCGTAGACGGCGTGGAAGAGCAGGCCCTCCTGCAGGGAGGACAGGGGGTAGACGTCCTCGAGCGCGGATCCGGCGCCGGAGTCGTCTGCCGGGTTCAGGTCGGTGGAGTCAGTCATCGTGGCGCTCTCGGTCGGGGAGTCGGCAGGGGTCGGTTCGTGGGTGCGGCGGCCGGTCATCGGCGCCTGCGCAGACGGGATTCCAGGCGGTCGATGCGGGCCTGGTCCAGGGAGACGAGGCGGACGTCGGAGGGCGTGATGCCGCCCGCGCCGGGGTCCTCGGCGTGCCGGGCGAGCGCGTCGAGGGCGTCGAACCAGCGCGAGGCGAGGGCGGCGACCTGCTCCTCGGTGAACAGGGCGGCCGGCCAGCTCCATTCGACGGCCAGCTCGGGCCTGCCGCCGGCGCCGGAGACGACGGCGGCGTCGATCTCCAGGGGGTAGGGGGCGGGCATGGCGGCGTCGGGGGCGGCGCCCTCGGCGACGGCGGCCCGCTCCGCGTCCGGGGCGAAGGCCCAGTGGCGTGAGCCTGCCGGTCCGGCCTGGTGGTCGGTGCGGCCGCGGTAGTTGAACAGCAGCTGCGAGGCGGGCAGGGCCGCCAGGGCGGGTGCGGTCTGGGCGTTGAGGTGGCGCAGGAGGCCGTGGCCGAGGCCGCGGTCGGGGACCGCCCGCAGCTGCTCCTTGACCTGCTTGAGGGCGGCGCCGGCCTGCCGGCCGCCGGCCAGGGCGTCGGCGAGGTCCACGGCGCCGACGTCCAGGCGGACGGGGTGGACGGTGGTGAACCAGCCGACGGTGCGCGACAGGTCCGGGGTGAGGCCCGCCGTGTCGCTGCCTCCGCGCCCGTGGCCCTCCAGGTCGATCTGCAGGGCGCCGGTGTAGGCGGCGGGCAGGGCGGGGTTGCCGGTGCGGCGCCAGTCGGCGGCGGCCAGGGCGAGGGCGGCGAGGAGCACGTCGTCCACTCCGGCCGAGAACGCCTGCGGGACGGCCGTCAGCAACGGTGTGGTGCGGTCCGCGGCAAGGGTCCTGCGCAGGGTGCGCACGGTGGCCGTGGTGTCGCGGTGCGGGTCGGCGGCGGTGCGGGAGAGCGGGGCCTGCGGTCCGGCCAGCGCGGTGCGCCAGTAGGCGGCTTCGGCCGTGCGGGTGCGGGTGTGGGCGTGCTGCAGGAGCTGCGCGGCCCAGGCGCGCGGCCCGGTGGCCTCGGGTTCGAGGGCGGGTGCGCGGCCCGCGGCGCGGGCGGCGTAGGCGTCGGCGAGCTCGGGGAGCAGGATGCGCCAGGAGACGCCGTCGACGGCGAGGTGGTGGACGGTCAGGAGCAGTCGTCCGTCGGCTGCGGAGCCCGCGTCGCACCACAGGGCGCGCAGGACGGTTCCGGTGTCGGGGGCGAGGGCGGCGGCGGAGGCGTCGGCCTCCTTGGTGAGCAGGTCGTGCAGGGAGGCCGGGTCCAGGCCGGTGATGTCGGCGCGGCGCAGGGTCGCCGGGTCGGTGACGGCGGGGGCCTCGGCGGCGGGCAGGACCTCCTGGGTCCACAGGCCGCCGGTCCGGTCCAGGCGCAGGCGCAGGGCGGGGTGGTTGCGGGCGAGGTCGGCGAGGGCCTCGCGGAGCGGGCCGGGCCGGAGTCCGGCGGGGACGGTGAGGAGGACGGACTGGTTGAACCGGTCGACGGGGCCGCCGCGTTCGCGCAGCCAGTGCACGACGGGCAGGGGCGGGAGTTCGCCGTCCTCGTCGGGCGCGGGCGCTGCCGGGGCTTCGGCCGGTTCCTGGTCCTCGGTGCGGCCCGCGGCGGCCAGGGCGGCCGGGGTGGGGTGCTGGAAGACGTCCTTGGCGGCGATGGTGAAGCCGGCCTTGCGGGCGGCGCTGACGAGCTGGATGGAGACGATGCTGTCGCCGCCCAGGGCGAAGAAGTTGTCGTCCTCGCCGACCTCGGGCAGGCCGAGGATGCCGGCGAACACCCGGGCCATGGCGGCGGCCGGGCTGCCGTCGGGCCGCGCGGGGGCGGCCGGGCGGGCGGTGGCGCGGGCGGGCTCGGGCAGGGCCTTGCGGTCGAGCTTGCCGTTGACGCTCAGGGGCAGCGCGTCCAGGAGCGTGACGGACGCGGGGACCATGTGCTCGGGCAGCCGTTCGGCGAGGGCGTCGCGCAGGTGCTGCGGCGCGGGGTCCGCGCCCGGGGCGGGGACGGCGTACGCGACGAGCTGCGGGGCGCCGCCGGGTGCCGGGGGGCGGGCGGTGACGGCTGCCTGGGCGACGGCGGGCAGGGCGCTCAGGGCGGCCTCGATCTCGCCGAGTTCGATGCGGAAGCCGCGGACCTTGACCTGGTCGTCGGTGCGGCCCAGGTACTCGACGGCGCCGTCGGCGCGGCGGCGGACCAGGTCGCCGGTGCGGTACATGCGCTCGCCACTGCCGAAGGGGTCGGCGACGAAGCGGGAGGCGGTCAGGCCGGGCCGGCCGAGGTAGCCGCGGGCCAGCTGGTCCCCGGCGAGGTAGAGCTCGCCGGGCACGCCCACGGGCACGGGGCGCAGGGCGGCGTCCAGGACGTGCAGGCGGGTGTTCCACACGGGGCGGCCGATGGGGACGACGCCGGCGCCGGGCTCGGCCCGGTGGTGGGTGACGTCGACGGCGGCCTCGGTGGGCCCGTACAGGTTGTGCAGTTCGACGTGCGGCCACAGGGCGGCGAACCGGTCGACGGCGGCGGCGGGCAGGGCCTCGCCGGAGCAGAAGACGCGGCGGACGCCGGCGAAGCCCGTCCGGATCGCCTCGTCCTGCTCGGCGGCCGCGGTGAACGCGGTGAGCATGGAGGGGACGAAGTGCGCCGTGGTGACGGCGTTGTGTGCCGCGACCTCCGCGAGGTGGTCGGGCTCGCGGTGCCCGCCGGGCCGGGCGAGGACGACGGCGGCGCCGCTGACCAGCGGCAGGAAGAACTCCCAGACGGAGACGTCGAAGCTGGCCGGGGTCTTCTGCAGGATCCGGTCCTCGGGGCGGATGCCGTAGGTCTCCCGCATCCAGTCCAGGCGGTTGACGACGGCGTGGTGGGTGACGACGACGCCCTTGGGGCGGCCGGTGGAGCCGGAGGTGTAGATGACGTACGCGGCGTGCTGCGGCCCGGCCGTGGCGGAGGCCGGCGCGGGGGCCGGCGCGGGGGCCGGCGCGGGGGCCGGCGCGGGGGCCGGCGCCGCGCGGGGCCGGTCGGCGAGGACGACGGGCACGCCGTCCAGGTGCGGGAGCCGTCCGCGCTCGCCCTCGACGGTGACCACGCACACCGGTGCGGCGTCCTCGGCCATCATGGTCAGGCGCTCGGCGGGGTAGTCGAGGTCCAGCGGCAGGTAGGCGGCGCCGGACTTCAGGACGCCGAGGAGGGCGACCATCAGCTCGGCGGAGCGCGGCACGGCCACGGCGACGATCCGGTCGGGCCCGGCCCCCGCTGCGGCCAGCTCGGCGGCCAGCGCGGCCGCTTGCTCGTCGAGCTGACGGTAGGTCAGGGTGCGGTCGGCGTGGACGACGGCGGTGGCGTCGGGCGTGGCGGCCAGGTGCTCGGCGAACCGGGTGACGAGCGTGCCGGCCGGCACCTCCCGCTCCGTGGCGTTCCACTCCCCCGCCAGGGCCCGGCTCTCGCCCGGGCTCATCACCTCGACGCGGTCCACGGGCCGGCCGGGCGCGGCGAGGGCCTGGTCGAGCACGTGCAGGAGCCGGTCGGCGAGCAGCCCGGCGGTGCCGCGGTCGTACAGGTCGGCGGCGTGGATGACGGTGAGGTCGGTGTGCGCGCCGTCGGCGGACTCGACGAAGGTGAACGCCAGGTCGAAGCGGGCGGCGTGCAGCGGGTCGGGCAGCAGCTCGGTGCGGGCGCCCAGCAGGGCGTCCAGGCCCGTGGCCTCCTTGCGGTGCTGGACCATCACCTGGAACAGCGGGTGGCGGCCCAGCGAGCGCTCGGGGCTGACGATCTCGACCAGGCGGTCGAACGGCAGGTCCTGGTGGGCGAGCGCGCCGAGCACGGTCTCCCGGGCGCGCTCCACCAGCTGGTCGAACGTGGGCGCGGCGCCGCCTTCGGGGGCGCTCAGGTCGTGGCGGACGACCAGGGTGTTGACGAAGAAGCCGAGGACGTTCTCCACGGCCTCGTCGGCGCGTCCGGCGACCGGGGTGCCGAGGGCGACGTCGGTGCTGCCGGCCAGGGCGCCCAGCAGCAGGGCTCCGGCCACCTGGGTGACCATGAACGGGGTGACGCCGGTGCGGTGCGCGTAGTCGCGCAGCGCTCCGTGGAGGGCGTCGGGCAGGCGCAGCCGGACGGCGCCGCCGCGGCCGCTCGGCTCGGCCGGGCGCGGCCGGTCGGCGGGCAGGGTCAGCTCGTCGGGCAGTCCGGCGAGGCGCTCGGTCCAGTACGCGGTGAGGCGCTCGGCGCCCGCGGGGTCGTCCAGCAGGTCCTGCTGCCAGAGGGTGTGGTCGGCGAACTGCACCGGCAGCGGCCGCCAGGCGGGGGCGTTCCCGCGGCGGCGGGCCGCGTAGGCGGTGTCGAGGTCGCGCAGCAGCACCCCTTCGGACCACTCGTCGCCGACGATGTGGTGCAGGGCCACGCACAGGACGTGAGTGGCGGCACCCGCGGTCAGCAGGGTGGCGTGGACCGGCGGTGCGGCGGCGAGGTCGAAGGCGCGGGCGCCGGCCTCGGCGACGGCCTCCTCCAGCCGTTCCGGGGCCACCTCGCGCACCTCGAACGGGACGTGGGCCTCCTCGGGCGTCAGCACCTTCTGCCGGGGGCGGCCGTCGGTTGCGGGGAAGGCCGTGCGCAGCGCCTCGTGGCGGGCGACGACGTCGGCGAAGGCGGCGCGCAGCGCGCCGGTGTCGAGGGCGCCGTCGATGCGCAGCGAGCAGGGGATGGTGTAGGCGGTGCTCGGGCCCTGCAGCTGGTGGAGGAACCACAGGCGGGCCTGGGCGGGCGACAGCGGCACCTCCTGCGGGCGGGTGCGGGCGGCGGGGCCGGGGCGGTCGGCGCCGGTGGCGTCGAGGCGGCGGGCGAGGGCCGCGGGGGTCCGGGCCTCGAACAGGTCGCGGACCGTGGTGTGCCGCTGCAGGGCGGTGCGGATGCGGCCGACGAGGCGGGTGGCGAGCAGCGAGTGGCCGCCGAGGGCGAAGAAGTCGTCGTCGGCGCCGACGGAGGGCAGGCCGAGGACGGTCGCGAACGCGCCGCACACCAGGGCCTCGCGCTCGTCGCGCGGTGCGCGGCCGCCGGTGCCGGCGGCGAAGTCGGCGGCTCCGGGCTCGGGCAGGGCCCGGCGGTCGAGCTTGCCGTTGACGTTGAGGGGCAGGGCTTCGAGGACGACGACGGCCGACGGGACCATGTACTCGGGCAGGCGCGCGGCGAGCGCGGCCCGCAGCGCGGCGGGGTCGGCGCAGGCGCCGGGCGCGGGGGCGACGTAGGCGACGAGGCGCTTGACGCCGCCGTCGGCCGCCCGGGCGAGCACGGCCGCCTGGGCGACGGCCTCCAGGTCGTTCAGGGCGGCTTCGATCTCGCCGGTCTCCACGCGGAAGCCGCGGATCTTGACCTGGTCGTCGTCGCGGCCGAGGTAGTCCAGGGTGCCGTCCGCGCGCCACCGGACGACGTCGCCGGTGCGGTACATGCGCTCGCCGCTGCCGGTGAACGGGTCGGCGACGAAGCGGGCGGCGGTCAGCGCGGGGCGGTTGCCGTAGCCGCGGGCCAGGCCGGGGCCGGCGATGTACAGCTCGCCGGGGACGCCGGCCGGGACGGGCCGCAGGCGGGCGTCGAGGACGTAGACGCGGGTGTTGGCGATGGGGCGGCCCACGAACGGGGTGGGGCTGTCGTCCAGGGCGGCGCCGAGGGTGTCGACGGTGTATTCGGTGGGGCCGTAGAAGTTGTGGCCGATGACGCCCTCGGTCTCCCGGATGCGGGTCCACAGGGCGTCGTCGACGGCTTCGCCGCCGAGGAGGAAGAGGACGGGGCGGTGGCCGTCGCCTGCGGCGCCGTCGTTGCCGTCGCCGTCGAGCAGGCCCCATTCGACGAGCTGCCGGCCGAAGGACGGGGTGACGTCGAGGGTGTCGATGCGGTCGGCGCGCAGCCGGGTGGCCAGCGCCTGCGGGTCGCGGCGCAGCTCCTCGTCGTAGACGTGGAGCTCGTGGCCGCAGATGAGCCAGAGCAGCTGCTCCCAGGAGGAGTCGAAGGAGAAGGAGGCCGTGTGCGCGGCGCGCAGGCGGCGGCCCCCGGCGGCCTCGACGGCGCGGGCGAAGACGGTGGAGCGGTGGTGGTCGAGCATGTTGACCAGGCCGCGGTGCGGCACCTGGACGCCCTTGGGGCGGCCGGTGGAGCCGGAGGTGTGGATGACGTAGGCGAGGTCGCCGGGGGCGGGCCGCCGCGGCGCTACATCCGCAGCACCGCCCGCGGCGCCGCCCGCGGCGTCCTCCGCGGTGTCCTCCGCGTACAGCGTCGTGAAGCCGTCCCCGGTCAGGACGGGCAGGCGCCCGGCGGTCGAACGGGTCGTCAGGACCGCGAGGGGCTCCGCGTCCTCCAGCATCAGGGCGACGCGCTCGGCCGGGTGGTCGAGGTCCACGGGCAGGTAGGCGGCGCCGGACTTGAGCGTGCCGAGGACGGCGGCGACGAGCTCCGCCGAGCGGGGCAGGGCCAGGGCCACGACCGTGTCCGGGCCTGCGCCCAGGGCGGCGAGGCGCCGGGCGAACGCGTCGGCGCGGGCGTCGAGTTCGGCGTACGTCCAGCGCTGGTCGCCGTGGACGACGGCGGTCTCGCCCGGGGTCGCTGCCACCTGGGCCTCGAAGGCGTCGACGACGGTGCCCTCGGGCACGGCGCGCGCGGTGGCGTTCCAGGTGTGCAGGAGGGTGTGCCGCTCGGCCGGGTCGAGGACGTCGAGGGAGCCGACGGTGGCCGCCGGGCGGTCCGCCATCGCGGCGAGCAGGCGCAGCAGGCGCCGGCCGAGGTCGGCGGCCCGGTCCGCGGTGAAGGCGTCCGGGCGGTACTCGACGGTGATGCGCGGCGCGTCACCGGGGAGGGTGAGGACGGTCAGCGGGTAGTGGGTGGCGCCGCGGTTGCCGATGCCGGTGACGCGCAGGCTGCCCGGACGGCCGGACGGGTCGGCGGCGGTGAGCTCGTCGGGGTCGACGGGGTAGTTCTCGAAGACGAGCAGGGTGTCGAAGAGCGTGCCGAGCCCGGCCTGCGCCTGGATCCCGGCGAGGCCCGCGTACTGGTGGTCGAGCAGCCGCGACTGCTGCTCCTGGAGGCGGGCGAGCGCGGCGGCGACGGTCTCGTCCTCGTCCAGGGTGAAGCGGACGGGAATGGTGTTGCTGAACAGGCCGACGATCGACTCGACGCCGGGCACGTCGGCGGGGCGGCCGGAGACGGTCGCGCCGAAGACGACGTCCGTGCGGCCGGTGAGGCGGCCGAGCAGGACGGCCCAGGCTCCCTGCACGAGGGTGTTGAGGGTCAGGCCGTGGCTGCGGGCGAGCGCGGTCAGCGCGGTGGCGGTCTCCGCGGGCAGCGGCAGGTCCACCTCGCCGGCGCGTGTGCCGCCGTCCGCAGTGGCCTCGGCGGCCAGGGTCTCGGCGAGCAGGGTGGGGGCGGTCAGGCCCTCCAGGGCCCCGGCCCAGGCGGTGGCGTGCCCGGTGTCGTCCTGGCGGGCCAGCCAGGCCAGGTGGTCGGCGTAGGAGGCGGCGGGCGGCAGCGCGGAGGCGTCGCCGCCGGCCGCGTAGGCGCTGATGATCTCGCGCAGCATGACGGGCGTGGACCAGCCGTCCATCACGATGTGATGGCGGGTCAGGACGAGGCGGTACCGCTCGTCGCCCGTGCGCAGCAGGGCGCAGCGCAGCAGGGGCGGGCGGGTGAGGTCGAAGGGCGCGGTGGCCTCGGCGGTCTCGACGGCGTCCACGGCGGCGTCGAGGGCACCGGCCGGGGTGCCGGTGAGGTCGTGCACGGTCCACGGGACCGTGACCTGCCCGGCGACGGTCTGCAGCGGGCGGTCGGCGCTGGTGTGGTCGAAGCCGGCGCGCAGGGCGGGGTGGCGCTGCACGACGGCGTCGACGGCGCGGCGCAGGGCGGTCTCGTCCAGCGGGCCGGTGAGGTCCAGGCCGGTGACCGAGGTGTACAGGTCGTCGGCGGCGGTCTCGTAGAGGGAGTGGAAGAGGAGCCCGTCCTGCAGCGGGGAGAGCGGCAGGACGTCCTCGGTGCCGGGGCGGGCGGCCAGGACGCGGTCGAGGGCGTCCTGGCCGATGCCGGCGAGCGGCACGTCGGAGGGGGTGAGCCCGCCGGCGCCGGGGCGCGCGGCGTAGGCGGTCAGGGCGTCGAGGGCGCGGAACCAGCGGTCGGCGACCTCGCGCACGGCGTCCTCGGTGAGCACGCCCTCCGGCCAGGTCAGGACGGCGGTCAGCTCGGGGCCCGCGGGCCGGTCGTGGACGAACGCGCCGATCTCCAGGGCGTGGAGGGCGGGCAGCTCCGGGTCCGCGCTCGCGGCGATGGCGTCGCCCGCGGGGCTCCAGGGGCTGTCGTCGGTGGCGAACCGGCCGAGGTAGTTGAAGAGCAGCTGCGGGGCGGGGTACGCGGCGAGCGCGGTGCGGGCCTCGGGGTCGAGGTGGCGCAGCAGCCCGTAGCCGGTGCCGTCGTCGGGCAGCGCGCGCAGCTGTTCCTTGACGAGCGCGAGCGCCCGTCCCGCCGCCTCGCCGCCGGCTGCGGCGTCGGCGAGGTCGATGCCGTCGAGGCTCAGGCGTACGGGGAACTCGCTGGTGAGCCAGCCGACGGTGCGGGCGGTGTCCGCGCCGGGCACGAGGTGGTCCTGGCGGCCGTGCCCCTCCATGCGGATCAGCAGGTCGCGCTGCCGTCCGGCGAACGCGAGGGCCAGTCCGGCGAGCAGCACGTGGTCGACGCCCGCGCGCCGGGTGGCGGGCACCCGGTCGAGGAGCGGCGCGGTGCGCTCGGCGGGCAGGGTGAGGCGCAGGGTGCGGCTGGTCCCGGCGGTGTCCCGGGCCGGGTCGACGGCCCGCTTGCCGAGCAGGGGCCCGGCGCCCGGGGCGAGGATCTCCTGCCAGAGCGGCAGCTGGGCGCGGACGGCGTCGCCGGTGGCGGCGGCGTTCAGTCCGTGGGCCCAGCGGCGCAACGGAGTGCTCGCGGGGGCGAGTTCGCGCCCCTCGTAGGCGTCGCGCAGGTCGGGCAGCAGGATGCGCCAGGAGACGCCGTCGACGGCAAGATGATGCACGGCGAGCACGAGCCGCCCGGGGGTCTCCGGACCCAGGTCGCACCAGGTGGCGGCGAGAACGAGTCCGGCGACCGGGTCGAGCCGGTCGACGGCGGCGTCCCGCTCGCGCCCCAGGGCGTCGTCGAGCCCGTCGGCGGACGTGCCGGTGAGGTCGACACGGCGGAGGACGACCTCGGGGGCGGCACCGAGGGAGAGGATCTCGGTGGCCCAGTCGCCGGGGCCGGGGGCGTCGGCGACACCGCCGTAGCCACCGGAGTCGGGGCGGGCTTGGGCGGCGGCCGGGGCGGACTGCGAACCGGCAGTGGACTGGCGGCGGGCATCAGCGGAGGCGCCGAAAGCGTCGCTGAGGCCACCGTAACCGCCGGAGTCGGGGCGGCCCTCGACGGCAACCGGGACGGACTGCGAACCGGCGGCGGACCCGCTAGGGCGGGCGTCGGCGGAGGCGGCGGCGCCAGGAGCGCCATCGACGTCCCCGTAACCGCCGGAGTCGGGGCGGCCCTCGACGGCGACCGGGGCGGACTGCGAACCGGCGGCGGACCGGCCGCGGCCGACGTCGGCGGAGGCGGACCCTGCGGGGACGGTGGGGACTCCGGCGCCAAGAGCGTCGGCGATACCGCCGTAGCCACCCGAGCCGGCACGGCCCTCGGCGGCGGCCAGGGCGGACTGCGAACCGGCCGCGGACCCGCTACGGCCGGCGTCGGCGGCAGCCGCAGCCGCGAGGTCGGCTGCGGACGTCGCCCCGGTCAGGTCGCCCCGTACCGCGGACTCCGGCGTGGCAGCGTCACCGGCGGCGCCCGGCACCAGCCGCAGCCGCAGCGCGTCATGACGTTCCGTCAGGGCCACCAAGGCCCCTGTGAGGCGATCGGGGTCGAGGCCGGGCGGGACCGTGACGGCCGTGGTCTGGGCGAAGCGGCGGATCGGGCCGCCGCGGTCGCGCAGCCACTCCGTGATGGGGGTCGCCGGCATCGGGCCGGTCGCGTCCTCGCGCAGGTCCGCGGGGGCGGCGGCGCCGTCGAGCCGTTCGGCGGCGGCCGCCACCGCGGCGATCGTCTTGCGTTCGAAGACCACGCGGGGCGTGATGCCCCAGCCCGCCTGGCGGGCGCGGCTGCCCAGTTGGATGGCGGAGATGCTGTCGCCGCCGAGGGAGAAGAAGTTGTCGTCGGCGCCGACGGCGTCCAGGCCGAGGATCTCGGCGACGAGGGCGGCGAGCACCCGCTCGGCCTCCGTGCGCGGCGGGCGCGACGCCGCGGCCGCGGCGGGCGCGGGCTCCGGCAGGGCCTTGCGGTCGAGCTTGCCGTTGAGGCTCAGGGGCAGCGAGTCCAGGAGCACCACGACGGGGGGCACCATGTGCTCGGGCAGGGTGGCGGCCAGGCCGGTGCGCAGGGCTTCGGGGTCGAGCCCGGCGCCGGCGGCCGGGACGGCGTAGCCGACGAGGCGGCGCGCGCCGCCGGGGGTGACTTCGCGGGCGGTGACGGCGGCCTGGGCGACGCCGGGGAGCGCCTCCAGGGCGGCTTCGATCTCGCCGAGTTCGATGCGGAAGCCGCGGATCTTGACCTGGTCGTCGGTGCGGCCGAGGTATTCGACGACGCCGCCGGGGGCCCACCGGACGAGGTCGCCGGTGCGGTACATGCGCTGGCCGTCGCCCCCGTGGGGGTCGGCGACGAAGCGGGAGGCGGTCAGGCCGGGCCGGCCGAGGTAGCCGCGGGCGAGCTGGTCGCCCGCCAGGTACAGCTCGCCCGGAACGCCGACCGGCACCGGCCGCAGGGCCGCGTCCAGGACGTACAGGCGCGTGTTCCACACGGGCCGGCCGATGGGGACGGTGCCCGAACCGGCCTCGGTGCGGTGGTAGGTGACGTCGACGGCGGCCTCGGTGGGCCCGTAGAGGTTGTGCAGGGGCACGTCGGGCAGCGCGGCGTACCAGCGGTCGACGACGTCGCCGGGCAGGGCCTCGCCGGAGCAGAAGACGCGCCGCAGTCCCCCGCAGGCCGCGGCCGCGGCGGGCTCCTCCAGGAAGGCGCGGAGCATGGACGGGACGAAGTGCAGGGTGGTGATGCGCCGGTCGGCGATGAGACGGGCCAGGTAGGCGGGGTCCTTGTGGCCTTCGGGGCGGGCGAGGACGACAGTGGCGCCCTCGCACAGGGCCCAGAAGAACTCCCAGACGGACACGTCGAAGCTGGCGGGGGTCTTCTGCAGGACGCGGTCGTCGCGGCGCAGCCGGTAGGCGTGCTGCATCCAGGCGAGCCGGTTGACGATGGCGCGGTGGGTGACGACGACGCCCTTGGGGCGGCCGGTGGAGCCGGAGGTGTAGATGACGTAGGCGGCGTCGTCCGGCCCGGGGGCGGTCACCTCCGTGCCGGGGGCGGCGTCGGCGGCGTCGTCCAGCAGCAGCGCGGCCTCGCGGGCGGCCTGCGGGAGGCGGTCGAGGACGGCGGGGACGGTGACGACGCGGACGGGTGCCGCGTCCTCGACCATGGCGGCGAGCCGCTCGGCGGGGTAGTCGGTGTCCAGCGGCAGGTAGGCGGCGCCGGACTTCAGGACGCCGAGGAGGGCGACCATCAGCTCGGCCGAGCGCGGCACGGCGACGGCGATGATCGCGCCGCGGCCCGCGCCGGCGGCGGTGAGCGTACGGGCCAGCGCGTCGGCCCGCGCGTCGAGTTCGCGGTAGGTGAGGTGCTCGTCCTCGAAGACGACGGCGGTCGCGCCGGGTCCGGCCGCGGCCCGCTCGGCGATGAGGCCGGGGAGCGTGCCCGGGGTGACGGCGTGGCCGGTGGCGTTCCAGGTGTGCAGGACGTCCTCGTACTCGCCGTCGGCGAGGAGCCGGGCCCGGTCGAGGGTGAGGGCGGGGTCGGCGGCGAGGCGTCCCATGAGGTCGGTGCAGCGCTCGGCGTGCGCGGCGAGGGAGGCGGCGTCGTAGAGCGCGGGGTTGGCGTCGAACTCCAGGTGGAGGACGTCGTCGGGGCTCTTGCTGACCGACACCGACAGGTCCTCGACGGGCCCGGAGGCGAGGTTGACGGTGAGTCCGGGGACGCCGGCGAAGTCCAGGTCGAGGTCGAAGGGCTTGAGGTTGAGCATCGGCCCGTGGAGCCGCTCGTCGCTGCCGACGAGGCCGAGGTCGCGCCGGATGTCCTCGCCGCGGTAGTGCTGGTGGCGGCGGGCGTCCTTGAGTTCGCCCGCGGCGCGCCGGATCAGGTCCGGGAGCGTGTCGGAGCCCTCGACGGCGAGGCGGACGGGCAGCACGTTGACGGCCATGCCCGGCACGCGCATGGTGCCCGGGGCGCTGCGGGCCATGAAGTGCATGCCGAGGACGGCGTCGGTGGTGCCGGTCATGCGGTGCAGGTAGGCGGCGACGGCGGCGGTGGCGGCTTCCGCCCAGGTGCCGCGGACGGCGGCCGCGCGGTCCAGGACGGCGGCGGAGCGCTCGGCCCCGAGGCTGGTGCGGTGGCGCAGGGACGTCCGGGAGGCCTGCGCGGTCTGCTCGGTCAGGCCGGTGGCGCGCGGGCGGCCGGCGTGCCGGGCCGTCCAGTAGGCGCGGTCGTTC
This sequence comes from Streptomyces telluris, assembly GCF_024519335.1. Classification (NCBI taxonomy): domain Bacteria; kingdom Bacillati; phylum Actinomycetota; class Actinomycetes; order Kitasatosporales; family Streptomycetaceae; genus Streptomyces; species Streptomyces telluris. The sequence continues at coordinate 143,860 of NZ_JANIID010000021.1, forward strand.
TCCGGCTTTCCGGAGGCGAGGTAGGCGGCGTCGGCCTCGGCCAGCCGGGCTGCGGGCTCGAACGGGGAGGCGGGCACCTCCTCGCCGCGGACGAGGGCGGTGTAGACGGCGGCGACGCGCCGGGTGAAGAGGGCGACGCTGTAGCCGTCGACGACGAGGTGGTGGAAGTACTGGAACCACAGGTGGTGGTCGGGGGCGACGGTCACCAGAAGGGAGCCGGTCAGGGCCGGTGCCGCGCCGGAGCCGTCGGTGGGCTCCAGGCGCGGCGGGCAGGCGAGCTGGTCGCGGACGAGTTCCACGGCGGCGTCGACCGGGGAGGCCGCGCCGGTGGTGTCGAGGCGGGGCAGGTGCCAGGCCGCGGCGTCGAAGGGGACCGGGAGCGCGACGGTGCGGCCGTCGCGCTCGGCGAGCCGGACGTGCAGGCCGTCGGCCTCGGCGAGGGTGCGGCGGAGGGCCTCCTCCAGGGCGCCGGTGTCGACCGCGCCCCGGAGTTCCACGTACTGGCCGACGTTGTAGCTGGGGTTGTCGGGGTCGATCCGCTGCGCCGCCAGCACTCCCTCCTGGGCTCGCGTGAGCTCCAGGAACCGTCCTGCGTCGCTGGTCACCTCTGACATGCCGGCCTTCCGGGTCGTTCGTGGTACGGGGAGGTTGGGGGTACTGGTACGGAGTGAGGCGGTGGGGGTCCGGGAGGGCTAGAGGCCCTTGAGGACCTTCTCGATCTGGTCGAGGACGTCGATCGAGGTCCCGTAGCGGTCGGCGGTGGCGTAGGTGACCGGCAGGACGCGGTTGTCCTTCGACGCCTTCAGCAGCTTCCAGGAGGGCTTGTCCTGGAGCTCCTTGACCTCCTTGGACACCTCGCCGGTGGCGGCCGCGCGCGGTACGAGGATCACGTCGGCGTCCGACAGGACCTCGATCTTCTCCTGGGAGTAGGTGACCTCGTGCTCCTTGCCGTCGTCGGCCGCCTTGGCGAACTTGGCACCGACGTCGGCGAGGATGCGGCCCACCCACGACGTACGGGTGTCGACGATGAACTCGCCGTTGCCGTAGGAGGAGGCGACGGCCCAGTTCACGGACTTGAGCTTGTCCCCGTAGGTGTTCTTGATCTCCTCGGCCTTCTGCCGGTAGTCCGTCTTCAGCTTGGTGAAGACGTCCTCCTTGCCGACGGCCTGCGCGATCTTCTCCTGCGCGTTGAGCAGGTCGACGGGCGTCTTGATGCCGAAGTAGAGCGTGGGCGCGATGCCTTCGAGCTTCTTGACGTTCCAGTCGAAGGCGGTGGCGCCCTCGACGACGATCAGGTCGGGCTTGAGCGAGGCGACCTTCTCGATGTTCGTCTCGATGCCCGAGCCGATCGAGGTGATCTTCTTGGCCCGCTCGGTCTGCGCGGGCAGCAGCTCCACGGGGTTGTTCTCGTCGATGGCGCTCGTGCCGACGGGCTCGACGCCGAGGTCCAGCAGGGCGCCGGTGGCGTAGGAGATGCCGACGACGCGCTTGGGCGCGGCGGGCACGGCGACCTTGCCGTTGGTCGCCTCGATCACCCGGCCCTTGCCGCCCTCCTTGCCCCCGTCCCCGGCCTCGGAGGCGCTCGAGCTGTTGCCGCCGCACGCGGTCAGGGTCAGCAGGGCGGCGAGGGCGGCGGCGGTACGGCCGCGGGCGGCACGGGGGTTCATGGTTCTCCTAGGGCGGTGCGTGGGCGAGGGGGCGGGCGGGAGGTCAGGAGGCGGGCGCGGCGGCGGACAGGTGCTCGTACCAGCCGCGGACGGTGGGGGTGGCCTCGATGAGTTCGGCGAACTCGACGGCGTTGCCGTGGGCCCGCCACCGCTCGACGAGGGTCATCACGCGGATGGAATCGAGGCCGAGGTCCTGCAGGTTCTCGTCGACGGGAACGTCCGCGGGCTCCTCGCCGAGCACGGCGGCGACGTCGAGACGAACGGAGTCGAGCGAGAGGGAGGGGGAGGGCATGGCGATCCCTTCGGGGGAGACGGACGAGGGGCGGCGGGCGGGCGGGAGGCTGGGCGGAGGGGGTACGGGGTGGTGGGCACAGAGGGCCGTACGGGGTGGTGAGGGCGGGGAGAACGGGGCCGGCAGGGCCCGGGGCGGGACGGTCGTGGCGGCGCTTCGGCCGGCGCCCGGGGCGCCGGTGGGCCGGTGGGCCGGTGATCCCGGACCGCCCCCGGCATCCCCCTCCGCCGCGGCGGCGCGAAACCACGACGGCGGATCCCGGCGGTGCCGAACCGACGCCGGCGGGGCCGGACGGGGGACGGCACCGCCGTTCCGAGCCGCACCGGTCCCCCGGATCAGCCGGCTTGGGCCACCAGTTCGCCGGCGGGCGCTCCGGCCTCCCGGGAACCGCCGTCCGCAAGGACACCGCGCAGCAGCGACCCGCAGATCTCCCCGGAGCGCACCGCGAGCGTGGACAGCAGGGTCGAGGTGATGCCGTGCGTGTGCTCGGTGCTGCCGCCCTGGAGGTAGATGCCGGCGCGGATCCGGCCGGTGGTCATCACGCGGTGGTCGCGGTCGATGCGGAGCCGGCCCTGCTCGTCGGTGAGGCACTCCTCGGCGAGCTCGCCGAGGAGCTGGCGGGGGTCGGCGGGCCGGTAGCCGGTGGCGAGGACGACGGCGTCGCAGTCGAGGGTGAAGTCCTCGCCGGAGGCGAGCGAGCGGATCACGGCGCGCGCTCCGCCGCCGGGGACGTCCTCGACGGCGGTGAGCCGGCTGGTGTTGAGGATGCGCAGCCGCTCGCGCCCCTGGACCTTCTCCTGGTACGCGGTGCGGTAGAGCTGTTCGATCAGCTCGCCGTCGACGACGGAGTAGTTGGTGTTGCCGTGGTAGTCGAGCAGCGCCTGCTTGACGTCCTCGGGGGCGTCGTAGAAGTGGTCGACGGCGGCCGGGTCGAAGATGCGGTTGGCGAAGGGGCTGTCGTCGGCGGGGCTGTAGCCGTAGCGCGAGAAGACGGCGCAGACCTCGACGTCGGGGAAGGTGCGGTGCAGGTATTCGGCGCTCTCGGCGGCGGACTGGCCGGCGCCGACGACGACGAAGCGGCGGTGCGGGCGGTCGGTGAGCTCCGCGGAGCGGAAGAGCAGATCGCGGTTGTGCCAGACGTGCGGCCCGAGGGAGACGCCTTCGGGGACGCGCGGGGTGAGGCCGGTGCCGAGGACGATGTTGCGGGTGCGGCGGACGCTCTCGTCGGCCGGGTCCTGCACGCCGCGGGAGACGACGTCCACGTGGTCGGTGACGCCGTCGTTCCGTACGGGCTGCAGGGCGACGGCCGCCCGGCCGTAGTCGACGACGGAGGTGAACTCGCCCGCGCACCACTCGAAGTAGTCGTGGAACTCTACGCGGGTGGGGAAGAACGTCTTCTGGTTGATGAAGTCGGCGAGCCGGCCGCGTTCTTGCAGGTAGTGCAGGAAGGAGAAGCGGCTGCCGGGGTCCCGCATGGTGACGAGGTCCTTGAGGAAGGACACCTGCATGGTGGCGCCCTCGATGAGCATGCCCTGGTGCCAGCCGAACCGCTGCTGGCGCTCGAGGAAGCCCGCGCGGATCGCGCTGCCGGGGTTACGGCGGTTGTGCTCGTCGATCGCGATGGCGAGGGCCAGGTTGGCGGGGCCGAAGCCTATGCCGACCAGATCCTCGATGGGGCCGCACCCCGTGTGTGCGGTGTCCCCGCGCCGTACCGACATGCTCATCCTTTCGTTGTGTTGCTCGTTCCCACGAGGCCGGCATCTGCCTGCTGTGCAGGTCAGGGGCGTGGTGGGGGCAACCCAAGAACTTGAAGCTTAGGTTAGCCTAACCTAACTTTCCGGCCAGGTGGGGTGTCAAGTCGGGGCGTCAGGAGCCCAGGATCCCCGGCAGCGCCGCCACGAAGGCGTCCGCCTGCTCCTCGGTGAGGATGAGCGGCGGAGCGAGCCGCAGGACGTCCGGGGCCGGTGCGTTCACCAGGAACCCGGCCTCCTGGGCGGCGAGTTGGGCACGGGCCGCCACCGGCTCGGTGAGGACCACGCCCAGGAGCAGACCCGCTCCCCGCACCTCGCGCAGCAGCGGATGGCGCGTCGCCTCGATGCCGGCCCGCAGCCGCTCGCCCACGCGCCGGACGTGCTCCAGCAGGCCGTCGGCCTCGATCGTGGCGAGCACGGCGAGCGCGGCCGCACAGGTCACCGGGTTCCCGCCGAACGTGGAGCCGTGCTGACCGGGCGTCAGCAGTTCGGCGGCCCGCCCGAAGGCGAGGGTGGCCCCGATCGGCAGCCCGCCGCCCAGCCCCTTCGCAAGGGTCACGACGTCGGGCTCGATCTCCGGCCCGGCCTCCGGCCCGACGTCGTCTCCGGCGGCCCGGTGGGCGAACCAGTGTCCGGTGCGCCCCATGCCCGTCTGGATCTCGTCCAGCACCAGCAGCGCCCCGGCGGCCTCGGTGATCTCCCGGGCGGCCCGCAGGTACCCGGGCGGCGCCGGCACGACGCCGTTCTCCCCTTGCACGGGCTCCAGGACCACCGCCGCCGTCCGCTCGCTCACCGCGGCCCGCAGCGCGCCCACGTCCCCGTACGGGATGTGGCTCACCTCGCCGGGCAGCGGCAGGAAGGGTTCCTGCTTGGCGGGTTGGCCCGTGAGTGCCAGGGCTCCCATCGTGCGGCCGTGGAAGCCGCCGACGGCGGTGACCATGTGGGGGCGTCCCGTCCGCCGCGCGATCTTGAACGCGGCCTCGACGGCCTCCGCGCCCGAGTTGGAGAAGAACACCCGCCCTTCGCGGCCGGACAGTTCCAGCAGCCGCTCGGCCAGCCGTACGGGCGGCTCGGCCACGTACAGGTTGGACACGTGGCCCAGGAGCGCGAGCTGCCGTCCGACCGCCTCCACCACCGCCGGATGCCCGTGGCCCAGCGCGTTGACGGCGATGCCGCCGATGAAGTCGAGGTACGTGCGGCCGTCCGCGTCCTCGACGGTCACGCCCCGGCCGCGCACCAACGCCAGCGGGGGCGTGCCGTACGTGTCCATCAGCGCGCCCCTCCACCGGCCCGCCAGGGCGGCGCCGTTCCGGCCGGGGGCCGGGGCCTGAGTGCGTCGCGCGCTCATGCCGGCACCCTCTCCCGGACGGCGCCGGCGGGCCCTGCGGCGACCGCCGCCGCGGGCGGTGGCGGATCGGGGACGACGGCCGTGCCGACGCCCTCGCCCGTGAAGACCTCCAGCAGCAGGGAGTGCGGGACCCGCCCGTCCAGGACGTGTGCCGTGCCCACCCCGGCGCGCACGGCCCGCAGGCAGCCCTCCATCTTCGGCACCATTCCGCTGGCCAGGCCGGGCAGCAGGGCCTCCAGCTCACCGGCCGTCAGGCTGCGGATGACGTCCGTGCTGCGGGGCCAGTCCGCGTAGAGGCCCTCGACGTCGGTGAGGACGATGAGCTTCTCGGCGCCCAGGGCCTCCGCGAGCGCAGCTGCGGCCAGGTCGGCGTTGATGTTGTAGATCTCGCCGTCCGCGCCCCGTGCGACGGGTGAGACGACGGGGATGCGGCCGCAGGCCAGGAGCGCCTCCAGGGTCTCCGGATCCACCGCCACGACCTCGCCGACGAGCCCGATGTCGACGCGTTCGCCGTCGACGTCGGCATAGCGCTTGGTGGCCGTCATGGTGTGGGCGTCCTCGCCCGTCAGGCCGACGGCGAAGGGCCCGTGACGGTTGATCAGCCCGACGAGTTCGCGCTGCACCTGCCCGGCGAGCACCATGCGGACGACGTCCATGGCCTCCGGGGTGGTCACCCGCAGACCGGCCTTGAACTCCGACTCCAGGCCCAGCCGGTCCAGCTGCGCGCTGATCTGCGGGCCGCCGCCGTGCACCACCACGGGGCGCAGCCCGGCGTAGCGCAGCGAGACGACGTCCTGGGCGAAGGCGGCCTTCAGCTCCTCGTCGACCATGGCGTTGCCGCCGAACTTGATGACGACGGTCTTGCCGTGGAAGCGCCGGAGCCAGGGCAGGGCTTCGATGACGGTACGGGCTTTGTTGTTCATGAGGAGTACGCGCTGTTCTCGTGGACGTAGTCGGCGGTGAGGTCGTTGGCCCAGATGACGGCAGACTCGCCGCCCTCGGCCAGGTCCGCGGTGATACGGACCTCGCGAGGGCTCAGGTCGGCCTTGTCC
>NZ_JANIID010000022.1:0-144814 GCF_024519335.1 Streptomyces telluris
GGCGGAAACATCGTGCCCAGCGGCACCGGGTCCCGAGCCTTGCCCGCCCCAGCCTGACGGCCAGGCCCGCACCTCCGGCCGGGACGGCACCGCCGGACCCCGCCGCGGGAGTTGCTCACCGCCGCGGCGGGAACATCGTGCCCAGCGGCACCGGAGCCCGAGCCTTGCCCGCCCCGGCGTATCGCCAGGCCCGCATCACCCGCCCGGACGGCGCCGCCGGGCCCCGCCGCGGGGGTTGCTCGCCGATGCGGCGGGGACATCGTGGCCGGCGGCACCGGGGCCCGAGCCTTGCCTGCCGCGGTGTGACGGCCAGGCCCGCGCCTCCGGCCAGGGACGGCACCGCCGGACTTCACCGCGGAAGGTTACTCGCCGCTGCGGCGGAGACATGGCGCCCGGCGGCACCAGGGCCCGAGCGGTGCCGACCGTCCCGATCCACGCCTGGAGCAGCATCGCCGGGCGTATCGCCAGGCCCGCCTCACCCGCCCGGACGGCACCGCCGGACCCCGCCGCAGCGGTTGCTCGCCGCTGCGGCGGGGGCAGGGTGCCCCTGCGGTGCCGGGCACCCCGAGTCGCATCGGGCGGGCGCCGCCCGCCCCCCGGCTAGTCCATCGTGACGATGATCTTGCCTCGGGTGTGGCCCTCTGCGTTGAGGCGTTGGGCTTCTGCTGTGCGGGCCAGGGGGAAGACCTTCGCCACCTCGACCGTGAGGGCGCCGCTCTCGGCCAGGTCCGTGAGGGCCGTGAGGTCGGAGGCGTCCGGGCGGACGAAGACGTAGCGGCCGCCGAGGCCGAGGACGGCCGGGTCGGCGATGGAGGCGAGGCGGCCGCCGTGGGCGAGCAGTGCGGGCGAGGCCATGAGCGCCTCGCCGCCGGCGAGGTCGAGCACGGCGTCGACGCCCTGCGGCGCGAGCGCCCGGACCCGCTCGGCGAGCCCTTCGCCGTAGGTGACGGGCTGCGCGCCGAGCGCGCGCAGGTAGTCGTGGTTGCGCTCACTGGCGGTGCCGATGACGCGCGCGCCGAAGTGCCGCGCGATCTGGACGGCCATGCCGCCGACGCCGCCGGACGCCGCGTGGATCAGCACGGTCTCGCCCTCCCACACCCGCAGCGCCTTGACCAGCGCCTGGTAGGCGGTGAGCCCGGCCAGCGGCAGCCCGGCGGCCTGCTCGAAGGTGAGGTTCTTGGGCTTGCGGGCGAGGGTCCGCACGGGCGCGGCGACGTATTCGGCGAAGGTGCCGCGGGAGAGGACGTCCTCGCGGACGTAGCCGATGACCTCGTCGCCCTCGGCGAATTCGGGGGCGTCGGCGCCCGGCCGGACCACGACGCCGGCCATGTCCCAGCCGGGGATGACGGGGAAGACCGCGTCGAGGGCGGGTTCGAGGTAGCCCGCCTGGGCCTTCCAGTCGACGGGGTTGACCGCCGCGGCCTTGACCTTGACGAGGACGGAGTCGGGTCCGACCTTGGGGTCGGGCCGCTCGCCGTACTCGAGGACCTCGGGTCCTCCGTAGCTGCGGTAGCTGATGGCCTTCATGGTGGTGCTCCTAGCAGGGTCAGGCGGAGGCGGGTGCGGTCTCAGCGTCCGCCGCGGGGGCGGCCCCCGCCACTTCGGTGCGCCGGGCGCGGATCGTGCGCAGGCCGAGCCCGGCGACGAGCGCGACCAGCAGGAACGCCGTGCCGGCGATGACGAACGTGAGGGTGAACTGGCTCTCGGCGGGCAGCTTGGGCGCGCCCGGCGGCAGGTGTTCGAGGCTCTTGGAGGCCAGCACCGTGGTGATCATGGCGCTGCCGATGGCGCTTCCGGTCGAGCGGGAGATGGAGTTGATGCCGTTGGCGATGCCCGTCTGGTGGTGCGGGACGCTCGCGACGATCACGGCGGGCATGGCGGCGTAGCCGAAGCTGATGGCGGCGCCGACGAACATCCCGGCGGCGACCACGGAGAGCGTGTGCTCGTGGTCGAGGGCGATCCACACGAAGCCGGCGGTGCCGATGAGGGAGGCGAGCAGCAGGACCAGGCGGGGGCCCTTGTGGCGGACGAGCTGGCCGCCGACGGGCGCGGCGAGCAGCGAGACGATGGTGCTGGGCAGCAGGTACGCGACGGAGGCGCGCAGCACGCTGGCCGAGAACCCGTATCCGGCGATCTTCTCCGGCATCTGGACGAGGTAGGAGACGCCGATGAAGAGGGCGAAGGAGCCGAAGCCGACGAGGAGGCCCGCGATGTTGGCGAAGAGCACCGGGCGGTGGGCGAACATCTTCATGTCGACCAGCGGCTCGCGCACCTTGCGCTCGACGAGCGTCCACACCGCCGCCATCACGACGGCGCCCGCGAAGCAGCCGATCGTCCGGCCGGAGGACCAGCCCCACTCGTGGCCCTGGGTGATGGGCAGCAGGAGCAGGACGAGGGTGGCGGCCAGGGTGAGCGCGCCGAGGACGTCGGTGCGGCCGCCGGTGGTCTCCCGGGTGGCGGGGACGAGGGCGGCGACGGCGATCAGGGCGAGCGCGGCGAGGCCTGTGGCCAGCCAGAAGGCGCTGCGGTAGTCGGGGTCGTCGCCGGAGGTGAGCAGGCCGGTGGCGACGAGCGCGAGGCCGCTGCCGAAGGCGAGGGTGCCGCTGACCATGGCCATGGCGCCGGGCAGCTTGGCCGGGCGCACCTCCTCGCGCAGCACGGACAGCGCCAGCGGGAAGATCGCGGTGGCGGCGCCCTGGAGCACCCGGCCGACGATCAGCCAGAGCAGGGAGTGGGTCACGGCGGCGAGGACGGATCCGGCGACCATGACGACCAGCACGGCGACCAGGGTCTTCTTCTTGCCGTGCTGGTCGCCGAAGCGGCCGAGCAGCGGGGTGAAGACGGCGGCGGAGAGCAGGGTCGCGGTGGTGACCCAGCTGACGTTCGCGGGCGTGGTGTGCAGGTCGTTCTGGATGAGGCCGAGGATCGGCACGACCAGGGTCTGCATCATCGAGACGACCATGGCGGCAAGGCTCAGGGCGAAGACGATGACCGTCTCGTTGCGCCGGGTGCCCCGCTCGGCGGGCGCTGGGGAGGACATGGGTGGGGGTGTTCCTTCGGGTGGCTCGGCGTTGCTTCGGGACATTGCTTCAGGACATGGATGCTTGAGGCAATCAAGCAACTCGCCCACCGTAGGCCGAGATATTTAAGGTAGTCAAGTTAATGATTTAAGTCATGAAGCTCTTGAGTACACTCGAACCATGACCGGCACCGCCTCCCCGTCCCCGACCAAGGCCCAGCTCCTGGAGCTCGTGGCCGCGCTCGGCACCGCCCAGTGGCAGGACTTCGCCGCCGCCGCTGCCCGGCAGGGCCTCACCTCCGTCCAGGCGAAGCTCCTCGCGCAGCTCAAGGGGCCCGTCCCGATGCGCGGCCTCGCCACCCTGCTGGTGTGCGACGCCTCCAACGTCACCGGCATCGTGGACCGCCTGGAGGCCCGCGGCCTGGTGCGCCGCGAGCCGGACCCGGGCGACCGGCGGGTGAAGAACGTCGTCGCCACCGACGAGGGCCGCGAGACCATCCGCCGGGTGCGCGCCGAGATGCAGGCCACCCACAGCGCGCTCGACACCCTCGACGAGGAGGAGCGCACCACGCTCTACGGGCTGCTGGAGCGCCTTCGCCCGGCCACGGACCAGCGCGGCTGACGGGTCCGGGGCGCCCGGCCGGAAGCTCCCGGGCACCCCGGCCGGCACTCTCCGCAACCCCTCCCCCTGCGCCCGTATTCTGACGGGCAGTCCGATCCGCGCACCCCGCGCGGCGGCAAGGGGAGGTCATCCATGTCCAGCACGAGCCCGGTCGCGCCCGTCGGCGCGGAGCCGACCGAGCCCTACACCGTCGGCCTCGCCCCCGGGGTCACGGCGTTCGTCCAGCCCGACGGCGGCTGGTGCCTGAACAACGCGGGCGTCGTGACCGATGGCGGCCGTACGGCGCTGATCGACACCGCCGCGACCGAGCGCCGCGCGCGGCTGCTGCGCGACGCGGTCACCGGCGCGGGCGCTCCCCTGCCCTCCACGATCGTCAACACCCACCACCACGGCGACCACACCTACGGCAACTGCGTCTTCCCGGAGGCGACGGTCGTCGGCCACCGCGAGTGCCGCCGGGAGACCCTCGCCGCGGGGCTGCAACTGCACGGCATCTGGCCCTGGGTCGAGTACGGCGACGTCCGGATCACGCCCGCCGAGGTCACCTACACCGACAGCCTCTCGCTGCACGTGGGCGACACCGAGGTCGAGCTGATCCACCCGGGCCCGGCGCACACCACCGGCGACACCATCGCCTGGCTGCCGCAGCACCGCGTCGTCTTCACCGGCGACCTCGTCTTCAACGGCGGCACGCCCTTCCTCCTCATGGGCTCCCTGGAGGGCTCGCTGCGCTCCCTGGAGGTGCTGCGCGGTCTCGGCGCCGAGACCGTCGTGCCCGGGCACGGGCCGGTCACCGACGCCGGCGTCTACGACGTCATCGAGCGCTACTTGCGCTGGCTGCAGGAGCTGGCCCGCGCCGAGCACGCCGCCGGGCGCACCCCGCTGGAGGCCGCCCGCCGCGCCGACCTCGGCGAGTTCGCGCAGCTGCGCGAGAGCGAGCGCCTCGTGGCCAACCTGCACCGCGCCTACGCCGAACTGGAGGGCGACCGCCCCCTGGCCGCGCCGCTCGACATGCCGGCCGTCATCGCCGACATGACGACGATGAACGGCGGGCGTCCGATGACCTGCCACGCGTAGGCGGCGACCTGCCACGCGCAGGCGGCCGCGCCGGGCGCACCCTGGACGCCATACCGACTGGTCGGCATGATGATCCGGGACCGCCCGGCGGCGGGTCCGACGACGCGTGGAGGAGCACTCGATGAGCCCGACCGGCAGGACCGACCCCCCGGGACTCGACCCGGACCGGCTGCGCGCCCACCTGGAACGGGAGCGTCCAGGGCTCGTACGGGGGCCGCTGGTGGCCGAGTTGATCGAGGGGGGCCGGTCCAACCTCACCTACTCCGTCACCGACGGCACCGGCCGCTGGGTGGTGCGCCGTCCCCCGCTCGGGCACGTGCTCGCCACCGCCCACGACATGCGGCGCGAGCACCGGGTCATCAGCGCCCTGCGCCCGACCGCGGTCCCGGTGCCCGAGACGGTGCTGCTGTGCGAGGACGAGAGCGTCCTCGGATCGCCCTTCTACGTCATGGAGTTCGTGGAGGGCACGCCCTACCGCACGGCCGCGCAGCTCACCGCGATCGGCCCCGAGCGCACCCGGCGGGTCGTGCTCGGCCTCGCCGACACGCTCGTCCGCCTGCACGCCGTCGATCCGCAGGCGGCCGGGCTCGCGGACTTCGGGCGGCCGGACGGCTTCCTGGAGCGGCAGTTGCGGCGCTGGGGCAAGCAGCTGGAGGCCTCCCGCAACCGCGAGCTGCCCGGCATCGACGCGCTGCACTCCGCCCTGGCCGGGGCCCTGCCCGTCTCCCCCGCGCCCGCCGTCGTGCACGGCGACTTCCGCCTCGACAACGTCCTCGTGGGCGACGACGACTCGGTGCGGGCCGTCCTCGACTGGGAGATGTCCACGCTCGGCGACCCGCTGACCGACCTCGGCCTGCTGGTGATGTACAGCGAGCAGGAGCCCGTCCCCGGCTCCCCCATCAGCACCACGCGCAACGCGCCCGGCCATCCCGACCCCGCCGAGATCGTCGAGCGCTACGCGGCCGGCTCCGGCCGCGACGTCTCCGCCCTGCCCTGGTACACGGCCTTCGCCTACTTCAAGCTCGCCGTGATCCTGGAGGGCATCCACTACCGCTACACCCTCGGGCAGACCGTCGGCGCGGGCTTCGACCGCATCGGGCAGCTCGTCCCGCTCTTCATCGACAACGGACTCGCCACCCTGCGGAAGGGCTGACCGGCATGGACTTCGCATTCGACGCCCGCACCGAGGAACTGCGCGGGCGGCTGCTCGCGTTCATGGACGAGCACGTGTACCCGGCCGAGGCCGTCGCCGAGGAGCAGCGGGCCGCGCTCGCCGACCCGTGGACGGCGCCGCCGGTCGTCGCGGAGCTCCAGGAGGAGGCGCGGCGGCGGGGGCTGTGGAACCTCTTCTTCACAGACCAGCACAGCCTGCCCGACCACGAGTACGGCGCCGGGCTGACCAACCTCCAGTACGCGCCGCTTGCCGAGATCACCGGCCGCAGCCCGCAGCTGGCCCCCACCGCTCTCAACTGCGCGGCCCCCGACACCGGGAACATGGAGCTGCTCGCCCAGTTCGGCACCGAGGAGCAGCGCAAGCGCTGGCTGGAGCCGCTGCTGGACGCCCGGATCCGGTCGGCGTTCGCCATGACCGAGCCGGACGTCGCCTCCTCGGACGCCACGAACATCGAGACCCGCATCGTGCGCGACGGCGACGAGTACGTCATCGACGGCCGCAAGTGGTACATCTCCGGTGCCATGAACCCCGCTTGCGAGATCTTCATCGTCATGGGGAAGACCGATCCGGACGGGGACGATCCGCGGCGGCAGCAGTCGATGGTGCTGGTCCCCCGGGACACGCCGGGCCTGCGGGTCCGCCGCGCCATGCGGGTCTACGGCTACGAGGACCACTACCACGGCGGCCACGCCGAGGTCCTCTTCGAGGGCGTGCGCGTGCCCGCGGCGAACCTCGTCGGCGAGGAGGGCGGCGGCTTCGCCATCGCCCAGGCACGCCTCGGCCCGGGCCGCATCCACCACTGCATGCGGCTGATCGGGATGGCCGAGCGGGCGATCGAGCTGATGTGCCGGCGCGCGCTGGACCGTACGGCGTTCGGCAAGCCGCTGGCCGCGCAGGGCGTGGTCCAGGAGTGGATCGCCGACTCGCGGGTGGCCGTGGAGCAGCTGCGGCTGCTGGTGCTCAAGACGGCGTGGCTGATGGACACCGTCGGCAACCGCGGCGCGCACACCGAGATCCAGGCCATCAAGATCGCCACCCCGCGGACCGTCGCCGGCATCATCGACCGGGCGGTCCAGCTGCACGGGGCGGGCGGCGTGAGCCAGGACTTCCCGCTGGCGGAGCTGTGGGCCGCGGCGCGGACGCTGCGCCTGGCCGACGGGCCGGACGAGGTGCACCAGCGGTCGCTGGCGCGGCGGGAGCTGCGGCGGTACCGCTAGCGCGGACGGCGCTCCCCCGCGTACCGGCCGCACAAGCGGGCAGACATAGTCCGTACGTGCGGCGGACCGGGGGGGTATCGCATGGCCACCAGGTGGAACGGACCGAGGCGCGCCGTGCGGCTGGGAGGGCTGCCGTTCGCGGCGGCCGCCCTCACCGCGACCGTCGCGCTGTACATGGCGCTCGTGGCCTTCGGCAACGTCACCGACTTCGGCACGAACCGGGAGTTCGTCCGCCACGTCCTGGCGATGGACACCACCTTCAAGGACGACGACCTGATGTGGCGGGCCGTCACCGACCGCACCCTGCAGGACATCGCCTACGTCGCGATCATCGCCTGGGAGACGCTGGCGGCCGCCGTGCTCGTGGCCGGGTCGGTCCTGTGGGCGCGCGGCCTGACGGGGCGGGGCGCCGGCTACCGGCGTGCGCGGCGGGTGAGCACGCTGGGGCTGGTGATGGTCCTGCTGCTGTTCGGGGCGGGCTTCATCGGCATCGGCGGCGAGTGGTTCGCCATGTGGCAGTCCCAGAAGTGGAACGGCCTGCAGGCCGCCGAGCGGAACTTCGTGGTGGCCGGGTTCGTGCTCGTGCTGATCCATTTGCCTTCGCCGCAGTGGCACTCCCCCGAGGGCTGAAGGTTCGCCGCCCGGGGGAGTTTCCGCCCCGCTACGCCTCCTCGGAGAACACCACCAGCGACCGTCCGCCGCGCCCCGCCAGCATCGCCTCGAAGGCGCCGGCGATGCCGTCGAGGCCGATCCGGGCCGTCACCAGGGCGGACAGGTCGAAGCGCCCGGCGCGCACGTGCCCGGCGATGACGGGCAGGTCCTTGGCCGGGTCGCTGTTGCCGTAGACGCAGCCCGAGAGCGTCCGCCCGAAGTAGAAGAGCTCCAGCGCGGAGAACGTCACCTGCTGGTCCATGCCGCCGATGCCGACGACGGTGGTGCGGCCGCCCTTGCGCGTCGAGGACCAGGCCGTACGGATCGCGTCGGCCCGCCCGGCGCACTCGACGGCGACGTCCGCGCCCTGCCCTCCGGTGAGCCCCCGGACGGCCTTGGCCGTGTCCGCGCTCGCGACGACGAACTCGGTGGCGCCGGCGGCCCGGGCCAGCTCCTCCTTCTCCGGGGAGACGTCCACGGCGACGATCGTGCCGGCTCCGGCGATCCGCGCGGACTGCAAGGTGGCCAGGCCGACGCCGCCCACGCCGTACACCGCGACCGACTCCCCCTCCCGCACCCGCGCGGAGTGGTGCACCGCGCCGTACCCGGTGAGCACCGCGCACCCCAGCAGGGCCGCCTCCACGGGCGGGATCCCCTCGGGGAGCGGGATGGCCGCGTCCGCCCGGACGACGGTCTCCTCGGCGAAGACGGCCGTGCCCAGGCCCGGGTAGAGCGCGCTGCCGTCGGCGGCGAGGCGCGCGTACGGCAGCGTGGCGGCGGCCGCGGAGCCGGCGCACAGCCAGGGCTCGCCGATCCCGCAGAAGTGGCAGCCGCCGCAGGAGGGCGCCCAGTTGAGGACGACCAGGTCGCCCGGCGCCACGTGGGTCACCCCCTCGCCGACCGCGGTGACCCGGCCCGCGCCCTCGTGGCCGAGGACGGCGGGCACGGGCTGGCGCAGCGTCCCGTTGGAGAGCGAGAGGTCGGAGTGGCAGACCCCGGCCGCCGCGAGGCGGATCCGCACCTGGCCGGGGCCGGGCGCGGGCAGGTCGATCTCGGCTAGCTGCAGCGGTGCACCCACGGCGGGCAGTACGGCGGCGCGGACCATGCCATTCCTCTTTCTGCGGCGGGAACCGGTCGGAAGCGGGAACCGGTCAGAACTGGAGCGACTTCGTCTGCAGGTACTCCCCCAGGCCGTGGACGCCCAGCTCGCGCCCGACGCCCGACTCCTTGTAGCCGCCGAAGGGCGCCAGGATGTTGAACCGGCCGCCGTTGACCTCCACCTGCCCGGCCTCCAGGCGCCGCGCGAAGGCGGCGGCCTGCTCCTCGTCGGCGGCCCAGACCGCGGCGGCGAGCCCGTAGACGGTGTCGTTGGCGATCCGCAGGGCCTCCTCCTCGTCCTCGTACTTGAGGAAGGAGAGGACCGGGCCGAAGATCTCCTCCCGGGCGATGGTCATCTCGGGGGTGACGTCGGCGAAGACCGTCGGGGCGACGTAGTAGCCCTTGTCCCGGCCCTCCGGGACGGTCGGGCCGCCCGCCACGAGGCGCGCGCCCTCCTCGATGCCCCGGTCGATGTAGCCGCGCACGCGCGCGTGCTGCTTGGCGTTGACCAGGGGGCCGACCCGGACCCCGGGGTCCGTGGGGTCGCCCGGCACGAACTCCGCGACCGCCGCCGCCGCGAGGGCGACGGCCTCCTCGTACTGGTCGGCGTGGACGAGCGTACGGGTGAGGGCGTTGCAGGACTGGCCGGTGTTGCGGCACACGTCGGCGACGTTGGCCGCGACGGCCTTGGCGAGATCCGCTCCCGGCAGGATGACGTTCGCCGACTTGCCGCCCAGTTCGAGGGCGACGCGCTTGACGGCCGCCCCGGCGATCGCCCCGATCCGCTTGCCCACGGCCGTCGAGCCGGTGAAGGAGACGAGGTCGACGCCGGGGTGCTCGGCGAGCGCCTGCCCGGCGACCGGGCCGAGCCCGGTGACGAGGTTGAACACGCCCGCGGGGATCCCGGCCGCATGGACGCACTCGGCGAAGAGCCGGGCGGTCAGCGGGGTGTCCTCGGCGGGCTTGAGGACGACGGTGCAGCCCGCGGCCAGTGCCGGGGCGACCTTGGCCACGATCTGGTGGAGCGGGTAGTTCCAGGGCGTGATGGCGCCGACGACGCCCACGGGCTCGTGCAGCACCGTCGAGGTGCCGATGCGCTCCTCGAAGGAGTGGCTCGCGGCCAGCTCGGCGTAGGAGCCGGCGACGGCGATGGGCAGCCCGGTGTGGACCCGCGTGGCGAAGCCCGTGGGCGCGCCGAGCTCGGCCGTGACGGTGGCGGCGATCTCCTCCTGGCGGGCGGCGAGGGCGTCGCGCAGGGCGGCGAGGTACTCGCCGCGGCGCGCGGGCGGGGTGGCCGCCCAGCCGGGCAGCGCCGCGCGGGCCGCGCGGACGGCCGCGTCGACGTCCTCGGCGTCTCCGGCCGGGACCGTGGCGATGACCTGCTCGTCGGCCGGGTTCACGACCTCGATCGTGCCGCTCCCCGCGGCGGGCCGCCAGCTTCCGTCGATGTACATGCCGTCGTGCGCGTTCACTGGTCGTCTCCTCGCCGAAGCGGAATCAAGGTCCCACAGCTCAGCTCCCCCGTAGCTGTGGTCCCAAGCTAACGCCGGGGACGCGAGGCGTACCAGGGGGCGCGGTGGCCGCCGGTGTGGCCGTCGTCTCAATGCCGGGGGCCGCCCGTCACGTAAGGTCTGAGCTGTGCCGCAGATTTCGAACAAGGTCCAGGAACTCACCGTCGGTCAGCTGTCCGCGCGCAGCGGCGCGGCGGTCTCGGCCCTGCACTTCTACGAGACCAAGGGCCTGATCAGCAGCCGCCGCACGTCCGGCAACCAGCGCCGCTACGACCGTGACGCCCTGCGCCGCGTCGCCTTCATCCGGGCCGCGCAGCGCGTCGGCATCCCGCTCGCCACGATCCGGGAGGCGCTCTGCGAGCTGCCCGACGAGCGCACCCCGAACCGGGAGGACTGGGCACGGCTGTCCGAGACCTGGCGCGGCGAGCTGGAGCAGCGCATCACGCAGCTGGCCAGGCTGCGCGACCACTTGGACGACTGCATCGGCTGCGGCTGCCTGTCGCTGGAGAACTGCGCGCTGTCCAACCCGGACGACCTCAACGGCCTGCGGGGCGCGGGCTCCCGCCTGCTGGTCGAGCACTGAGACCGTCGCCCGGCGCGCCCGCCCCGCGTCACCACACGGCGGGCCGCCGCCCGGCCCAGGGGCGGGCCTCCTCCAGCTGTGCGGAGAGCGAGATGAGCGTGGCCTCGTCGCCGTAGCGGCCGCCGAGCATGACCCCGACGGGCAGGCCCTCGGGCGTCCAGTGCAGCGGCACGCTCACGGCGGGCTGCCCGGTCGCGTTGTACAGCGGAGTGAAGGGTGTGAAGCCGGCCATGGCGGCGAACTCCCCTTCCGGGTCGTCGTCGTTGCGCAGGGAGCCCACGGGCAGCGGCAGCTGGGCGAGGGTGGGTGACAGGAGCACGTCGTAGCCCGTGCCGGGCGCCTGGAGGGCGCCGGCGACGAGCCGGCCGGTCCCGCGCATCCGGTACAGGGCGGCGGCGAACTCCGTGCCGGTGACGCGGGCGCCGCGCTCGCGCAGGTGCCGGGTGAGCGGAAGCAAGTGCTCCGAACCGCTCGGGGGTACGGGCACGAGCGTCGACAGCACCTCCCACACGGTCGTGAAGGCCCGGCCGAGCGCCTCGTCGCCGGGGATCGTCAACTCCTCGACCTCGTGGCCGAGTTCCCGCAGCAGCTCCGCCGTCTCCGCCGCGGCCCGCCGGCACTCCGGGTGCAGCTCGACGCCCGGGATCGGCGCCTCCGTGATGTGGGCGACGCGCAGCCGCCCCGGGGCGCGCCGGGCGTGGCCGGTGAAGGTCTCGCCTGGCGGGAGCGCGGGCGCGGCGTAGGGGTCGCCGGGCATCGGCCCCGCGAGCACGTCGAGGAGCGCGGCCGCGTCCGCGACCGTACGGGCCAGGGGCCCGGACGTCACCAGGCCGGTCACGTCGTCCAGGACGGGGCCGGGACTCACCCGGCCGCGGCTGGGTTTGATGCCGAACAGGCCGCATACGGACGCCGGGATGCGGATGGAGCCGCCGCCGTCGCTCGCGTGAGCCAGGGGCGCGAGCCCCGCGGCGACCGCGGCCGCAGCCCCGCCGCTCGACCCGCCCGCCGACCGGCCAAGGTCCCACGGGGTGCGGGCGGGCGGCGCAACGGCGTTCTCGGTGTGGGCCGGCAGTCCGAACTCGGGGGTGTTGGTCTTGCCCAGCAGGATCGTCCCCGCGTCCCGCAGCTTGGTCACCACGTGGTCGTCCACGGTCGCGACGTGCCCGGCCATCGCCGCCGAGCCCATCGTCCAGCGCACGCCGGCGACCTGGCTGAGGTCCTTGACCGGCACGGGCACGCCGTGCAGCGGCGGCAGTTCGCGTCCCTCGCGCCGGGCGGCCGAGGCCGTGCTCTCGGCGTCGGCCGCCTGCTTGCGCGCGACATCGGGGGTGACGGTGATGAAGGCCCCGACGGTGGCGTCGAGCCGGCCGATGCGCTCCAGGTAGTGCTCGGTCAGCTCGACGGGCGACACGCGCCCCGTCCGCACCGCCTCCCCCTGCTCCAACGCGGTCAGGTCGTGCAACTGCGCCATGCCGTCCGCCTTCTCCTCGAACCGGTGGGCCGTGCACCGCATCCTCGCACCACCGGCCGACGGCGGACACCCTGTTCCCGGTCTCCTCGGCTGTCCCTGCGGTCTTCCCGCCCGCTCGTGCGGGCCTGCTTCTGTACGGCTGCCCGGGCGCCCGCCTCACACCGCCGCGTACCGGTCCTCCAGCAGCCGGCGCCGCGCCGCTGCCAGCGCCCCCGGGGTGAGGACGGGCGCCGGCACCACGATGCCGCAGTCCGCGCAGACGGGGCCCTGCGCGGGGCAGCGGTCCAGGTCGGGCCGCCATTCGAGGCGGTCCTGCGAGCAGACGGGGCAGGCGTCCCCGGGCTCGGCCTCCATCGCGGCGATCACCCGGCGCAGCACGTCGGACAGGCGTGCGGCCGGGTAGGCCGTGGGGCTGACGCAGGGCACGATGTCGCAGCCGCCCCAGGTGTGGCGGTGCCAGGCGTCGACACCGGCGGGCTGCCGGATGCCGTCGTGCTTCTCGCGCTTGCGGCGGTCGGCGAACCCCGCCTCGTAGGCGAGCCAGACCGCGCGGGCCTCCTCCAGCTCCGTCAGCGCCACGACCAGCCGGGCCGGGTCGGGGGCCCGGTCGGCGGGATCCATCCCGGCGAGGTCGCACAGGTGGTGCCAGGTCGCCCGGTGACCGTACGGGGCGAAGCGCTCAAGACACTTGCGCAGGGAGGTCCGCCGCAAGGCGATGGTGTTCCGTGGATTGCGCACCTCTCGTGCGAGTGCTCTGAAACCTGCCACTGCATCCCACCTCCGACAGCGCGGACTCGGATCGACATGGAAGGGACGTAACTCATCGCCATTCGGATCCATCGGCCGCGGTGTGCGGCCGACTCCGCTCTGCTACCCCGAAGTCGCGCAGGGATGTGGAAACGCGCGAAGGTGGCGGATCCTCACTCTCCGCTCACCTTTCGTTCACGGATGGGGGATCTCTTTCACGGACGCGGGGCGTCGTTCACGACGGCAGGAGCCGGCCGGCCAGCAGGATGACGCGGGCCAGCTCCTCGTGGCAGATGTCGCTGTGCGCGCCCGACGGGGGGCCGCCGCGCGCGACGACGGAGGACGCGTCCACGCTCACGCAGCCCGTGGCGGGCAGCCCGCCGCGCAGCGCCTCGTCCAGGCCGAGCCGCGCGCAGGGGTCCACGGCCTGGATGCCGTCGTGGCCGACCGCGCCCCACCGGGCGTCGTCGGACCCGAGCACGCTGTCGTCCTGGCGGGAGACGCGGGACGCGAGCGGGTAGAGGACGCTCAGGGCCGAGTCGTGGCGCGAGTGACAGGAAACCAGCGGGCCGCGCACCCGCCGGTACAGCCCGTCGAGGGCCCCGCCGCTGCCGGTGTCGAACGGCAGGCGCGAGGAGAAGGCGTAGTGGGAGAAGGCCCCCTGGAGCAGGGTCACGCCGGCCAGGCAGCTGCTGTCGTCGGGCAGTCCGCGCAGCGCGAACGACACCAGGCGCGCGCCGAAGCTGTGCCCCGCCAGGTGGACGCGCAGGGCGGGGGCCGAGGCGGCCAGCCGGGTGAGCGCGGGACCGAGGCCCTTCTCGCCGACCGTGCCCGCGCGCTTCTTCATCGTGTAGTACGACATCTGCCGCAGCACTTCGAGGGCGCCTCCCCACAGCCGCTTCAGGCCCCCGCCGAGGAAGGCGGGCGGCAGGGCGCCCACGTGTCCCAGGGCGGACGCGAACGCCTCGCACACGTCCTGGGCGTCACCGGTGAGCAGGTAGGGCTCGGCGTCCCCGTCCTCCGGCTCTCCCGGCTCCCCCGCGGCCGCCGCTCCCCGCGGCGGGGCGGGGGCGAGGCCGCGCACGAGGGAGACGAACTCCGCCAGGCGTGCGGGGTCGTCGGGCCGCTCGGCCGCCAGCTCCGCGAGCCGGTCCGTCACGGCCGGATCGCACGGCAGGGTCCTGACGAGCGCCTCGCGGGTGGCGGCGTCGAGCTCGGGCGGGGCGGCCGCCTCACCGGCGGCGCCGGCGGCCGCTGCTGACGGGAAGTCGGGAACGGCCTCCCCGGGGAAGCGCATGGACGGCCAGATCACGCCGGCGTAGCCGACGCGGGCGCCGGGCGCGCCGGCGAGCAGGCCCGGGAAGGGTTCGAAGAAGCGGGAGTAGAAGCGCGTGGCCATCGGCCTGTCGTTGTTCCAGCCGTGCGCGAAGACCACCAGATCGGTCAGACCGGCCTCGGCGACTCCGCGTATCAGGGCGTCCCGCTCGTCCGCGTCGACGTCTCCGTCGGCGTCGAACGTGAGCTCCCAGTAAGGATCCACACTCATGCCGGACATGGCATTCCCCCTTGAGCGGTCCGGTGCTGGCGCATCGTCCCGCCGTCAAGAGGGCCTGTCCAGACGTCCGTCACGCCGTTCACGCTTCCGTGTCCGTGCCCCGTGCGCCCCGGGCCCGCGCGCGGCGGCTCAGTCGTACAGGAGGTGCTCCTCGCGCGTCGCGCGGAAGGCCTCCAGGCCGGGCCGCCACGCCTGCACGATGTCGTCGGCGGACGCCCCCGCGTCGGTCATCGTGCGCACCGCCGCCGTCCCCGCGAGCCGGTCGATCCACCGGTCCGGGCGCCAGGCGAAGCCCGGCCACACGCGCCGGGCGGTCACGAGCAGGGCGACCCCGGTGCGCACCGGGTCGAACGCCCGCCGGTCGTGCACGTGCAGCTGGACCCCGCCGATGGTGCGGCCCCGGAACTTGGAGAACACCGGTACCGCGTACGCCTCCCGGAAGTGCACGCCCGGCAGGTCCAGCGCGTTCAGGGCCGCGGCCCAGCGGTGGTCGATGCCCTCGGCTCCCACGATCTCGAACGGGCGGGTCGTGCCGCGCCCCTCGGAGAGGGTGGTGCCCTCCAGCAGGCAGGTGCCCGCGTAGGCGAGGGCGGTGTCGGGCGTGGGCACGTTGGGGCTCGGCGGCACCCACGGCAGGCCGGTGTCGGCGAAGAAGTGCGTGCGCCGCCAGCCGCTCATGGGTACGGTCTCCAGCCGCGCGGCGCGCCCGGCGGCCCTCGGCACGGCGTCGGCGTTGAACAGCAGGGCGAGCTCGGCCACGGTCATGCCGTGGGCCTGGGCGATCGGTTCGCGGCCCACGCCCGACGCCAGGGAGCGCTCCAGGACCGGGCCGTACGCGCCGCGGCCCGTCAGGGGGTTGGGCCGGTCCAGCACGACGGTGCGCAGGCCCGCGAGCGCCGCGGCGACGAGGCACTCGTAGAGCGTCCAGACGTAGGTGTAGAAGCGTGCGCCCACGTCCTGGACGTCGAAGACGACGGTGTCCACGCCGGCGCGGCCGAACAGCGCGGCGAGCTCCCGGCCGCGCAGGCCGTGGACGTCGTGCACCGGCAGTCCGGTGGCCGGGTCGGTGCGCGTGGTCTCCGAGCCGCCGGCCTGCGCCGTGCCGCGGAAGCCGTGCTCGGGGCCGAACACCGCGCGCAGGTCCACCCGCCGGTCCGCGTGCATCACGTCCACGACGTGGCGGACGTCGGCGGTGACGCCGGTGGGGTTGGTGACGACCCCGGTGCGGGCCCCGGCGAGCGGGGCGTAGCCGCTCTCCGCCAGCCGGTCGAAGCCGGTGCGGACGCGGGCCGCCGCCGTGGCCCCGGCCGGCGGCGCGGCGGAGCACACGAGCGCTCCGACGGCCGCCGTGCCCAGCACCTGCCGTCTCGTCACATTCCGTGCGTACGGGGGGCGTCCCCCGGAAGAGTGCCGCATGCACACGGACAGTACGGCGTGACGGTGGTGGCACCGCTTCGCCGGGCCGGGGCCGCGCCGCAGTTCAGGCCGGGGGCACGGGGGCGTCCCCCCGGGAGGCCGCAGCCGGAGGGCGCGCCTCCGGACCTGTTGCGGCCTCTTCCCCCGTCACATACCGACTGGTTAGTCTGCGCGGTGCAGCCGAGCCGAGGGAGACCGAGCGTGGGCATCGTGCGGGACGCGGGAGTCGTCGTCACGGGAGCGGGGGGCGGCATCGGCGCCGCGCTCGCCCGCCGCTTCGCGGCCGAGGGCGCGCGGGTGGCGGTCAACGACCTCGACGCCGCCAAGGCGGAGGCGGTCGCGGCGGAGATCGGCGCCACGGCCGTCCCGGGCGACGCCTCCGACGTCGTGCAGGCGGCCCGCGAGGCGCTCGGCGGCCGCGTCGACATCTACTGCGCCAACGCGGGCGTGGCCCCCGCGGGCGGTCCCGAGGCCGAGGAGGACCTCTGGGAGACCGCCTGGGACGTCAACGTCATGGCCCACGTGCGGGCGGCGCGCAAGCTGCTGCCCGAGTGGCTCGACCGCGGCAGCGGCCGCTTCGTGGCCACGGTCTCCGCGGCCGGGCTGCTCACGATGCTGGGCTCGGCCCCGTACAGCGTCTCCAAGCACGCAGCCCTCGCCTTCGCCGAGTGGCTCTCCCTCACCTACCGCCACTGCGGCATCGACGTGCACGCCATCTGCCCGCAGGGCGTGCGGACGGACATGCTGCGCGGCACCGGCCCGGCCGGGGACCTGGTGCTCGTGCCCACGGCGATCGAGCCGGCGCAGGTCGCCGACGCGCTCTTCGAGGGGATGGCGGCGGGCCGCTTCCTGATCCTGCCGCACCCCGAGGTCGCCGACTACTACGCGGCCCGCGCCACCGACCCCGACCGCTGGCTGCGCGGCATGAACCACCTCCAGCGCAAGCTCGAAGAGGACCTGTGAGTGCGGCGGCGGAGGGCGGGTGGTCGGTGCCGCAGCGGCTGCTCGCGGCCGCCACCCGGCTCTTCGCCGACCAGGGTTACGACCGCACGTCCGTCCAGGAGATCGTGGAGGCCGCGGGCGTCACCAAGGGTGCTCTCTACCACTACTTCGGTTCGAAGGACGACCTGCTGCACGAGGTGTACGCGCGCGTGCTGCGCCTGCAGCAGGAGCGGCTGGACTGCTTCGCCCGTTCGGACGCGCCCGTGGAGAAGCGGCTGCGGGAGGCGGCGGCCGACGTGGTGGTCACCACCATCGAGAACCTCGACGACACGAAGATCTTCTTCCGGTCCATGCACCACCTGGGCCCCGAGAAGCTCGCGCAGGTGCGGGCGGAGCGGCGCCGCTACCACGAGCGCTTCCGGGCCCTGGTCGAGGAGGGCCAGCGCTGCGGGGTCTTCTCCTCGGCCACCCCCGCGGACCTGGTCGTGGACTACCACTTCGGCTCCGTCCACCACCTGGGCGCCTGGTACCACGCGGAGGGCCGGCTGAGCGCCGGGGAGGTCGCCGGGCACCTCGCGGACCTGCTGATGCGGGCGCTGCGGCCGTAGCGCACCGGACCGCCCCACACCTCCCTAAGCGCTTGCTCACCTCGGGGTATGGTGTTCGTTCCGCGGGCGCAGGGCCCGGGGCGGGCCGGGAGAGCGGGGCGTGGGATGGGTGCGGAGGGGCAGCGGAGCGGGCAGTGGGCCGATGTCACGCCCGACGCCGCGCGGCGGCTGGTGATCGCCGCCGTCGAGGCCTTCGCCGAGCGCGGCTACCACGCCACCACCACCCGCGACATCGCCGGCCGCGCCGGCATGAGCCCCGCCGCGCTCTACATCCACTACAAGACGAAGGAAGAGCTGCTCTACCGCATCAGCAGCGTCGGCCACCGGCTCGCCCTGGACATCCTGCGCCGGGCGCGGGACTCGGGCGGCAGCCCGGCCGACCGCCTCTCCGAGGCCGTGCGGTGCTTCGTCCGCTGGCACGCCGAGCACCACACCACCGCCCGGGTCGTGCAGTACGAGCTGGGGGCGCTGGGCGAGGAGCACTACGCCGAGATCGTCGCCCTGCGCCGGGACACCGACGCCGCGGTGCGCACCATCGTCGAGGACGGGGTGGCCTCGGGCGACTTCGGCACCGCGGACGTGCCGGGGACGACGCTGGCGGTGCTGTCGCTGTGCATCGACGTCGCCCGGTGGTTCAACGCCGAGGGCAAGCGCACGCCGGACGAGGTGGGCGAGCTGTACGCGGACCTGGCGCTGCGCATGGTGGGGTACGCGAAGAAGTAGGAAGGAGCGACCCGCCCGTTTCCCCGGGCTGATCCATTGACGCGCCCCGCCGGGAATCCTACGGTCTCCCATAGGAATCCATCGGCGCTGGGAGCACGCGATGAGCGGTACGGGCAACGAGCAGGCGCGGAAGGCCGCCGAGGGGCTCGCCTACTCGGCCGGTTTCGGCAACGAGCACAGCAGCGAGGCCGTCCCGGGGGCGCTGCCCGAAGGGCGCAACTCCCCTCAGCGGGCCCCGCTCGGGCTGTACGCGGAGCAGCTGAGCGGCACGGCCTTCACCGAGCCCCGGCACAGCAACCGCCGGTCGTGGCTCTACCGCATCCGGCCCTCCGCCGCGCACCCGCCCTTCGCCCGCACCGGCAACGGCCGCCTGGCGAGCGCGCCGTTCGCCGACGCCGTTCCCGACCCCAACCGGCTGCGCTGGGACCCGCTGCCCGAGCCGGCCGCGGGCACGGACTTCCTGGCCGGCCTGTGGACCCTGGGCGGCAACGGCGACGTCACCCAGCGCGCGGGCATGGCCGTCCACCTCTACGCCGCGAACGCCTCGATGACGGACCGGGTGTTCAGCGACTCCGACGGCGAGCTGCTCATCGTTCCCGAGCGCGGCGGGCTGCTGCTGCGCACGGAGTTCGGGCTGCTGCGGGCAGAGCCCGGGCACGTGGCGCTGATCCCGCGCGGCGTGCGCTTCCGGGTGGAGCTGCTGGACGCCACCGCCCGCGGCTACGTCTGTGAGAACTACGGGCAGCCCTTCACCCTCCCCGACCTGGGGCCGATCGGCGCGAACGGGCTGGCGAACGCGCGCGACTTCCTCGCCCCGGTGGCCGCCTACGAAGACTCCGACGACACGGCAGGCCCCGTCGAGGTCGTCAACAAGTTCTGCGGCAACCTCTGGACGGCGACGTACGACCACTCGCCGCTGGACGTGGTCGCCTGGCACGGCAACCTCGTCCCGTACGTCTACGACCTGCGCCGCTTCAACGTCATCGGCTCGGTCAGCTACGACCACCCGGACCCGTCGATCTTCACGGTGCTGACGTCCCCGTCGGACACCCCGGGCCTGGCGGGCGTCGACTTCGTCGTCTTCGCGCCGCGCTGGCTGGTGGGCGAGGACACCTTCCGGCCGCCGTACTTCCACCGGAACGTGATGAG
Source organism: Streptomyces telluris (assembly GCF_024519335.1). Lineage (NCBI taxonomy): Bacteria > Bacillati > Actinomycetota > Actinomycetes > Kitasatosporales > Streptomycetaceae > Streptomyces > Streptomyces telluris. The sequence goes on from NZ_JANIID010000022.1 coordinate 19,564, forward strand.
CGAGTACATGGGCCTCATCGAGGGCGCCTACGACGCCAAGGCCGCCGGGAAGGGCGGCTTCGTCCCGGGCGGCGGCTCGCTGCACAACATGATGTCGGCGCACGGCCCGGACCGGGACACCTTCGACAAGGCGAGCGCGGCCGAGCTGAAGCCGCAGAAGGTGGACGACGGCCTGGCCTTCATGTTCGAGACGCGCTGGCCCGTGACCGCGACGGAGCAGGCCCGTACCGCCGGCCATCTCCAGACGCGCTACGACGACGTGTGGCAGGGTCTGGAGCGGCATTTCCGCCAGCCCCGCCCGTGACGCCGTACGAGCCGGAGAGCCCGTGACCACCTTCGCCCCCGACTCCCTCGCGCTCAACCGCAAACTGCCGCTGTGGTACCAGGTGTCGCAGTCGCTGCGCGCCTCGATACTCGGGCGCTGCCCGAGCGACCCGCTGCGCCTGCCCACCGAGGACGCCCTCGCCGAGCACTACGGCGTGAGCGTGCTGACCATGCGGCAGGCGCTGAAGGAGCTGGAGGCGGAGGGCCTGATCAGCAGGCACCGGCGGCGGGGCACCTTCATCGAGCCGAGCGCCCGGCGGGTCTCCCCCGTGCGGCTGCTCGGCTCGGTGGACGCGATCGTGGCGCAGCAGTCCGGCGAGCGGACCACCGTGCTGGGCCACGGGTCGGCGGCGGTCCCGGCGGAGCTGGGCGAGCACTTCCCCGACCTGGAGGAGGCCGTGGTCTTCCGCCGGCTGCGCTGCGACGGGGAGTCGGGCGAGCCGACGAACTGGGCGGAGAACCTCGTCCGCCCCGAGCTCGCGGAGCGCATCGACCTGGCGGACCTGGCGCGCTGGCCGATGACGAAGGTGCTGCGGGACGCGGTGGGCGTGCGGATCAGCCGGATCACCGACACGGTCGAGGCCCGCCTGGCCGACCCGGAGACGGCACGGCTGCTGCAGGTGCCGCTGCTGAGCCCGATCCTGCACTACACGGGCGTGACGTACGACGCCTCGGGCCGGGCGGTGGACGTGGCCCGGATCCGCTACCGGGGCGACCGGTTCTCCTTCAGCGTCACGCTGGAGGCGGACGCCGACTGACTATCCGCCGGCGCGCCCCGGGGCGAAGCCGTCGAGCACCCGGCCGAGGGCGCGCTCGAACTGTGCGTCGAGGTCCACGGCGGCGAAGCCCGCGCCGAGGACGCCGGCCAGGCGCGGGTAGGCGCCGCCGGAGAGCTCGCGCGCCAGGTGGGCCATGCGCGCGGCGTGCTCCTGACCGGGCGGGAAGGGCGAGGTGCGGGCCCGCTCGGCCTCGGAGAGCTCGTTGACCACGTAGGTGGAGACGAGCCCGTTGACCATGGAGATGAGCTCCATCTTGGTGCCCCCCTCGGCGTCGAGGGGCTCCAGCACCCACAGGAAGTGCTCCAGGTACCGCAGGGCGTTCGGGCTGAAGCCGTGGGCGGGTGACATCAGCCGCGGCAGCCAGGGGTGGCGGTGCATCAGGGCGCGCGTCTGCCCCGCGAGGGCCAGCGCGTCGGCGCGCCAGTCGCCCGAGGGCGCCGCCGAGAGGTCGTACTCGGCGCTGACGGCGTCGACCATCAGCTCGTACAGGTCCTCCTTGCGCGGGACGTAGTTGTAGAGCGACATCGTGCCGCAGCCGGTCTCGGCGGCCACGCGGCGCATCGAGACGCCCTCGGCCCCCTCCGCGTCCGCGACGCGCACGGCCGCGGCCGCGATCTCGGCGCGGGTGTGCGCGGGGCGCGGGCCCCGGGCCGCGCGTTCGGGGCGCGCCCAGATGACCTCGGGGTTGGCCGTGCGGCCGCTGGCTGCCATGGATCACATCACCTCGCCCACCATCCTAGTTACGTACAGCGTACGTCGTGAGATAGGGTCGCACCATGACTACGTACGCCGTACTTAGTGAGGGACTGGAGAAGCGGTTCGGTGCCGTCCACGCACTGCGCGGGCTCGACCTGGCCGTGCCCGAAGGAAGCGTCTGCGCCCTGCTGGGGCGCAACGGCGCGGGCAAGACCACCGCCGTCCGCCTCCTGACCACGCTCATCCGGCCCGACGCGGGCACCGCGCGGGTCGCCGGGCACGACGTGGTGCGCGCGCCCCGGGACGTGCGCCGCGCCATCGGGGTGACCGGCCAGGCGACCTCCGTGGACGCCGACCTGACCGGCCGCGAGAACCTGCGGCTGTTCGGCCGGCTGCACCGGCTGGGGCGCGCGACCGCGCACGCCCGCGCCGACGTCCTGCTGGAACACTTCGGCCTCGGGGACGCCGCCGACCGCCCGGCCCGCACCTACTCGGGCGGCATGCGCCGCCGGCTCGACCTCGCCGCGAGCGTGCTGACCAAGCCCCGCGTGCTCTTCCTCGACGAGCCGACGACCGGCCTCGACCCGGCCAGCCGCAGCGCGATCTGGGACGCCGTCCGCGAACTGACGCGACACGGCACCACCGTGCTGCTCACCACGCAATACCTGGAGGAGGCGGATCAGTTGGCCGACGACGTCGTGCTGATCGACCACGGGCGGGCCGCCGTACGGGGCACCCCCGCACAGCTCAAGGCCCGGCTCGGCGCGCGCGCCGAGGTGGTCGTCGCGGAAGAGGAGGCGCTCGCGGGCGCGGCGGCCGTCCTGGCCCGGCTCACCGGCGGGCAACCGGTGCTCGACCCCGGGCGGCGCGCGGCCGCAGCGGTCACCACCGGCCGTGACCTGACGCTCCCTCATCTCGTGCGCGAACTCGACGCGGCGGGCGTCCCCCTCGCCGACGCCGGCCTGCGGCAGCCCACGCTGGACGAGGTCTTCCTGCACCTGACCTCCGGCGCGGATCCCCGCCCCGAAGCCGGGGCCGGAGCCGGGGAGGCCGCCGCATGAGCACCCTCGCGCTCTCCGACACCCGGGCCGTCCTCGGCCGCCACCTCCGTCGCATGCGACGCGTGCCCGGGCTGCTCGTCATCACGCTCACCATGCCCGTGACCATGCTGCTGTTCTTCGGTTATGTCTTCGGCAGCGCAGTGGCGCTGGAAGGGGGCGCGAACTACCGGGCGTACCTCGTACCGGGGTTGTTCGCGGTGACGGCCGTCAACGGAGTGATGACATCCATGCTGGCGTCGGCGCAGGATTCCCAGCGCGGGGTGATGGACCGCTTCCGCACCCTGCCCATGAGCCGGTTCGCCCTTCCGGCCGGGCAGACGGCGGCGGACGTGACGCTCGCGGCGATCGGCACGGTGCCGCTGGTGCTGTGCGGGCTCGCCGTCGGCTGGCGGATCGAGGGCGGTGCGGCCGGCGCCGCGGGCGCCTTCGCGCTGCTGCTGCTCTTCCGGCTGGTCACGGCCTGGCTGGGCCACTACCTGGGCCTGGTGCTCGGGAACGAGGAGACCGCGGGCCAGATGGCCGGCGCGACCTTCATGCTGCCGCTGCTGTCGAACGCCTACGTGCCGACCGAGGGCATGCCGGGCTGGCTGCGCACCGTGGCCGAGTGGAACCCGATCAGCGCGCTCACCACCGCCTGCCGGGAGCTCTTCGGCAACAGCTCCGCCGCGGCGGACGCGTCCTGGCCGGTCGCGCACCCCGTCCTGGCGGCGACCGGCTGGGCGGTGCTGCTGCTCGCGGTGTTCGTGCCGCTCACGGTGCGGCGGTACGCACGGGACTCAGCCTGATCGCCGCACCGCCGGAGACGGGCCCGGACATGCCACGGCGCCGTACGGCCGCGCCCTGGGGAGAGGGTGGAGGGCCGACGGCGTCGCACCGGTGTCGCTGTCGATGACGGAACGGCTGCGGGGCGCTGCGCTCGGGGCGGGGCTCAGTCGTGGTTGCCGAACAGGGAGCGGCGCAGGCGTCTGAGCGGCGCCAAGAGGGAGACCTTCGCGGTCCGGCTCTGCTTGGTGCGCGTGTGATCACGCGTGGTCAGCTCGCGCATCAGCAGGGTCGCCCCTTCGACTTCGCGCTGGGGCACGGCAGGCCCGCCCAGCACCGCGAGATGGCGGTCGAGGCGCGCGCTGGACGCACCGCTGTTGCAGCTGATGGCAGGCACCCGTGGCCTGCCGCGCATTGCTATCTGATCCATTGAGACTCCCCACCCGAACGAGGCACCCGGCTCAGGCAGGGTAACCCTACCGCCCTATTCCGTCACCCGCGCATCGGCGGGGCGGATTCACCACTCCGTCAAGGGCGTTGACAGGGCTGGCGTGAACCTGCCGTCACTGTGGGCGAGTTAGCGGGACAAGGATATGCAGAAGAGGGGGTAATCACGCTCCGTTGCGGTAGATTCACCCCGAATCGCTCTCTTGGTGGAGGGGGCCCGTCGATGAGCGGGACGTTCGGGGGCGGTCCGGAGGGCGCAGCGGTGCCGCCGGACCGGGTGGTGGCGGGCCGTTACCGGCTGCTGGAGCGGTTGGGCCAGGGCGGCATGGGCGTGGTGTGGCGCGCGCGGGACGAAGTGCTCGACCGCGAGGTGGCCGTCAAGGAGGTCCGGGCGCCGTCGGGCCTGCTCGAGCACGAGATCCGGCAGCTGTACGTGCGCCTGGAGCGCGAGGCCCGGGCCGCGGCGCGCGTCTCGCACCCCCATGTCGTCACCGTCTTCGACGTGGTCTCCGAGGACGGGCGGCCCTGGATCGTCATGGAGCTGGTGCGCGGCCTGTCCCTGGCCGACGTCCTGGAGGCCGAGGGCCCGCTGGCCCCGGCGCGCGCGGCGCACATCGGCGCTGGTGTGCTCTCCGCGCTCCGGGGGGCGCACGCGGCGGGCGTGCTGCACCGGGACGTAAAACCGGGAAACGTCATCCTCGCCAACGACGGGCGTGTCGTGCTCACCGACTTCGGCATCGCGACGGTCGAGGGGAGCTCGGCGCTGACGCGGACCGGGGAGCTGGTGGGCTCGCCCGAGTTCCTGGCCCCCGAGCGGGCGCTGGGGAATCCGCCGGGGCCGGGGTCCGACCTCTGGTCCCTCGGGGTGACGCTGTACGCGACGGTGGAGGGCGTCTCCCCCTTCCGTCAGGACACCCCGCTCTCCACCATGCGGGCCGTGGTGGACCAGCAGCTCCCGGCGCCCGTGCGGGCAGGGGCGCTCGCGCCCGTCCTGGAGGGGCTGCTGCGCAAGGATCCCGCCCTGCGGCTCGGCGCCGAGGAGGCGGAGGGGATGCTGCGGGTGGTGGCGCAGGGCGGCACCCTCTCCACCCCGGGCGCACTGCCCACCGCCGAGGCCCCGACGGTCCCGGCGCACCCGCGGCGCGATCCGCCCGACGGGCCGGCGACGCCCTCCGGGGAGCACGGCGCCGGCGGCTTCGGCCCGCCGGGCAGCGACGGGCCGTATGGGCCCCCGGAACCTCCGGGCGGCCTCGGCACCACCGGTGACGACCGGCGGCGCCGCCCGGGTCTGGTGTTCGCGGTGGCCGCCGTCGTGCTCGCCCTGCTGGTGGGCGGGCTGGCCTGGGCCTTCAGCAGGGGCGAGGGCGACGAGGACGGCTCCTCCGGCGGCGGTGTTGCGGGCTCCACCGTGCCGGACAAGAACCCGGGGTCGCGCTCGGCGTCCGCGGACGGCGGCGGGAAGACCGCGGACGGCGGCGGCGACACCTCGTACGGCCTGCGGGTCTCCGTCGAGGCGGTGCGCGACTCCTACACCGGCCCCTGCCCGCCGAAGAGCGCGGGCCCCTCCTTCCGGGTGACCTTCACCGTCGACCGCACCCCCGCCCGGCTCTCCTACCGCGTGGTCACGGGCAGCGGTCAGGTCGACCCCTGGCGGACCTCCGACGTCACGGCGGGCAAGAGCCTCGGCCTGACGTACGTCGAGACCGAGCACGGCACGGGCAGGGACTGGCTCGCGGTCGAGGTCAGGAGCCCTCAGAAGATCACCTCCAATCGCGTTCCGTTCACCGTCACCTGCCAGGGGCCGCCGTCGGGCCGCCCCTCGGGCGGGCCGTCGTCGGCGGGACCGTCCCGCCCCTCCCGGTCGCCGGGCCCGTCGTCCTCCGCGTCGACGGACCCGCCGTACGGGTACTGAGCGGTCAGGCGGCCCTGGAGAAGACCGGCAGGTAGCCACCGGACTGACCGGCCGCGGTCGGGTGGTAGGAGCTCTCCACGGGCAGGGTCACGCTGTTGAGCCAGGGGCTGCCGGAGCACAGCTCGTGACCCGCGAAGGCGGCCGCGGCGTCGCCGTAGGCGAAGCCGTGGTCGGCGACCCGCTTGGCGATGACGGAGTTGAGCAGGTCGGCCGCGGCGTTGATGGCCTTCCTCTTGGTCTCGCTGAGCCCGGCGCAACTCGCGCCGAGTTTGTAGAAGCGTGGATATCCGAGGACGACGACATGAGCGGAAGGCGCTCTTCCCTTAATGGCGGTATAGACCTTGTCGAGTTCACCGGGAAGGGTGTTCTGGACAAATGTGCGGGCCTCATTGATCCGGTTGATGCAGGCGCTGTCGGAGTTGAGCACACACGTGACCATGGTGTCGCTGAAGCCGGCGTCGTTCCCGCCGATGCTGAGCGAGACGAGCCCGGTCGAGCCGTTCAGCGAGCCGAGTTGCTTGCCGAGAACATCACCCGTTCGGGCCCCCGCGCAGGCGGCGAAGGCAAAGCTCGCGGGGGCGTGCGCGGCGGCCCAGAGCGCAGGGTACGACTTGGCGCTGCGCTTACAGTCCCCGCTGTTCGTGTAGTAGCTCCCGGCCCCCAGACCGGACGAATAGGAGTCACCGAGCGCCACATAGGCGGGAGTTGCGGGCTTCGTCGAAGCCTGGGCGGAGCCGGCTCCGGTGAGGGCCAGGGTGGCGGCGAGGGTGATCGCGGAGAGGGAACCCGCGAGGCGGGACAGCTTCATGGAACCTCCTTTACCAGGGTTTCTGCCGTACCCGTGGTAGCAGCAGCCCGTGGCGATCGGAAGTGTCCATGTCAAAAGTGTGAGCCAGTGAACGCTCAACCACCGACACCGGCGGACATTTTGACGGCCCGACATATTCGTGCAGTATTCATCTGACCGAAAGACTCCGGTTCCGTGCCGATCGGGTAACCGGAGGCCGTTTGCACGGCCTTCACATCTTGACGTCGCTCCGCCGATTGCGCGACATTGAAGCCTCGGCATCCGGCGCTTCGGGGGGCAAAGTCGCCAATGCAGAGCTTCACAGATCCCACCGGTATCACCGGCTCGTCCGGCTCACCCGGCTCTTCAGTCCCGTCCGGCACGCCCGGACCTTCCGGCCCGTCCGATCCGGCCTCGGCCACCGACCCGTCCGCACCGCCGGCCGCACCCGACCGGCCGGGCGGCGCGCGCACACCGGCCGGGGATTCCCTTCCCGTGGCGGCCGGGGCCGCCACGGCGATCGCGGGCGTCGGCGCCGTGCTGGCGCTCGCGGACATCGGCTCACCCCTGCGTGCGCCGTTCACGCTCTTCTTCCTGCTCGTCGCGCCGGCCTGCGCCGTGGGGGCGGCGCTGCGCGGCCTCGATCCGCTGAGCCGCTCCGTGGTGGCGGCCGGCGGGGCCGTCGCCGTCGACGTGCTGGTCTCCCAGGCCATGCTCGCGCTCCACACCTGGACGGTGCGGGGTGGCGTCGCCGCGGTCGCGGCCGTCAGCCTTCTCCTGTTCCTGCTGGCACACGTGCGGCACCACCGCACGGCGAAAAGTCGGGCTTCCTGAGGTGAACATCAGCGTGTACCGGCCCGGTGACCTCACCGCGGCCGACCGGGCGGCCTGGTCTGCCCTGCAGGCGGCGGCGGTCGAGGACGGCTCGCCGCAGCTTGCGAATCCTTTCCTCGCACCCGAGTTCGCCCTCGCAGTCGGCCGGTGCCGGGCCGGGGTGCGGATCGCGGTGGTGCGCGAGGACGGCGAGCCCGTGGGCTTCTTCCCGTACCAGCGCACCGCCCTCGGGGTGGGCCGCGCGATCGGGCTCGGGCTCTCGGACGCCCAGGGGCTCGTCCACCGGACCGGCTTCCAGTGGGACGCCCGTGAGCTGCTGCACGCCTGCGGGCTCTCGGTGTGGGAGTTCGACCACCTGGTGGAGGGGCAGAAGCCGTTCGAGGTGAGCGCCTCCGGGGCGTTCCGCTCGCCCGTGATGGATGTGGAGCAGGGCTTCGAGTCCTACCTGGCGGCCCTGCGCAAGCAGTCGCCGAAGTTCCTCCGCGCCACCTTCGCCAAGGAGCGCCGGCTCGGCCGCGACGTCGGCGACGTGCGCTACGTGCACGACGAGCGCGACCCGGAGATGCTGCGGACCCTGATCGCCTGGAAGTCGGCGCAGTACCGAAGAACAGGCCGCAGCGACCGGTTCGCGCGTCCCTGGATAGTGCGCCTGGTCGAACAGCTCTTCCACACCAGGACGGAGTCCTTCGCGGGGCTGCTGTCGGTGCTGTACGCCGGGGGACGGCCGGTCGCGGCGCACTTCGGGCCCCGTTCGCGGCAGGTGCTCTGCTGCTGGTTCCCGTCGTACGACCCGGCGTTCGGGAAGTTCTCGCCGGGCCTGCTGCTGCACCTGCACATGGCGGAGGGGGCGGCCGCCGCGGGGATGGCCTATCTCGATCTCGGCCGGGGCGACAAGGCGTACAAGGACTCGCTGAAGACGCGTGAACTCAGCGTCTGGGAGGGGTGGGTGATGCGGCGTCATCCGGTGGCGCTGGGGCACCGGGCCCGGCGTGCGCCGGTGCGCGCCCTGCGCAACACCGTGGTGTCCCGGCCCGAGCTCTTCGAACCCGCCGACCGGTTGCTCAAGCGCGTGGGAAGGCTGCGTCAGGGCGACTGACGGCGCATTGCGCCCGGCGCGCGCCGCCAACGACGCAAAGCGTCAACATGATGCATGACTTGGGCGCAAAAAACACCCAAAGGAGGAGTCACCGCACCAGCTCTTGCCATACAGTCTCAACCATCAATACCGTCGTACATCCACCCGCATCGGCCCATCATGCAAAGCGGCTCAGGGGAGGGCAAGCGTCGCGATGGTGCCCGGGGCGGGGCGCGGTGGGGGGTGCCGCGTCCGGCTGATCAGAATCGCCGTGTCGCGTTGACCGCGCGGCGAACAAGTGTTGCCAGCTCGCCCGGCCCATGCGGCGATGAGCGCCGTCAGGGCGGGGTGAGTACCCCCTTTTCGAACCGGATACGCCACAGGACCGCTCGGGGCGGGCGGTCCACCGGACGAGAGGGACATCCGAGTCATGAGTTCTTTTCTGCGCCCGGCGGCTGATCAGGAGGCCCTGGTCGCCGCCCATTACCGCCCGGTGACGTCGCATCTCGCGATAGCTCCACCCGTGAGCGTCGTCATCCCCGCCATGAACGAGGCGGAAAATCTCCCGTACGTCTTCAAGACGCTGCCGGAGTGGGTCCACGAGGTGGTCCTCGTCGACGGCAACTCCACCGACGACACCATCGAGGTCGCACGGCAGCTGTGGCCGGACGTGAAGGTGGTCCGGCAGCTCGGCAAGGGCAAGGGCGACGCCCTCATCACCGGCTTCGCCGCCTGCACGGGCGAGATCATCGTGATGGTCGACGCCGACGGCTCCGCCGACGGCAACGAGATCGTCAGCTATGTGTCCGCGCTCGTCGGCGGCGCGGACTTCGCCAAGGGCTCGCGCTTCGCCAACGGCGGCGGCACGGACGACATGACGCCCATCCGCAAGCTCGGCAACCGCGTGCTCTGCTCGATCGTCAACCACAAGTTCGGCGCCCGCTACACCGACCTGTGCTACGGCTACAACGCCTTCTGGAGGCACTGCCTGGACGAGATCGCCCTCGACTGCGCCGGCTTCGAGGTCGAGACCCTGATGAACATCAGAGTCGTCAAGGCGGGCCTGCGCGTCCAGGAGATTCCCAGCCACGAGTTCGTCCGCATCCACGGCACCAGCAACCTGCGGGCCGTGCGCGACGGGCTGCGCGTACTGAAAGTGATCCTGCAGGAGCGCGGCACCCGGCGGCGCCGCCCGCAGCGGCTCGCCATCGCACCCGCGGCCAACCGTGGGGAAGTGTCTTGACGATCACGGCCGGCCCGGCGGACGGCGCCGGAGCGGCCACGGGCCCCTCGGTCTCGGTGGTCATCTGCGTGTACACCGAGGACCGCTGGGACGACATCGTCGCCGCGGTGGCCTCGGTCCGCGAGCAGTCCCGGCCCGCGCTGGAGACACTGGTGGTCGTGGACCACAATCCGGCCCTGCTGCGGCGGCTCGCCAAGCACTTCGGGGACGACGGCTGTGCCGGGGACGGGGTGCGGGTGCTCGCCAACGCGGGCCCCCGCGGCCTGTCCGCGGGCCGCAACACCGGCATCGAGGCCTCGTCCGGCGAGGTCATCGCCTTCCTCGACGACGACGCCGTCGCCGAGCGCGACTGGCTGCGGCACTTCGCGGAGGGCTATGCCGACCCCAGGGTGATGGCCGTGGGGGGCCGCACCCAGCCGGTGTGGGAGTCCCGGCGGCGGCCCGCCTGGTTCCCCGAGGAGTTCGACTGGGCCGTCGGCTGTACGTACCGGGGGCTGCCGCCCGGCAGGGTGCCCGTCCGCAACGTCCTCGGGGGCAACGCCTCCTTCCGCCGGTCGGCCTTCGAGCTGGCCGGCGGGTTCGCCTGCGGCATCGGCCGCGACGGCGACCGGCTGCCGCTGGGCTGCGAGGAGACGGAGCTGTGCATCCGGCTGACGCGGGCCATGCCCGAGGCGGTGTTGCTGATCGACGACCGGTCGGTCATCCACCACCGGGTGCCCGCGGCCCGCGAGCGCTTCCGCTACCTGTGGACCCGCTCGTACGCCGAGGGCCTGTCCAAGGCCCTGGTGGCGCAGAGCGTGGGGGCACAGGCCGGGCTGGCCTCGGAGCGCCGGTACGCCACGCGGGTGCTGCCCGCCGGTGTCGCCCGCGGGGTGCGCGACGCCCTGCTGGGCAGGCCCGGCGGGGCGGGGCGGGCCGGGGCGATCCTGGCCGGGGTGACGGCCGCGGCCGGCGGCTATGCGGTGGGCACGCTCCGGGCGCGCCGCAGCGGCAGCCGGTACGCGGTGGCGGCGACACAGGAGCCGGCCGGGCCGAGACCTCCGGCAGAGGAGGCCGACGCATGAGCACGTCCCGGGTCCCGATACTGATGTATCACGCGGTGGCGCACGCTCCCGCGCGCGCCACCTACGGCCTGTCGGTCTCGCCGCACGCGTTCGCACGGCAGATGCGGCTCCTGGCCGACCGCGGGTTCCACCCGCTGACGGCCGAGGAGCTGGCCACGGCGTGGCGCTCCGGCTCCGGGCTGCCCCGGAAGCCGGTGCTGATCACGTTCGACGACGGCTACGAGGGCGTGCACCGGCACGCCCTGCCCGCGCTGGCGGAGCACCGCTTCCGCGCCACGCTGTTCGCCTCCACCGGCTGGCTCCGCGGCCCGCACGACACCGGGGGCGCGCTCGACCTGATGCTGAGCTGGGGCCAGGTCAAGGAGCTGGCCGCCTCGGGAATGGAGATCGGGGGGCACAGTCACACGCACCCGGAGCTGGACCAGCTCCCGGACGACCAGCTGTGGTTCGAGGTGCTGAAGTGCCGCGAGGTGCTGGCCACGGAGCTGGGGCGGGCTCCGGTCTCCTTCGCCTACCCCTATGGCTATTCCAGCCGCAGGGTCCGCCGCATCGTGCGGGCGGCGGGCTTCGGCATCTCCCTGGCCGTGGGCAACGGCCTGGCCGCCCGTCCCCAGGGGCCCTACGCCCTGGAGCGGGTGACGGTGCGGCGCTCGACGGGCATCGCCGAGTTCGAGCGGCTCGTGGAGGGCCGGGGCGTGGGACGGATCTTCGCCCGGGACCGGACGCTCACCAAGGGCTACGCCCTCTACCGCAGAACCCGTCAGGTCGTCAGGAAGGCAACCGAAACCCGTGTCTGACACGTCCACCCGAACCGAGGAGCGGGAGACGGAGGGACCGGCCGGCCGCAGGCTGCGGCTGCCGGGGCGGGGCGGCGGCAGCCCGCTGTTCCGCAACGCCTTCGCGCTGATGCTCAACACGGGCATCAGCGCCGTCCTCGGGCTCGGGTACTGGCTGATCGCCGCCCGGTACTACACGGAGGAGGCGGTCGGCCAGGGCTCGGCGGCCATCGCCGCGATGAAGCTCCTGGCGGGGCTCACCGCGGTGACCCTGACCGGGGGGCTGGCGCGGTTCATCCCGGTCGCCGGGCGGACGACGGGCAAGCTCGTCTTCCGGACGTACGCGGGCAGCTCGCTGCTCGTCGCGTCCGCGGCGTGCGTCTTCCTGCTCACCCTGGGCTCGTGGGGGCCCTCGTACCACTTCCTGAACGGCTCCCTCAACGGCCTGGGCTTCGTCGCCGCCGTCGTCGCCTGGTCGGTGCTCACCCTGCAGGACGGGGTGCTGACCGGCCTGCGCCGGGCCCTGTGGGTCCCGGTGGGCAACACGGTCTTCTCGGCCGCGAAGCTCGCCCTGCTGGTGGCGCTGGCGGCGTCGCTGCCCACCTCCGGGGTGTTCGTGTCGTGGGTGGTCTCGATCGGCGTGTCGGTGCTGCCGCTGGGCTGGCTGGTCTTCCGCCGCCTGGTGCCCCGGCACGTGACCGCGACGGAGGCGATCGCGCGGCCCGCTTCGTACCGGGAGATGGGCCGCTTCCTCGCCGGGGACTACACGGGATCGCTGTTCTCCCTGGCCGTGGTCTACCTGGTGCCGGTGATCATCGCCTCCCAGGTCAGCTCCGAGGACAACGCGTACTTCTACATCACCACCACCATCGGCGGCACGGTCAACCTGCTCGCCATCAACATGGGCGCGTCGCTGACGGTGGAGGGCTCGCACGACCCGGCGCGGCTGGCGGAGAACTGCCGGGCGGCGCTGCGCCGGATGGCCACGATCATGGTGCCGGTCTGTCTGCTGCTGTTCCTCCTCGCGCCGTACATCCTGCGCGTCTTCGGCCCCGGCTACGCCCACGCGGCCACTCCGCTGCTGCGCTGGTTCGCCGTGGGCGCGGCGCTGCGCGTGGTCATGGAGGTCTACTTCGCGGTGCTGCGGGCGCAGAGCCGCACGGCCGGACTGGCCTATCTCCAGGGGCTGCTGTGCGTGCTGGTGCTCGGGCTGACGCTGGTGCTGCTGCCGCGCATGGGGCTCACGGGTGCGGGGGTGGCCGAGATCTGCAGCCTGGCCGTCATCGTCTCCATCTCGGCGGTCAAGCTCCGCCGGATACTGCGCGCCTCCCGGCCGGAGCCCGCGGCCTACGCCCCCGACGTGGCCCCGGACGGCGATCTGGCCGACCTGGCGGCCCGCGGCGACCGGCGCGACGCCCCGCGCACCGAGCCCCGCGGGCTCCGGCGCGGGGCGCGGCACGGCATCACCCGTGGCTTAGGAGGTGAGGGCGAGCAGGAGCCCGGGGAGAGAGACAGCGGCGCCTACGGCACCCGCTGGGCGCTGCGCGCCGCGCTCGACGCCGACACGATGCCGCTGGGCGTGCGGCTGGACTTCGACCACTTGGAGAGGCGCCCTGATCTCCGGCACACCCCGGAGGCAGTCGTCGTGTCCCACTCCGTCTCCCCGGCCGCGTCCCAGGCGGCCTCCGAGCAGCCCGTCGCGGGGCCCGCGCGGGAGAAGGCCGCACAGGACAAGTCCGCGCAGGAGAAGGGATCCGCTCCCCCGGGCCCGGCGCCGTGGTGGAGCGGCCCCGAGGCGACGGTCTGGCTGCTGCTCGCGGCCGCCCTCGCGCTGTACTGGCTGCCGCTGGTAGGCGTCGGCGAGCTGGCACTGGACCGCATGGGCGGGCTCGGCCTGGTCTCCGTGCTGCCCGTGGCGACGCTGGGGGGCGTGGCGCTGCTGGTCGTCTCCTTCGTGGCCGCGCTGCGGCTGGACGGGCAGCGGCGCCGGCTGCTCACGGCCGTCCTGCTGCTGACGGTGATCTCCCTGCACGCCCTGCCGGCGGTGCTGGAGGACCAGCCGCGCTTCGCGACGGCCTGGCAGCACCTGGGCTTCCTGGACTTCATCGACCGCACGGGCGTGGCGGCGCCGGACCTGGACGCCCGCTGGAGCTGGCCCGGCTTCTTCGCCCTGATGGCGTTCGCCGCGAAGACGGCCGGCGTGAGCGACCTCACCGAGGTGCTGCGCTGGTGGCCGACGGCGATCCAGCTGCTGTGCCTGGCGCCGCTCGCGCTGCTGCTGCGGGCCGTGCGCGCGGGGTGGCGGGCGAAGTGGACGGCGGCCTGGCTGTTCGTGCTCTGCGGCTGGGTGGGGCAGGACTACTTCTCGCCCCAGGCCCTCAACTACTTCTTCTACCTGCTGTTCGCCGCGGTGCTGCTGGTGTGGTTCCGCTGGCCCCGGCAGCTGCGCGGCACGCTGCTCCCGGGCGAGACGGAGCCGCAGCCGGCCGGGCGGAGGGCGCAGGGCGCGCTGCTGGCCGTGGTCATCGCGCTGTTCGCGGCGTCGGTGGCCAGCCACCAGCTGACGCCGTTCGTCATGCTGGGGGTGCTGACCGCCCTGGTGCTCACCCGCCGCTCCACGCTGCGCGGGCTGCCGCTGCTGTGCGGGGTGATGCTGATTGTGTGGGTGGGCTTCCTGGCGGAGCCCTACTGGTCGGGCCATTTCGACGAGCTGTTCGGCGGCCTGGGCTCCCTCGGCGGCAATGTCTCCTCGTCGGTCTCGGGCCGGATCGAGGGCGGCAGCCCCGTCCACAAGCTGGTGCTCTACGCCAGGGTGGTGCTCGCGGGCGGGGTGCTGTCCTTCGCCGCGATCGGCTGGTGGCGCCGCCGCCGGGCGGGGATCGGCGACGTGGCCCTGCTGGTGCTGACCGGGGTGCCCTTCCTGGCCTTCGGCATGCAGTCCTACGGCGGCGAGGTGGCCCTGCGGGTCTTCCTCTTCGCCCTGCCGGGCGCGTGCGTGCTGGCGGCGCTCGCACTGTTCCCGCACGCCACGGAGCGGCCCGGCCGACCGGTCCTCGCCCCGGTGGCCGCGCTGCTGGCAGGCCTGGTCCTGATCTTCGGCTTCCTGGTGGCCCGCTGGGGCAACGAGTCCTTCGAGCGGGTGCGGCCCGGCGAGGTCGCCGCGATGGACTTCGTGTACGCGCACGACGAGCCGACCGTACGGCTGCTGTGGATGAGCAGCGACCCCTCGAAGAACGTCACCCCCGCCATGCCGTGGGGTGCCCGGGACATGGAGCGGGTGCACTACGACGCGACGCTCGCCCCGCGTGATCCGGCCCGCGTGGACGATCTGGTCAGCGCGCTCCGCAAGGCGGGTCCCCGGGCGTATCTGATGGTCAACCGCGGCCAGTCCGTCTATCTCGAACTCGACGCAGGCTATGCGGCGGACTGGGACTCCCGGATGCGGTTCACGCTCGACGGCCGGCCGGAGCTGCGGCGCGTGCTCGTCAACGACGATGCGGTGCTGTACGAGCTGAAGGACAAGCCGGCCGGTGCGGCCCCGGAGCCCCGGCCGGGCCCGGCGGGCCCCCGGGTGACGTGGACGCCGGTGTCGGTGATCGGCGGTCTGGCGGCGGTGGCGCTGCTGGTGCTGCTGACGGCGCGGGAGGTGCTGCGGGTCGCGGCCCGGCCGGGGGTGCGTCAGCTGCGCTGGCTGCAGGGGTCGTACTGGTTCGCGCTGCCGCTGCTGCTGGTCCTGCTGGCGTCGCTGGTGCACCGCTTCGCGACGATGTCGTGAAGCGGGCCCCGTAGCCCGCTCCGGCGAGAGTCAGCCGGTCCAGCGGATCTCGTTGGGCGCGAGGTCCAGGCTGTTGCCGTCGACCTCGACGGTCAGCCGGCGGTCCTGCATGTTGACGACGAGGGTGGTGCTGCCCGAGGCGAGGGCGGACACGGCGTCGCGGTTGTCGCCCGTGACCTCCGGGATGCGCAGCTCGGCGCCGGGCGGGAAGGCCTTCCCGAAGCGGGACAGCAGGTCCAGCATCGGCAGCCCGCCCCCGCCGCCCTTGAGTTCGGTACTGCGCCACAGGCAGCCCGGGCAGTCCGCACCCGTCTCCTCGGGGTTCCAGTAGAAGGCCGCGGAGACGCCCGAGCGGGCGAAGTGGATCAGGGCCGTGGCGTGGACGGCGGTGCGGTGCGGCTCGGACCAGGACTTGCGGTCGTCGTTGGCGTCGGCGGGCTCCACGTACCACTCGGACCACCACACCGGCAGGTCGACGGTCCTGCGCAGCCATGTGGTCACGTCGGCGAACTTGCGGGTCGCGGCGAACTCGTCGGGGAAGAACTTGCTGTCCTCACGGGTATAGCTGGCGCCGTCGACGACGAGGAAGTCGGCGCCCTTCTTGTGGGCGTTCCAGTATGTGAGGGCGTCGACGACCCGCTGGTCGACGGAGCCCCAGGGTCCGCGCAGGGAGGAGGCGTTGGAGGAGGAGCCGGGCGGATTGCTGTCCATGCTGAGGTACGGGCCGCCGACGAGGTTGGCCCTGTTCTGCTTCTTCAGCTCCGCGTAGACCAGGTTGTACAGCTCGGTGTAGCCCTCGTAGTTCCAGCGGTTGCGGCCCTCGTCGTAGAAGCCCTTGAACTCGTTCCAGACGATGAAATGACGAACGTCCGGATAGCGCTTGGCGATGACGCCGGCCAGCTTGGCGAAGTCCTTGTAGTGGGCGCGGTCGGGCGCCTTCTCCAGGGACTTCAGCGACCAGTCGGTGCGCTCCCCGCCGCCCTTCATCCAGTCGGGCGCGCAGCACAGGGTGAGCACGGGGGTCGTGCCGGTCTTGCGCATGTAGGCGACGCGGCGGTCGAGATCGCCGAAGTTGTACGTGCCGGGCCTGGGCTCGGGGTTGTCGACGCCCCAGCCCATGATGTGCTGGTTCTGCGGCATGCGGGAGGCGGTGAGCAGCCCCGCCGCGGTCCGCCGGGCGGCGTCGTCACCGCGGTCGGCGCTGTACTGGGTGTGGGTGAAGCCCCAGCCGAGCTCCAGCGCCGCCCTGTCCCCGTTCGCGCCGTCCGGCGAACCGTCCCCTCCCGTCTGCCGGCCGGTCGCCCAGAGGACCACCAGCAGGGCCAGGGCGAGCGCACCGGCCGCGAGCAGTACGGCGAACCGCCACCGCCCGGCCCGCCGCCACCCGGCCCGCCAAAACGTCCGACTCACACCCCGTCGTCCCATCACGGGCAAGCGTATCCGCGGCCGAAACGATGTGCGGCGCCTTCCGGGCGAACGTGGACGGGTGTTGCGCATCCGGTCGTGAATCAGGGGAAAACACGGGTGCGCACGGGCTCTCCGTGCCGGATCATGGGCGGCATGTGTGCCGACCGCCGACCGAGCGCCAGGAGGCAGGCCCTGCCCACCGACCCGGACTTCACTCCGACCGAGAAATCGCTGCCCATCCGTCTCAACGTGGACGACAGCGACTCGCCGTCCGATGTCATCGACGCCCTCTTCCTGGGCCGGTTCGCCACCGGCGAGCAGCCGTACGCGCAAAGCCGCTCCGTGGACCGCGTGAAGTCCGGGGCCACGCTCCTGCCGCCGGCGGCCCACGTGGTGCGCGCCGCCCGCGACGACGACCGCAGCGCGACCCTGGCCGAGGGCGACGGCTGGACGCTGCTGATCTCCCGCTGGAACCGGGGCGCGGACGTCTCGGTCACGGCCACCAGCGACGAACTGGCCAAGAAGGTGCTCGGCCAGGCCGTGGAGGGCGCGGAGGACGAGCCCGAGCCGCAGCCCGAACACGTGACCATGGGTTTCTGGTACGTCTCGCCGCGGCGCGGCCCGCACCGGACGACCCGCCAGATCTCCGCCGGCACGTGGGAGGAGGTCCGGCCCAACTACACCGCGCGCGTCGCGGACGCCATGGACCGGCTGATGAAGATCACCCCGGATGACATCGCGGGCCGGCTGCTCCTCCTGCACGGCCCGCCCGGCACGGGGAAGACCTCCGCCCTGCGCACGCTCGCGCGCTCCTGGCGGGACTGGTGCCAGGTGGACTGCGTGCTGGACCCCGAGCGGCTCTTCAACGACGTCGGCTATCTGATGGACATCGCCATCGGCGAGGACGACGGCGGCTCCAAGGGCCGCTGGCGGCTGCTGCTCCTGGAGGACTGCGACGAGCTGATCCGCGGCGAGGCCAAGCACACGGCGGGCCAGGCCCTGTCGCGGCTGCTGAACCTCACGGACGGGCTGCTCGGGCAGGGCCGCAACGTCCTCGTCGGCGTCACCACCAACGAGGACCTGGAGCGGCTGCACCCCGCCGTGGTGCGGCCGGGCCGCTGCCTGGCCCGCATCGAGGTGGGCCCGCTCAGCCGCGCGGAGGCCGTGGGCTGGCTGGGCACGGACCAGGGCGTGGGCCGCGAGGGCGCGACGCTCGCGGAGCTGTTCGCCTTGCGGCGCGGCGGCGGGCCGGCGTCGGTGCCGCCGCAGCACGACGGGGCGGACGCGGGGTTGTATCTGTGACGCCCCCGCCATGACGCGCCTCATGGCCTCCGGCCCGGGTGGTTCCGGCACCGCCGGTACGCCACGCGGTGGCTGAGCGCCGCTGCGGCGGGGGATTTCGGCGGGGCCCTTGTCGTGATTCCGCCGCAGCGGCGACAGGCCACGACGGCGCGGCCCGGCGGTGCCGTGCAGGTCGTCGGCCCGGGTGGGCTAACCGTAGACCGCGCGGAGGGCTTTCTCCGCCGCGGCGCGGGCCGCCTCGTGGTCCAGGCCCAGGCGGTGCGCGCGCTGCGCGAAGGCCGCGGCCGCGGCCGCGGCCTCCCGTGCCGCCGTGTCGCCCGGCGCGGCGACGAACGTGCCGTTGCGCCCGCGTGTCTCGATGACCCCGTCGGCCTCCAGGGCGCGGTAGGCCTTGGCGACGGTGTTCGCGGCGAGGCCCAGTTCTTCGGCGAAGCCGCGCACCGTGGGGAGCTTGTAGCCGACGGGGAGTTCGCCGGAGCGGGCGCGTTCGGCGATCCGGGCGCGGATCTGCTCGTAGGGCGGCTCGGCCGCGTCCGGGTCGACGGTGATCTTCAGGGCCACGCCCGGACTCTACCGCTTCCCCCGCGCCTACAGCTCCAGCGCGGTGTCGTGCATGCGCAGCCACGTGTCCAGGTTGAGGACGAGTTCGGTGGCGGAGCGGAAGGACTCGCCGGCGTCGTCGGCGAGGGAGCCGGCGACGGCGGCGGTGTCGAGCAGGGGCCGTACGGGCGCGTCCTTGTCGGCGAGGACCCGGGAGAGCTCGGCGCGCAGGGCTGCGGCGTAGCGGGGGTCCTGGATGCTGGGGTACGGGCTCTTGACGCGGTCGGCGACGACGTCCGGGAGGAGGTCGCGGGTGGCGGCGCGCAGGAGGGACTTCTCGCGGCCGTCGAAGGTCTTCATGGCCCAGGGGGTGTTGAAGACGTACTCGACGAGGCGGTGGTCGCAGAAGGGGACGCGGACCTCCAGGCCGACGGCCATGCTGGCGCGGTCCTTGCGGTCGAGGAGGAGCTGGACGAAGCGGGTCAGGTGCAAGTAGCTGATCTCGCGCATGCGCCGTTCCAGGCCGGTCTCGCCGGGCAGGCGGGGCACTTCGGCGAGCGCTTCGCGGTAGCGGGTGTCCTCGTAGCCGGCGAGGTCGAGCTTGGCGAGGAGGCCGCGGTCGAGGAGGGCGGAGCGGCCTCCGCTGTGCTCGCCGGCGAAGCGGTCGGCGGCCCCGGCTGCGGCCCAGGGGAAGGTGCCGGCGTGCACGTGGGCGGGGTCGTGGAACCAGCGGTAGCCGCCGAAGACCTCGTCGGCGGACTCGCCGGACAGGGCGACGGTGGACTGCTCGCGGATGGCCTTGAAGAGCAGGTAGAGGGAGACGTCGCCGTCGCCGAAGCCGCTGATGGGCATGTCGCGGGCGGTGAGGACGGCGTCGCGGTTGGCCTTGGCCATCAGGTCGGCGGCGTCGAGGACGATGTCGGAGTGGTGGGAGGCGACGTGGGCGGCGAGGGCGTGGGCGTAGGGGCCGTCGGGGGTGGGGCGCAGGGGGTCCGGGCGGAAGTTCTCGGTGTGGCCGGTGAAGTCGACCGAGAAGGAGCGCACGGGGCCGGCTCCGGCGTCGGCGAGGCCCTTGGCGGCGAGGGCGGTGATGGCGGAGGAGTCGAGGCCGCCGGAGAGCAGGGTGCACAGGGGGACGTCGGCGATGAGCTGGCGGCCGACGATGTCGTCGAGCAGGTCGCGCACGTGGCGGACGGTGGTCTTGAGGTCGTCGGTGTGCTCGCGGGACTCCAGGGCCCAGTAGCGGCGCAGGATCAGGCCGCCGCGGCGTATGCGGGCGGTGTGGCCGGGGGGCAGTTCGTACATGCCCTTGTAGGCGGCGTGGCCGGGGGTCTTGGTGAAGGCGACGAGCTCGGCGAGGCCCTCGGCGTCGACGGCGGGGCGTACGGAGGGGTGGGCGAGGATCGCCTTGGGTTCGGAGCCGAAGAGGACGCCGTCGGGCGTGGGGTGGTAGTAGAGCGGCTTGATGCCCATGCGGTCGCGGACGAGGAGGAGTTCCTCGGTGCGCGGGTCCCACAGGGCGAAGGCGTACATGCCGTTGAGGCGCTCGGTGAAGTCCTCGCCCCATTCGAGGTAGGCGTGCAGGACGACCTCGGTGTCGCTGCCGGTGCGGAAGGCGTGCCCGCGGCTCTCCAGCTCGGACCGCAGCTCGCGGTAGTTGTAGACCTCGCCGCTGTAGGTGGTGACGAGCAGGGTGCGGCCGTCGCGTTCGACGCGCATGGGCTGGGTGCCGCCCTCGATGTCGATGACGGCGAGGCGGCGGTGGCCGAGGGCGGCGTGGGCGTCGAGCCAGGTGCCGCCGGCGTCGGGTCCGCGGCAGGCCATGGTGTGCGTCATCGCGTCGAGCGTGCCGCGCGCGGTCGTGAGGGCCGTGAGGTCCTGGTCGTAGGAGATCCATCCGGTGATCCCGCACATCGTTGCGTTCTCCCCTTTCGGTAGGCCGCCCCGGGTGCTGTCCCGGGTACGGCTGCTCCCCCGTGGGGTGCGGGCCCCGCCTCGGGGGCGGCGGGGACCGCGGGGATCACGGTACGCCCATATAGATGCATTCACCATCCATGTAGGAGTAAAACGCTGGGAAACCAGTGGGAACCGGCCAACTCCCCTGCCCCGCCGCACGATCGCGGACCCGCCGCCCGGGACGGAGAGGCACGCTCAGGACAGGAAGCGGAAGGCGGGCGCCGGGTGCATCAGGAACTCGTGGTGCGAGATGTTCCAGGCGTACGCGCCCGCCATCGCGAAGGCGATCCGGTCCCCCGCCCGCAGCTCGGCGACCGGGACCGCCCGCGCGAGGACGTCCTTCGGGGTGCACAACTGGCCGCTGAGGGTGACCGGTTCGTCCAGTGCGGCCGGGCGGGGCCAGGGGTGCTCCCAGGTGTCGACGGACAGCACCGTGAAGGGGTGGTCGTGCCCCTTGGCTGCGGGCGTGCGCATGTGGTGGGTGCCGCCGCGCACGACCGCGAACGCCTCGCCGTGGCTGTGCCGGACGTCGAGGACCTCGGTGACGTACCAGCCGCAGTGGGCGGCCAGCGCCCGCCCGGGCTCGATGCGCAGGGTGTAGCCGGGGTACGCGGCGGCGAGGGCGGCCAGGCCCGACCCGTAGGCGGCCCAGTCGAAGCGGGTGTGCGGGCGGGCGTAGTCGACGGCCATGCCGCCGCCCACGTTCACCTCGTCCAGCCCGAGGCCGTGCCGGGTGTCCAGCTCGCGCGCCCAGGCCGTGACGCGGGCGGCGACGGCGAGCAGGGCGGGCGCGGGGAGCCCGCTGGCCAGGTGGGCGTGGATGCCGCGCAGCCGCAGCCGGGTGCCGCGCAGCAGGGGCAGGCAGGCCTCGGCGCGGCGCGGGTCGAGGCCGAAGGGGCTGGGCCGCCCGCCCATGGCCAGGGCCGCGCCGGCCAGCTCGCCGTGCCCGGCGCGGCTCTCTCCGTCCTCCTCGCCCACGGGGAGGTTGACGCGCAGCAGGATGTCCACGGGCGCCTCGCCGGGGCGTTCGGCGGCGAGGGCGGCGAGCAGCCGTAGTTCGCTCTCGCTCTCCACGTGGATGCGCTCGGTCCCCAGGTCGAGGGCGAGCCGCAGTTCGGGCTCGGTCTTGCCGGGGCCGCCGAAGGCGAGCGGCAGGCCGGGGACGGCCTCGCGGACGTGGGCCAGTTCGCCGCCGGAGGCGACCTCGAAGCCGCTGACGTGCGGGGCGAGGGCCTGCAGGAGCTCGGGGGCGGGGTTGGCCTTGGCCGCGTAGTACAGCTCCGTCTCCGGCGGCAGGGCCGCGCGCACCTCGGCGGCGTGCCCGGCCAGGGCCGTCAGGTCGTAGACGTAGGCGGGCAGTTCCCCGCCGGGCAGGTCGGCGGCGTGCCGGGCGACACGGGGAAGGATCACTGTGCGGCGCTCCAGGTGGTCTCGGTGCGGGCGGCCGGGGTGAGGGCGGCCGGGGTGAACGCGGACAGCAGGTCCGGCACCAGGGGTGAGGAGATGCGCACGTAGCCGGCGTCCCGGTCGGCCTTGCGCTCCCAGCGGGTGAGGAGGTTGGCCTTGGCGGGCAGCGGCACCCCGGCGACGAGGGCGCGCAGCAGCGGGGGGTTGCCGTGGGCGGCGGCGCGGTCGGCGAGGACGCGGCGGACGGCGGTCCACAGCTCGGGTTCGAGGCGGGGGTGGCGGTCGGCGAGGGCCGCGAGCATCTCGGCGACGTGGTTGACGACCAGGCAGTACACGACGCGGTCCCAGCCGCGTTCGCGGTCGTACGTGAGGGGGCGGGCCACGTCCGCGGGGAGCGCCGCGAGGGCCGCGCCGTGGTGGCCGGGGAGCAGCTTGGTGCCCTCCAGGTCGCGGAAGAGGACCTGCCGGGGCATGCCGTCGGCGCCGACGCCGAGGACGACGTTCTGCAGGTGGGGTTCGAGGACGACGCCGTGGTCGAAGTAGGCCGCGAGCACGGGCGGGACGAGCAGCGCGAGGTAGGCCTTCCACCAGGCGAGGGCCCGCGCCGGGCCGCCGCCGCGCAGCAGTGCGCCGAGGTGGGCGCCGCCGGTGGGGTACTCGTCGGCGACGGCCGCGGCCAGCAGCCCGGTGACGCCGGGGGCGAGGCGGGCGCCGAGCCCTTCGCGGACGATGACGCCGAAGCCCTCGGCGAGTTCGCGGCTGCCGAGGTCGAGGGTGCGGTAGGCGGGTTCGCGCAGCAGGCCGGCGCCCGGGAAGCGGGCCGCGAGGTCGGCGGCGACGGGCTCCAGCAGGCGGGTGAGGGCGACGGCGCCGGTCAGCTCGTACTCGGCGTTCTTGCGCAGGCAGTTGGTGATGCGGATGTTGAGGCTGAACTTGAGGAAGTCCCGGCCGTCGTAGAGCGTCCGCACGGACGCGGTCGGCTCGAAGGGCTCGCCGCCGGGGCCGAGGTCGAGGACGTCGCCGCGGGCGAGGGCGGCGCGCAGCACGGGGTGCTCGCGCAGCATCGCGTACTGCCAGGGGTGGGCGGGCAGCAGCCGGTAGCCGTCGGGGACGGGCCGCTGCCGGTCGAGGGCGGCGAGGGACCCGTCGGCCGCGGCCTCCTGGCGCACGTGCTCGCGCCGCACGGCCAGGTGGTGCAGGGGGAAGCGGGCGCGGGCCTCGGGGGCGTAGCGGTCCCAGTCCTCGGGGGCGCCGGTGCGGGCCTTGGGGGTGGGGTGGAAGCGGTGGCCGAACAGCAGCGACTGCTCGGAGTCCATGTACGCGTCGGGGCCCGCCTCCCCGCGCGGGGCGGCGAGGGCCGCGGTGACGCCGGCGTGGCTGGCGGCCACCTGGCCGAGGAACTCCTCGTTGCGGACCCCGGTGCGCAGCTCCAGCTCGCGGTGGATGTGCTCGGCGAGCTCCTGCCACGTCAGCTCGGCCCAGGCGCCGTCGCGCTGGGTGCGGACGGGGCCGGTGAAGCGGTGCGCCCCGATCAGGGAGGCGCGCCGCAGCCCCACGCGGAGCAGGACGCCGCAGCGGGGCAGGCGCAGCACCAGGTGGCCGTCGGTGACGGCGGTCTGGTGCTCGGGCCCGGAGACCTCGCGGAGCAGGCAGTTGAGCAGCGTGTGGGCGACCACGTGGTCGGCGGTGGCCACGCCGGGGAGGGCGGCGGCGGGTGCGGAGGACATTCAGCGGCTCCAGCGGGTGCGGAGGAGGGTGGGGGTGCTGATGACGGCCGTCAGGGCGGCGACGGCGGATCCTGCGACGGCGGGTGCGGCCGGGCCCCAGAGGCCGGTGGAGGCGGCGGCTGCCGCTCCGGCGACGACGGCTCCGGCCTTGGATATGAACTCCAGCGAGCCGAAGAGGCGGCCGGGCCCGCGGCCCCGGCTCGCCTCGGCGGCCAGTGCGGACAGGCTGACCAGGCCGAGCGTCATGCCGGCGCCCAGGAGCAGCCGCAGCGCCACGAAGGAGGCGACGGTGCCGGCTCCCCAGTGCCCGGCGAGGGCGACGGCCACGCAGGCGAAGCCGGTGACGGCGCCGAGGTGCGGGCGGTGGGCGACGGCGGTGTGGACGGGCTTGGCCAGCAGCAGGTAGCAGGCGTGCGGGAGGGCGAAGAGCGCGCCGCTCGCGGAGGGGCCGAGGCCCGGCAGCCGCTCGCCGACCAGGGTGATGAGGTACGGGTAGGAGATGACGGTGGCGAGGACGAAGGCGAATTCGAGGGCGTAGAGGGTGCGCAGCGGCCCCGGCGGCGGGCCCGCCGCCTCCGGGGCGGCGGGTGCGGACGGTGCCGTGGGCGGCGGTTCGGGGAGGGCGGCCAGCATCAGGGCGGCGGCCAGCGGCAGCACGGCGAGGAGCGCGTACTGGCGGTGCGGGGGGAGCCAGGGCGTGAGGCCGCCGACGACGACGGGCGCGGCGACGAGCGCGAGGCGGGCGCTGCCCTGCATCAGGGTGAGTGCCCACGAGAGCCGGTGGCCGTCCAGGGAGGCGGCGAGGTAGCCGTTGGAGGCGGCGAAGGTGCCGCCGAGGACGCCCTGGAGGACGAGGGCGGCGGCGAAGGCGGGCAGGCTGTCGGCCAGCCCGGCGAGCAGGAAGGACAGCGCCAGGCCGAGCTGGGCGCGCAGCAGGAGCCGCTTGCGGCCGTAGCGGTCGGCGAGCCGGCCCCACAGGGGTGCGCCGAGGGCGCCGAAGACGGTGGGGACGATGTAGAGCAGCCCGGCCCACCGGGCGCCGTGGTCGCCGAGGGCGGGCAGGATCTCGGTGAGGTAGGGCGGCAGGCCGAGGGCGGCGAACGACGCGACGAAGTAGCAGGCGGCGACGGCGTGGACCTGGCGGGTGCGCAGCACGGGCCGTTCCTCGCGGGTGCGGCCGCCGTGGAGTACGGCCGTCATCTTCCTGCTTCCCGCAGGTAGTTGGGCCCTTGGACGTAGTGCTTGTTGATGTCGGCCGCGCCCGAGCGCTCCTTGGTGAGCAGGGTGCCGGCGGTGACCATGGCCTTGACCGGCAGCCGGTCGGCGTCGAGGACGCGGGCGCGCAGCACGGCGGCGGCGCCGGGTGCGGTGCGGGCGGTGCGGTCGACGGCTTCGGCGAGCCGGTCGCGCAGGCGGGCGAGGAGCTCGCCGAGGGGGGCGCGGCCGAGCCGGGCGAGCTCGAAGAGGGGGGCGGCGGCGCAGAGGTGGACGGTGATGGTGGCGAACACGTCGGCCACGGGGCCGTCGCCGGCCACGAGGATGCGCCGGTCGTCGAAGCCCAGCAGGTCGGCGGCCTCCCCGCCGAGCCGGGCGGCCAGGCGCACGCCGTGCACGCGCGGCCCGTCGTTGTCCTTCAGCAGCAGCCGCATCCGGGTCCGGCCGCCGGGGGCGTCCAGCACGAGGGAGGTGTTCTGCTGGTGGGACTCGAGGCCTATGCCGTACGAGAAGAGGGTGGTGTGCCAGTCCAGGAGGAGCGTGAGGTAGGCGTCGAGGAGGGCGGCGAGGGAGCCGTCGTAGTAGCGGTCGGCGAGTTCGTCGGCGACGAGGGAGCCGCCGGGGGTGCGGGCGAGCAGCGCGGCGACGGGCAGGACGTGGGCGTCCTGCAGGCCGGCGGGGTAGCGGCGGGCGAGGACGGCGAGGAGTTCGTGGTCGGACTGCAGGTGAGTGCGCTCGTCGGCGAGGAGGATCCGCCCGGCGAAGCGCGGCTCGTGGGTCATGAGCTCTTCGAGGAGGCGCTGGCCGGTCTCGCCGTCGAGGAGCGTGCCGGGCTTGATGGTGCGCCGGTTGCGCAGGCCCAGGGTCGCGGTGGCGAGGGGCAGTTTGAGGTGGACGGCGGGGTCGTCGGCGACGGCGACGGTCCGGGTGGAGAGGGTGGGCAGCACCTCCAGCCAGGGCTTCTCGGCGAAGCGGGCGGAGCCGCTCAGCCCGGTCTCGCGCAGGGCCGCGTCCAGGGGGCCGGCCGCGGTGAGCGGGTGGACGGGCAGGGCGACGTGGGTGGCGTCCAGCCCGCTCAGGCCGAGCCCGGCGGGGGTGGGCCACCAGGAGGGCAGGCCGGAGCGGTCGCCGCGCACGGCGCCGTGCGGGAGGGCGAGCCAGCGCAGGGCGAAGGAGGGGTGGAACTCGGGGGCGTACGCGCGTAGTTCATCTTCGCTGAGGCCGGCGCGGGAGCGGCCGGTGGGGTAGACGGGGTGGTCGCGGTAGGCGGCGAGGGTGTCGTAGGCGAGGGAGCCGCCCGGGCCCGTCCAGCCGTCGGTGCGCTCCCCGTACGTCTGCGCCAGGTGCGCGGTGACGCCGTCGCGGACGCGGTCGTGCAGGCGGGCGGCGGCCAGCGCCTCCTCGCACTCGGCGAGGAAGGCGTCGTAGCCGGCCCGGTCCTCGGGGGGCACCGCGGCGCGCAGCCGGGTGAGGACGGGGCGCAGCCCGGTGAGAACGCCGTCGCCGGTCTCGACGAGCGGTTCGCGCGCCCGGACCTCGCACTGGAAGCCGTCGGGGCCGACGGGCAGCAGGACGGTTCCGTCGGCGGTGCGCAGGTGGAGCCAGTCGCCGTCGGGGCGGTGCTCGGTGAGGGCGTGGCGGCGCAGCCCGTAGGCGTCCTCGCGGAGCAGGGTGCTGAGGACGCGCCGCAGGAGGTCGTCCTCCACCACGTCCGTACTGGTCAGGCTCATGACAGAATCTCCCAGCGCTGTGCGGCCAGGAATGCGTCGACTTCCCGGTCGATCCGGCCCTGGTCGGTGCCGGTCGCCCTGATGACGCCGAGGTAGTCGCGGTTGGTGCGATGGAGCGGGTGCGCCTCGCCGGTTCCGCGCAGCGGCCGGTAGACCAGCCGTACGCCGTCGCGCTCGGTGTCGCTCGCCGGGGGGGCTTTTTCGAGCGTACCCCCGCGGTCCGCGCAGACATACTCCACGCGCAACCGCCCGTCGGGTCGCGCGCCGAGGTCCGCGGGCAGCGGCTCGCCCAGGTGGGTGCGCAGGACGTGCTCGAAGAGGGGGACGCCGAGGGCGTCGGCGAGGGCGAGGTCGCACTGGTCGCCGATGGCGCGGTAGTTGACCTCGATGATGCGGGCGCGGGCGCCCTGGGCCACGTACTCGGTGTGGCAGGCGCCGAAGCCGATGCCGAGGGCGCGCAGTTGCCCCAGCACCTGTTCCGTGTGCGGCTGCGGCGGTGCGGGCAGCAGGTCGAGGCGTTCCTCGATGAAGTGCGGCAGCGGGGACAGGCGGGTGCGGAAGGAGGCGAGTGCGTGCAGGGCGCTGCCGTCGCCGAGCGTCTCCAGGGTGTGCAGCTCGCCGTCCAGGTACTCCTCGACGAGGAGGGAGGCGCCGGGCCTGCGGGAGCGGATGTCGTGGCAGTGGCGGACGAGGGAGGCCGCGTCCTCGGCGAGTACGACGTCCTCGCTGGCCACGCCCTCGCGCGGCTTGACGACGCAGGGGAAGGGCAGGCCCAGGTCCGCGAGCCGGCCGGGCAGGCCCTCCGGGTCGTCGCCGGGGGCGAGTTCGGCGGAGCGGACGGTGTCGGCGCCGGCCTCGGCGAGGCGGCGGCGCAGCAAGGCCTTGTTCTTGGCGTCGAGGGCGGCGCGCCAGTCCTTGCCGGGCAGGCCGAAGTAGGCGGCGGCCAGGGCGGCCTGGGGCTGGAGGTGGTCGCTGTTGGTGAAGACGGCGTCGGGGCGGGCCTGCCGGCCGAGCGCGGAGATCCGGGCGACGACCTCGCGGAAGTCGGTGACGTCGCAGCCGAGGACGGAGAGCTCGGGCAGTTTGCCGCCGTCGGCGACGCTCTGTTCGTACGCCCGGCGGTGGGCGGCGGGCTGGTCGGTGAGGAGGGTGACCTCGAGTCCGAGGCGGGCGGCCGCGGGCAGGAAGCCGAGGGTGACGGAGTCGGTCGGGTTCAGGGCGAGGAGGTGGAGCCGCACAGGAGCGCCTTTCGACAGGCTGCGGGGGGCGGTGGTGCCGGGGTGGTGGTGCCGGGGGCGGTGGTGCCGGAGGTGCGTGGGGGTATGCGTGGGACGTACGTGTTGGGGGGTGCCGCCGGGCCGTCTCGGGGAGGAAGGCGACGGCCCGGCGGCGGGTCCGGGGAACGGGGTGCCGCCGCCCGGGTCCGGGGGCGGCGCCGGAGCCGGGGCCGGGGTGAACCGGCCCGGCGGACCGGCTACTTGGGGGCGTCGACGCCCGCGGCCTTGGCGACGTCGTCCACGACGCGGTTGGCGGCCTGGATGCCGATGCCGGACATCCACGTCTCGTCCGGCACCTGGACGACCTTGTCGTTCTTGACGGCGCCGAGGCCCTTCCACAGCGGGTTGTCCTGGACGGCGCTCTGCTGGGTCTTCTCGGGCTCGTCGGCGACGGTGACGAAGATGAGGTCGGCGTCGGCCTTGTCGATCTGCTCCGGCGAGACGTCCGTCATCGGGGCGTCGACGTCCTGCGAGGCGGGGCGGCGCAGGCCGACGTCGGAGAGGACGACGCCGCTGAAGGAGGCCTTCTGGTAGAGGCGCGTGGGGCCGGCGACGAAGCGGACGACCGACGCGGTCGGCATCGTGCCGTTGTTCTTCTTCTTGATCTCCTCACCGAGGGCCTTGGCGCGCTTCTCGTACGCGCTCATGGCCGTCTCCGCCTCCTTCTCCAGGCCAAGGGCCTTGGCGTGGACCTTGAGGTTCTCCTTCCAGGGCGCGCCGGTGGTCTCGGTGAAGACGGTCGGGGCGATGCCCTTGAGGCGGTCGTAGACCTTGGCGTGGCGGACCTTGGAGGACAGGATCAGGTCGGGCTTGAGGGAGATGATCCGCTCGATGTTCGGCTCGGCCATGGGGCCGACGTCCTTGGTGTTCTTCGTCTTCGCCGACAGGTACTGCGGGAAGCCGCCCTCGGTCTTCATGTGGGGGGAGACCGCGCCGACGGGCTCGATGCCGAGCATGGTGACGTCGTCGAGTTCGCCGGTGTCGAGGACGACGACGCGCTTGGGCTTCTGCTTGATCTCGGTGGTGCCCATGGCGTGGGTGACCGAGCGCGGGAAGCCGGTGTCCCCCGCGGCCTTGTCCTCGTCCTTGGCCTTCTCGTCGCCGCCGCACGCGGTGAGCGCGGCCGTACCGATGATCACGGCGAGGAGCGCGGCGAGCGCTCCGCGCAGCCGGTGGAGGGGTGGTCTGAGGTGGGTGGTCACGGCGGGCTCCAGTCTGAGCGGTAGGGGAGGGACGGGTGTGGGGGGGTGGGGCTGGGGGTTCTGCGGGGTGCGCCGCGCCTCAGGCGGCGGGCCGGCCGGGGGCGCGGCGCCTTCCGGAGCGGTCCCGGGGGACGACCAGGGGTGTTCCGGTCTCCGGGTCGGGAACGACCCGGCACTCCACCTGGAAGACCTCCTCGACGAGTCCGGCGGTGAGGACCTCGGCTGGCGGGCCGGCGGCGGCCGGTCTGCCGTCGCACATGACCACGAGGTGGTCGGCGTACCGCGCCGCCTGGCCGAGGTCGTGCAGGACCATCACGACGGTGCGGCCGGCCTCGGTGTTGAGCTCCTCGACCAGGTCGAGCACGTCGAGCTGGTGGCGCAGGTCGAGGAAGGTGGTGGGCTCGTCGAGGAGCAGCAGGGGCGTGTCCTGGGCGAGGGCCAGGGCGATCCAGGCGCGCTGCCGCTGACCGCCGGAGAGCTGGTCGACCGGGCGGTCGCGCAGGACGTCGGTGCCGGTACGGGCGAGGGCCTCTTCGACGGCGGCCTGGTCGGCCTTGGACCAGGGGGTGAGCATGCGCTGGTGCGGGTAGCGGCCGAGGCGCACGAGCCCCTCGACGGTGACGCCCTCGGGGGCCACGGCCTGCTGCGGGAGCAGGCCGAGGCGGCGGGCGAGGGCGCGGGCGGGCATGCGGTGGATGTCGGCGCCGTCGAGGGTGACGGTGCCCGCGGTCGGGGCCAGCAGGCGGGCGAGGCCGCGCAGGAGGGTGGACTTGCCGCAGGCGTTGGGGCCGACGACGGCGGTGACGGCGCCGCCGGGGACGGCGAGGTCGACGCCGTCGACGACGGTCCGGCCCGCGTAGCCGAGGCTGAGGCGGTGGGCGGCGAGGCCGGGGGCGGCCGCGGGGCCGTCGGCGCCCGCGGGGCGGGGTGCGGCGGCGGGGCCGGGCAGGGTCGTGCGGTCGTCGCTCATCGGGCGGTGCTCCCAGTGGTGGGCTTGAGTTGGCGCAGCATCAGCACGAGCAGCCAGGGGGCCCCGAGCGTGGCGGTGACGACCCCGACGGGCAGGCCGTGGACGGGCAGCAGGTGCAGGACGGCGAGGTCGGAGGCGAGCAGCAGGACGGCGCCGCCGAGCGCGGTGAGGACGAGCGAGCCGGCCGTCGGGGGCCCGGCCAGGAACCGCACGATGTGCGGCACGGCCAGGGCGACGAAGCCGACGGGCCCGGTGAGGGCGGCGGCGACGGACGCCAGGAGGACGGCGAGCAGGAGGAGCTGGAGGCGGGCCGCGTTCGGGGCGATCCCGAGCCCGCCGGCGGACTCGTCGCCGAGGTCGAGGACGGCGAGCCTGCGGTGGCCGGCGAGGGCGAGCACGACGCCGGCCAGGACGAGCGCCCCGCCGGTGCCCGTCTCGGTCCAGGTGCGGCCGTAGACCGAGCCGGTGGTCCACTGCAGCGCGTCCGCGGCCAGTTCGGCGGGGAACCGGACGATGAAGAGGTTCACGACGGCGGCGAGGCCCTGCTGCACGGCGAGGCCGACGAGCACGATGCGGGTGACGGTGACGCCGCCGCGCCAGGAGAGCAGGGCGAGCAGCAGGGCCGCCACCATGCCGCCACCGAGCGCTCCGGCCGGGGTGAGGGCGGCCGGGGCGCCGGTGGCCAGGACGGCGACGGCACCTAGGGAGGCGCCGCCGGTCACGCCGACCACGTCCGGGGAGGCGAGCGGGTTGCGCAGCACGCGCTGCATCAGCGTGCCGGCGACGGCGAGCCCGGCGCCGGCCACGATCGCGGCGACGGCGCGGGGGGCGCGCAGCTCCTGAACGAGCATCACGTCGGCGCTGTCGCCGAGGCCGACGAGGGCCTGCAGCGCGTCCAGGGGCGGCACGCGGACTTCGCCCGCGCTGAGGCCCAGGGCGAGGAGGAGCGCGAGGAGGACGACGGCCGCGGCGGAGAGGAGGGCGACGCGGCGCCGCTGCCGGGCGAGGGCGGACCGGCCCGCGCCGGGGCGGGGCGGGAGGAGCGCCTGGGTGGACGCGGGTACGGGGGCAGGTGCGGGTACGGGGGCGGGCGCGGGAGCCGGGCTCCGGCGGGCTTCCGGCTGCGGGCCGGTTTCGTACACCGGGTCGCTCATCGGGTCGCCTTCCGTGCGAGGAGGGCCAGCATCGGGGCGCCGAGGAAGGCCGTGACGATGCCGACCTCGATCTCCGTGGGGGCCAGGACGACCCGGCCGGCGATGTCGGAGCCGAGGAGCAGCAGCGGACCGGCGACGAGGCAGCCCGGGACGAGCCAGCGGTGGTCCGCGCCGAGGAGCTTGCGCACGAGGTGCGGGGCGGCGAGCGCCACGAAGGACAGCGGGCCCGCCACGGCGACGGACGACGCGGCGAGCAGCACCACGGCCAGCCCGCCCGCGGCGCGGACCCTGGCGACCGGCACGCCGAGCGCCTGCGCGGTCTCGTCGCCGAGGGCGAGGGCGTTGAGCGCGGGCGTGATGGCGAGGGCCAGCACGAGACCGGCGAGGAGGGGCGCGAGGACGGGCAGCAGGATGTCGGTCCGCCGCCCGGCGAGCGAACCGGCCAGCCAGAAGCGGGCCTCGTCCAGCGTGCGGTGGCTCGCCAGCATGACCGCGGAGGTCCACGCGCTGAGGACGGCGGCCAGCACGGTCCCGCCCAGCGCGAGCCGTACGGGGTCGAGTTCGCCGGCGTGGCGGGCGAGCGCCAGCACGGCGACGGTGGCGAGCGCGGCGCCCCCGAAGGCGAACCACAGGTACTCCACGGGGCGGGTGAGGCCCAGCGCGTAGATGGCGGTGACGACCGCGAAGCTCGCCCCGGCGTTGATGCCGAGGGTGGTGGGCGAGGCCAGGGGGTTGCGGGTGACGCCCTGGGCGACGGCTCCCGCGACGCCGAGCGCCGCGCCGACGACGAGGCCGATCACGGTCCGCGGAACGCGCAGCCCGGTGACGACCAGGCCATCGCGTCCGGCGTCGTCCCCGGCCAGCGCGTGCCACACGGTGGCGAGGGGCACCGGGCGCGAGCCCGCGGCGAGGCTGAGCGCGGCGCACACGGCGAGCGCGGCCACGCCTGCAAGGAGCAGGGCGGCCCGGCGAATCGGAGCCGCGCGCCCGACGGCGGGCGCGACGGCTCCTGGAGCGGTCTCGTTCACGGAGGAGACCCTAGGTTAGGTAAGGCTTACCTTGTCAATTCTCGATGGTTCGCACACCAGCTATTTCCTCAATGCCCAGATTGGCGGCGCCGGAGCCTCAGCTTCCCAGCCCGATCCGCCGGTAGCGCGCCCGCCTGCCGGCCAGCCGTTCGCCCTGCTCGCGTGCGCCGAGGGCGGTCATTTCGGCCCCCAGGAGGGCTCCGAGGCGCGGCAGGAAATCGTCGGCGCCGGCGTCCGGCTCCTCGACCACGAGGTCCACGATGCCGTGCGCCAGGAGGTCCGCGGAGCGCACGCCCTGCCGGGCGGCCACCTCGTCGGCGCGGCCCGTCGTGCGGTACAGGATCGCCGAGGCGCCCTCCGGCGGCAGCGGCGACAGCCACGCGTGCCGGGCCGCGACGACCCGGTCCGCGGGGAGCAGCGCGAGCGCGGCGCCGCCCGCGCCCTGCCCCAGCAGCAGGCACAGCGTCGGCGCCGGCAGGGTCACCAGATCGGCCAGGCAGCGCGCGATCTCCCCGGCCAGGCCGCCCTCTTCGGCCTCCCGCGACAGCGCCGCGCCCGCCGTGTCGACCACGGTGAGCAGCGGCAGGCCCAGCTCGGCGGCGATCCGCATCCCGCGCCGCGCCGCGCGCAGACCGGCCGGGCCGAGCGCCTGGCCGGCGGCGGGCGGCACTGATGTGCTCTCCGCGTCGTGACGGCTGCCGCGGTCGTGCCCGAGCACCACGCAGGGCGTGCCGCCGACGCGGGCCAGCGCGAGGAGCAGCCCCGGGTCGCGCTCTCCCGCGCCCGTACCGCTGAGGAGGGTGACGTCGGTGGCGGCGGCGTCCAGGAGCTCGCGCACGCCGGGCCGTTCGGGGTCACGGGAGCGGCGAATCGATTCGGCCGCGGAGGGGACGGTGGCGGGCGCGGCCGCCGCCCGGTGCTCCCGGTGCTCCCGGTGCTCCCGGTGCTCCCGGTGCTCGCCGGAACGCGCTCCGGTCCGGCCGTCGCCGCAGAGCACCGCCAGCGCCCGCCCGACGGTCCCCGGCAGCTGCCCGGCGGTCAGGACCGCGTCCACCAGGCCGTGGGCCAGCAGGTTCTCGGCGAGCTGGACCCCCGGCGGGAACTCCTCGCCGTACAGGGCCTCGTGGACGCGCGGCCCCAGGAAGCCGATGAGGGCGCCCGGCTCGGCGGAGGTGAGGTGGCCGAGCGAGCCCCACGAGGCGAGGACGCCGCCCGTGGTGGGGTGCCGGAGGTGGACGAGGTAGGGCAGGCCCGCCGCCTTGTGGTCGGTGATGGCGGCGGCGACCTTGACCATCTGCAGGAAGGCCACCGTGCCCTCCTGCATCCGGGTGCCGCCCGACGCCGGCGCCGCGAGCAGTGGCAGCCGCTCGGCCGTGGCCCGCTCCACCGCGCGCACCAGCCGCTCCCCCGCCGCGACGCCGATCGACCCGGCCAGGAACCGGAACTCGCAGGCCACGACGGCCACTCGGCGGCCGCGCACCCGGCCCTCGCCGGTGACGACCGACTCGTCGAGGCCGGTGCGCTCGCGGGCGGCGAGGAGGTCGGCGCGGTAGGCGGGGTCGTCCGTCGTGACGCCGACGGGCTCGTCCCAGCAGCTCCAGCTGCCGGGGTCCACCACGGTGCGGATGAGGTCGAGGGCAGAGGTACGGGGCCTGCCCGGGGCCGTGGGGCTGCCCGGGTCCGTAGGGCTGCCCGGGTCCGTAGGGCTGCTTGCGTCCGTAGGGCTGCCGGGGCTGCTTGCGTCCATGCCGTCACCCTGCCACGAGCGGCCCCACCACGTCCTTGGTCACGTGCTGGTAGATCACGGAGCTGCGGAAGTCCACGACCTCGCGGCGCCCGGAGAAGCGGTCCATGAGGAGGCTGTGCAGGTCGTCGACCTCGGGCACGGCGACGTGGACGAGGAAGTCGTCCCCGCCCGCGACCACGTACACGTTGAGCACCTCGGGCAGCCCGATGAGGTACGCCTTGAAGCCCTCGATGACCTCCCGGCTCATCGGCCGGATCCGTACCGAGAGCAGCGCCTGCACCGGCCGTCCCAGCGCCCGCAGGTCGACCGTCGCGCGGTACCCGGTGATCACCCCGCGCTGCCGCAGCGCCCGCACCCGCTCCAGGCAGGTGGAGGGGGCGATGCCGAGGGTGCGGGCGAGATCGCGGTTGGTCTGCCGTGCATCGCGCTGCAGTTCCCTGACGATCGCCGAATCTATGTCGTCCATAAGGGCACATGATGCCGCACGCGCCGAATTTCGTTCGGCAAGTCCCCTTTTCCACCACGGGTGCGGCTAGCTTCGGCCCCCGTGACCGTACGAACCACCCATACCCCCGCCCCTGCCCGGCCGTCCGTTCGACGGCTGGGCATCGGCAGCGGCACGGCCCTGTGCGCCGGCGCCGTCCTCGGCCCCGGCGTCCTGGCCCTGCCCGCCCTGGCCGCCGACGCGGCCGGCCCGGCCTCGATCCTGGCCTGGCTGGTCCTGCTCGTGACGAGCGTGCCGGTTGCGCTCTCGTTCGCCGCGCTGGGCGCCCGGTTCCCGGACGGCGGCGGCGTGGCGACCTTCGTGCACCGGGCCGCCGGGCCGCGCGCCGCGGCGGCGGTCGGCTGGTGGTTCTACGGGGCCGTGCCGATCGGCGTCGTGGCGGCGGCCCTCATCGGCGGTCAGTACGTGGCCGGGGCGCTCGGCCTGGGGTCCGCCGCGGCCACGGCGATCGGTGCGGTGGTCATCGCGGCGTCGTTCGCGGCCAACTGCGTGGGCCTGCACCTGTCCGGGCGGGTGCAGCTGCTGCTCGTCGCCCTGCTGGCGGCGGTGCTGCTGGGCGCGGCGGTCGCGGCGGCCCCGCACATGACGTCCGCGCACTTCACCCCGTTCATGCCGCACGGCTGGGGCTCGGTCGGCTCGGCGGCGGGCGTGCTGTTCTTCGCCTTCGCGGGCTGGGAGGCGGCCAGCCACCTGTCGGGCGAATTCGCGAACCCGGCCCGCGACCTGCCGAGGGTGACGGCGTACACCCTGGCGGCCGTCTCCGTCCTCTACCTCGTCCTGGCCGTGACGACGATCGGCGCCCTCGGCCCGGCCGCGGCCGGCACGGACACCCCGCTGACCGACCTGCTCGCGCAGAGCGCGGGCACGGCCGCCCGGCCGATCGCCGCGGTCGCGGCCCTGTTCCTGACCTTCGGCGCGGTCAACACCTACCTCGCGGGCGCCTCCCGGCTGGGCGCGGCCCTCGGCCGCGACGGCGCCGCCCCGCGGTGGCTGGCCCACGGCGGCGGCACGGGCGAGGTGCCGCGGCGCAGCCTGGCGCTCCTGGCGGTCGCCTGCACGGGAGTCGGCGTGATCGCCTCCCTGGGCACGACGGACCTGGACGGCCTGATGCGC
Organism: Streptomyces telluris; assembly: GCF_024519335.1. NCBI lineage: Bacteria > Bacillati > Actinomycetota > Actinomycetes > Kitasatosporales > Streptomycetaceae > Streptomyces > Streptomyces telluris. The sequence continues at coordinate 55,379 of NZ_JANIID010000022.1, forward strand.
GCGACGTCCACCTGCCTGGCCTCGGTCACCCTGGCCGGCCTCCTCTCGGCCCTCGCCCTCCTCCCCCGCCGGACGTGGCTCTGGTACGCGGCGATCGCCAGCTCCGTCCTCACGGCGGGAGTGCTGGCCTTCTCGGGAGTACTGCTGGTGATACCGCTGGTACTGGCGATGCTGTCGTGGGGCTTCACGACACTCGCGGGGCGGGGTCGCGGTCAGGCTCCGAAACGGCACACCAAAGGGATGCCGAGAAGGCGCCCAAGAGGCATCAGGGGTGGATGCTCAGATGCGTGAACGCGGTGGTGTGCCGGATGCCGTCGGCGAGCACGCAGTCGGTCGGCAGGCTGCCGGGCACCGTCTGAATGGTCTTCTCGGCGACCGATCCCTTGCCGCGCCCGGCGACGACCACGCCTGTGAGCCTCGCGGTGTTGAGGCCGAGAACCCGCAGGGAAGGGCCGGAGTGGTAAGCGATGACCGACGTGCCGCCGTCCGCGTAATGCAGGGTTTCCTCCGACCTGTTCCACGAGAGGAGCAGGCAAGTGCCCCCCGTGGTGCCCTCGGTGTGGTACTTGGCGGTGGTGCTGCGGCCTGATGCGTCCGTGCAGTGATAAGCCCCGTCGACGGTGACCTTCGAGGCATCGGAGGAGAGGCTGAGACCGGGGCCGTAGGTGATGTTCTCCTGCCCCGTGCAGTCCTGGGTGAAGTGATCCCGGGCGGTGCGGGCGTGGGTGATGTCGGCCCGGGCGTCGGGGGCTTGTGCGGTACGAGCCTGTGCGGTACGGGCCTCTGCGGTACGGGCCTCTGCGGTACCGGCTGGTGTGCTGCCGGCTTGGGCCACCGGCGTCCAGCCGACGCTCGCCGCGACCAGGGTGAGGGAGGACAGAGCGATTCCGATGCCACGCTTGCCGATCATGGGTACCTCTTCGCTTCCGGTGCGTGCGCCGGCCCTCGGCGCGGTTACCGGCACCTTGGCTACCCCCGGGCCTCTCCGGTTCCACCGCCTTCCACGCACCACCGAGAGCACCACAGCTCCGTCCACGCCGCAGTACACACCCTCACGCCCGGCTTCACGCCCTGCCGGAGCGGGCCGCACGCGCGTCACGGTGGGGCCCGGCCGTGCGAGGGAAACCGTGCGGGAAGCGGCGGCAGAGGGAGACGGCCCATGAGCGACGCGAGCCCGGCGGCTCCCCGGGTGGCCTCCGTCGCGGTGTCCGCACCGCCGCACCGGCACCGCCAGCGGGACATCGCCGCCGTGTTCGCCGAGGCGTTCCTCTCCGCCGATCCGGCCGTCCGCCGGCAGTTCACCGGCATCGCCGCCCACACGGGCATCGAGTACCGCAACCTCTCCCTGCCCCTGGCCGAGTATCCCCGGCCGCGCACCTTCACCGAGTACAACGAGGTGTGGGCCGCCACCGCACGCCGAGTCGGGCAGGAAGCGCTCGCCCGGGCCCTCAAGGCTGCGAACGTACGGCCCGGGGAGGTCGGGGCCATCGTCACCACAACCACCACCGGGGCCTCCGTCCCGTCGTTCGACGCCGAACTCGTCCAGCGTGCCGGCCTGCCGCACCACGTGGCGCGCACGCCGATGCTCGGCCTCGGCTGCGCGGGAGGCGCCGCCGGACTGTCGAGAGTCCACGACTACCTGAAGGGCCACCCGGACCAGGTGGCCGTCCTGGTCTCCGTGGAGCTGTGCTCGCTGAACTTCCAGTACGCGGACACCTCGGTCGCCAACCTCGTCGCGACCAGCCTGTTCGGTGATGCCGCGGCCGCCGCCGTGGTTCTGGGCGCCCACCGGGCCCGGGAGACCGCCGGCCCCGCCCTGCTGGCGACCCGCAGCCGCCTGCACCCCGGGACCGAGCACCTCATGGGCATGCGCCTGGGCACCGACGGCTTCGCCGTGTTCCTCTCCCCGGACGTCCCCGACTTCATCGAGAAGCACCTCCCCGGCGAGGTCCACGACTTCCTGGCCGGCCGCGAACTGACCGCGAACGACATCACCACCTGGGTCTGCCACCCCGGCGGCCCGAAAGTCATCGAGGCCCTCACCCGTTCCCTCGGCCTGCCGCCCGCCGCCCTCGCCCACAGCCGGGCCTCCCTGGCCGACCACGGCAACATCTCCTCCGCCTCCGTGCTCGACGTTCTCGCCAGAACCATGGCCACCCCACCGCCCCCGGATTCCCCGGGCCTCCTCCTCGCCCTCGGCCCGGGACTCACCAGCGAACTGGTACTCCTCGGCTGGTGAACGGCTGGTGACGGGGCGGCGGCGGACGGCCCCACCCGCGAGCGGGGCCGCAGCCGTCAGTCACTTCCCCCAGCGACTCGCCGCGTTGGCCTGCCGCACCTTCGCGATCATCAACTCCACCTCCGTGGCGGCCCGCACCCCGGCCGGCTCCACCTCCCACTCCCGGCCCCCGGCGGGCGGCCGCAGCTGCAGGCGGGGGCCTTCGTGGCCCATGACTTGGCCGAGCCGCTCCGTACGGGTGTCCATGACGAAGGCGCCGACGGCGTGCGGGGCGGGGCCGGGCGCGTGCCCGGCCCCGCAGGTGCACGAGGGAAGCGGCCCCCGGGGCCGCAGGTCGATGCCGTGGGCGGTGGCCCAGATGTAGACGCCGCAGGCGGCGCCTTGGGGGCGGCCTGCAACGCTGGGCGGTCCTACCGGCTCCGCCGGTGTCACAGATGGCGAACCCGCGGACGGCGGCACATCGGCGCCGGACGGATGCGCAGCGTCCGCGCCGGGGGCGAGAATCTTCCGGACCCGTTCGAACGAGCGGAGGATAGAGTGGTACACGTCGACGCTCCTCTTCAGCGTTGGCCGTCCCCGGGGTCGTGGCTGCGACCGCCGGGGCTTGTCTTGCGCGAGAGCTGGACTTCTGATCCCGGATGCGAAAGCCGGAGGCAGCTGCCACCCGGGCATACGGAGTTGAACGGATCACAACGGCGGATTCCGTTCACGAGTGACCGCGGAGTCAGCATGCTCCGGGAATCGCCCCGACTGCAACTGACCCTTTGGAACTTGTCCCATGATTTTTTCGCGCCGGTACCCTTACGCCTTCAAGGCCTCGAATAAGGGGAGTTCAGGTGACCGGAGCCCGCCCAACAGTTCGACGTCGCCGTCTCGCGGCGCTCTTGGCCCGCTTCCGCGAACACGCAGGCAGGACGCCCGAGGAAGCGGCAGAGAGGATCGGATGCCATCGGACGAAGATCAATCGGATCGAAAACGCGCGCCTCGGCATCTCTTTGGGAGAACTGCGCGACCTGCTCAGCTTCTATGGAGTGACCGATGCCGCACAGGTTGACGAAATGGTCTCACTGGCCCGCCGGGACAGAGAGCCCGGCTGGGTCCGGCGCGCCAGCATCGCGCGACCTTCCTACGCGGACTACATCGGCTACGAGGGGACGACTGATTACATTCGAACTTATGAAACGGCTTTGATTTCAGGCCTCTTGCAGACATCCGACTACGCACGGGCCGTCTTGCAAGCCGCCCCATCGACTCTGCAGCCCGCAGCCGTCGACGCTCTGGTCACTGCCCGTGAGGAGCGTCAGGAAGTGCTGAAGCGGGAGCGGCCGCCACGTCTGTGCGTGATCGAGAGCGAGGCAGCGCTCCGCCTCCGTATCGGTGGCGCGGAAGTGATGCGCAAGCAGCTCGAACACTTGGAAGAGATGGCCCTGCGCCCTAACGTGGAGCTGCAGGTCATCCCCCATCACGCTGAGGCACACGCAGGGCTGTTCGGAGCGTTCGTGCTGTTCAGCTTCCCCAGCTCCGCGTTCTCCGATGTCGTCTGCATCGAACACCGGACGGGGACGCTGTACCTGGAGACGCCGGAGGAGACGGCAGAGTACACACTGATCTTCGACTCGCTCCGGTCGATCGCTCTCAGTCCGCGGGACAGCCTCGGCCTGATCGCCCGGATCCGGGGCGAGCTGTAGCGATGGACGCAGCAGAGAGGTCATGCAGAGATGTACCCGCCGAGACTTCGGGAAGCGATATGGCGCAAGAGCAGCTATAGCGGGCAGGGCGGCAACTGCCTTGAGATAGCGGACGCCGCCACCACTGCTGCCGCGATCCCCGTCCGCGACAGCAAGAACCCCCACGGCCCCGCCCTGGTCTTCGCGACCGGAGCGTGGGCCGTTTTCGTGTCCCATGTGAAGGGGGCGGGCTTGCCGCGCTGAACGCGGACGCCCCGCTCGGCTCGCCTCCGTCCGGGGCGTCCGGCTGTCCCCGATCGGGGGCACCCGCGGCACGGGCCCGTGCTGGGGCTGCTGATGCTGATACCTGCAGCCGCCACCCGGGGCCACTTATCCGCCGCCCCACGCCCCGGGCCGGAGGATTTCCGTCCCCGGCCCGCGGCCGGACGCGCAACCACCACGAGCGCGAGCTGAGACGGGGCGCCCCCATCGGGCCTGGGCACACCGCGGCAACAGCCGGCTCAGCGGCTACCCCGCCGGGCACGGCTGGTCCGCCATCGCACGGTTCGGAGAGCACGTCACCAAGGCCACGGACAGGAACACCGGTCGTTCCAGATAGAAGCCGTGGGAGACGTCCCCGCCCCACCCCAGCCGCTCGGCCGCAGCGGCAACGAGGGCGGCCTGCCACGCACTCCCCCGGTCGGCCTTCGCCGCGAAGCGGGGCGCGTGTTCCACCAGGCGGTCGCCGAGCCACGCCGCCGCCCGCCCGGGGTCGTCCCAGGTCCCGCGCACGAACGCGGCCGGCTTCAGGAGCCAGTGCGCCGTCTGCATCGGCGGGACTCCCGTCACCCGCCATTCCGTGACGGCTTCCCGGTACCGCTGGATGACCTCAGGGGGACTGGTGGAGGCGGGAGCCGTGGGTGGCGGAGGGCGCCGGGCGCTCTCCTTGTCGTGGACCGCTTTGTCGCCGGTCCAGAGATATCCGTGGAAGTGCAAGGGGCTCTACCCGTTCGGCATCAGTGTCAGCGACGTCGGCGCAGCCGGAGGCGGAGGCGGCCCCCGCCCTCCCCGGAGAGCGAAGGCCGCCGGCCGATGAGCGTCCGGTCAGGCCGAGAGGCCGAAACGGCCCGGATCGATGCCCGCGGCGTCGAGTTCGGCACCGGTGAACCTGAGCGGGGCCGCGCCGGGCCGCTTGCTGTCGCCGAGGGCGTAGGCGTCCTCACCGATACGGGCGAGGGTTACGCACGATTCACCGTCCGGGTGGGTGTTTCCCCCGCATGCCTTGGAGAATCGGGCGCCTTCGAGCGGCAGGCCGTACAGGTCAGTCATGGAAAACCTTCCTGGGGTCGGGGCGGACACCACACCGGGCCTTTCGATGTCCGCTGTCATCGACCATGCTTCTACGGCCTTCGCCTCGCGAGAACCCTTAGTCACGTAGACGCATGAAGTCCTCGGCTGCCCCTGCGAGAAATGCTGTGGCATCCTCTCCCGTGAGGGCGCATCCGAGGAACAGTTCGAACAGCTCCACGTGATGGGAGATGTCCCGGGGGTCGCGCAATACGACTTCACCCGAGAAGAGTTCGACGGTGACGAGCCGGTCGTCGTAGATCACGAAGATGTTCATGGGCGTACCCGGGACCCGGGCGGCCCGGGGAATGACCGCAAGCTCGACGTTCGGCCTCCGGGACACCTCGGCCATGTGCGCGCACTGTGCCGCCATGACCTCGCGGTCGGCCCTGCGCCACCGCACCGCCTGCTCCGTGAGCAGGAACGTGAAGTGACGCGACTGATCGTCCAGGATGGCCTGACGGTCCATGCGGGCCTGTACGGCTCTGGCGACATCCCTGGCGGGGTCGCTCTTCACCGCCTTCGCCAGCGTCTGCTCCGCGTACTGCCGGACGTGCAGCAGGCCCGTGGGAATGGCCGGAAGAAAGTGCCGCATCACTCGGGATGTCGACTCCAGCGCCTTCAGTTCGGCCTGTTTCCGGTACAGGCCGACACGCGCGTATGTCCGCCAGGAGGCATAGTCGACATTCGCCCTGCGAGCCAGCTTCAGCAGTTCGTCCGCGACTTCCGCAGGCACATGGAGAGCGGTCAGGATCCGCTGGACGTCGATGACGGTGGGCAGCGCCCGGCCGGTCTCTATTCGGCTGATCTTCGTCTGACTCATATTGCAGCGCACGGCAAGGCGCTCACCGCTCAGCCCGGCCGCCTCGCGGAGGCCCCGTAGCGCCTCCGCGAGGTCTTTTCGCTCTCGTGCTTGATGTTCAGGCTCGATAGTCACGGAAAGGAACTGAGTTCGCCAGGGCGAGGTCACGCCATGCGAGGTACTTGCCGAGGTCGGGAGACCGGATCAGTTCCCGGTTGATCTGGGTCCCGTCCGGCCGGTAGTTGAGGTGCACCACGATCGTCTCGTCGAACAGCCAGAAGTCCTGATCCGGTAGCCCCGGATCCCTGTCCGTCAGGTCGAGGACGCGGATGTCCTCCCCGGCCCGGATGTTGCCCGGGATGCCCCAGGCGAACTGGTACTTCTGGTAGCCCGTGAGCGGCCGGCGCACCACCCGCACCCGGCCGAACGTCCTGCCGGCCTTCACGGCGTCCCGGACGGTCGCCTGCCACTTGGCGTTGTGGTCATCGGGCTTGGGCTCTCCCCGGAGGAAGCGGGCCAGGCTTTCGGCCTCGGCCGGCATGGTGTAGGTCGGCTGCACTTCGAGCCGCCACGCGGACCGTTCGAATTCACGGAAGTACGCGGCCCACGCATCACCATCCAAGAGCACGAGCGGCCTCCCTCAGCACACGCTCGGGGATCGTCACGACTGCCTCTCCCTCGGGAGCCGGGTGGTCGATCAGATAGCCCTGTACCGCGATCTTGCCGGGCTGGTCCGTGGTGAAGACGTTGGCGCAGTCGCCGGAGTCACAGTCCGGGTCTTCCCCGGCGACCTTGGTCAGCTTCATGCGAGTCCCTCCCTTGCCGTCGGCAGCAAGCTACGGAGGGGGTTGCCCCTGATCAAGGGGGACGAGCCCTTCAGTCACGTTCTCGCATGGATTCCCGCCCCGGGTGGGGCGGCTCAGGGCCCCTGACCCAGCAACCCCGTCAACCCGCCCGCAAGCGCCACCCGTTCCAGTTCGTCCAGAGCCGCGCGGGCCCGGGCCGCTGCCGGTGGGTCATGGGATTCCAGGCCGCTCTCCTCGAACTCGTCCTCGTCCAGGCGGAGCACCGTGGCGCCGTCCGCCGAGACCCACAGGTCGAGGTGCAGGTCGGTGGAGACGACGCCGTCGGGGGTGATCTGTGCGGGGCGGGTGATGTCGCAGTACCAGCCCTTCAGGGTGCCGTCGGCGGTGCGGACCTCCTTGACGGCGTACCAGCGGTCGCGCCAGTAGTGCTCGGTGAAGACGTCGCCGCGTTCGAAGCGGACGAAGCCGAAGTCCCGGTCCGCGGGGGCCGCCCACGGTGCGCGCACGACGGCGTGGGTGCCGTCGTCGCGGACGACGACCGCGGGGTAGCCGATACCGGACCGGGACTCCTTGACCAGGGTGACCGTCACGTCACCGCCGGCCTGCAGAACAGGGTGCGAGGTGCTCATGAAGAGGGAGACTTCCTCATGAGCGGTGCCGGGGCCAGCGGTTTTAGCCGATGACGGACGCGCAGGTGGTCGGAGTGGCGTGCTCCGGGTCGAGGGCGTTGGCGACCTCGTGGGCGACGATGCGGTCGACGGTGCCGATCGCGATGTGCTCGGAGAGGTCCACGGCGCAGAGGTCCTGGAGCAGGATGTTGCGCACGTCGGGGCCGGTCAGGTAGCCCGAGGTGTACGGCGTGACGACCTCGTCGTACTTGGTCGCGATGACCGTGTAGCGGACGCCCGGCACGGTGTCGGGGACGGAGTTCATCCGCTTGAGGTAGTCGGAGCCGATCGCCTGGTCGGTGAGGCCGGGGGTCATGCCGCCGAGCGCCTTGCGGGCTCCGGGGATCTTGTCCATCAGGGTGACCAGGCCCGACATCGTCGTGCCGTGGTTGTTGGGGGCGATGCCGGTGAGGGAGTTCACCTTGTCCTTGCCGCCGAGGAAGTTGAGGTAGTAGCGCGGCATCGCGCCGCCCTGGGAGTGGCCGACGATGTCCACCTTGTCCGCGCCGGTGGCGCCGCGGACCTTGTCGACGTACGCGGAGAGCTCCTCGGCCGACTTCGCGATCGGGCCGAGGCCGTAGAAGGCCGGCACGCCGGGCAGCTTGCCGTAGTCGAGGGAGAAGACGCAGTAGCCGCGGTTCTTCAAGTAGGGCGCGAGGACCAGCCAGTTGTCCCAGGAGTTGCCGAGGGTGCCGTGCACGAGGACGACGGGGCGCGGGTGGGCGGCCGACGGCTTGCAGGAGTAGTCGTTCCAGCCGCTGCTGACGGCCGTGCCGGCGGCAGCGGCGCGGGGCTCGGGGGACGGGGCGGCCACGGCCTCGGGGGCGGTGAGGGCGGCGGCCGAGAGGGCGAGAGCCAGGGCGGGGAGCAGGGTGCGCAGGGGTCTCCAGGACAGCTTCATATAACACCTCGCTGGTGGGGGATGGTCCCGGCTTTGGGCACACGGGTGACCAGGAATAGGATTGGGCTGAAAGGCCGTTAACTTACCTGCGGGTAAGAATGCGTGGATCTTCCTTGATCGGTCAAGGAAGATGACACAGGTTTTTCATGTGCGGGACGCCTGCCTGTAACAAGTGACCAACCCCCGCCCGCCCTGCTCAGGCCACGTTGCGCCGCTTCCCCCGCGCCCGCACGGCCGCCGGCCCCCGCACCGCGGCCGCCGGCCCCACCGCGGCCGGCCCGAAGCGGGCCCGCGCCCGGTCGACGGCCGCCTCGATCCGGCGCGCCTTCTCGTCGGCGGGGTCGAACGACAGCTGGTGCGCGGCCGATCCGGCCTCGCCGAGGCCCTCCGCGCGCAGCGCCACGCTGCGGACCCGGGCGCGCTGCAGTCCGAGCGCGTCGTGCAGGGCGTACGCGGCCGAGGTCAGTGCGGGGGTGTGCGCGGTCGGCTCGGTGAAGGCCCGGGAGCGGGTGGTCGTCGAACCGTCCGCGTAGCGCACGGTGAGGGCCAGCCCCCGGGCGACCCGGCCGCTCTCCCGCAGCCGGCCGCCCAGCCCGTCGGCGAGCGCCAGCAGCGCGCGGCGGCGCCGGTCCGCGTCCAGCTCGTCCCTGCCGAAGCGGTGCTCCGCGGCCATCGAGCGGGCCCGAGCTCCCGGGGTGACGGGGGTCGGGTCGATGCCGCGCGCCCGCTCGTGCAGGCGCCGCCCGGCCGCGGGCCCCAGGATCCGCTGCAGCGCGGGCAGCGGCGCGGCGGCGATCCGGCCGACGCTGTCGAGCCCGTACGAGCACAGGGTGCGGGCGGTGGCCGGGCCGACGCCGTACAGGGCGGCGGCCGGTTTGCCCGCCAGGAACGCGGACACGGCGGCCGGGTCCCCGGGCAGCGTGCGCACCGCGCCGGGCGGCCCGTCCTGCGCGGCCATCCGGGCCAGCATCGGGTTGCCCGCGATGCCGATCGTGCAGTCGGCCCCGTACCGCGCGAGGACGCGCACCCGTACGAGCGCGGCGAGACCGGCGGGTCCGTGCCCGAAGTACCGCGTGGCGCCGCGCACTTCCATCAGCGCCGCGTCCGGCGGCACCGCCTGGACGACGGGCGTCACCTCGGCGAGCAGCGCGAGCAGGCCGTCGTAGGTCTCCTCGCCGAGGGGCGCGCCCGCCTCGGCGTGGAAGTGGACGTAGAGCACGGTGGGCGAACCAGTCGGGGCGACCGGGCCGGCGGGCCCGGTCGGCGGCGGGCCCGGCACCGCGGCGAGCCGCGCGCGGGCGCTCATCCCGCGCTCCCCGGGCTCGCGTGCCACAGCTTGCGGCCCGTGGCCGCGCCCTCGCCCGCGGGCCGGAGGTCCGCCCAGGGGTGCATGGCGTAGCCGGTGGACAGGCGGATGCGCCGCCCGGACGGCGCCGCGGCGGCCGGGGCCGGGGCCGCGCCCTCGGCGAGGAGCTCGGCCACCGCCTCCAGCCCGCCCTCCGCGCGAAGCCTCGTCAGCTGCGCGAGGTCCCACGCCGCCGCGCCCACCACGCTCAGGCTGCGCGGCCCGCGGCGCTGGACGACGCCGCGGACGAGCAGCAGCCAGGAGTGGAAGAGCGTGTGCGCGCAGGCGGGGTGGCTGTCGTCGAAGAACGCGCAGTCGACCAGGCCCGTACCGTCGTCGAGGGTGGTGAAGATGACGCGGCGGCCGGAGCGGATCGGCGGCGTCTGGGTGGCGGCCTTGGCGCCCGCGACCAGGACGGTCTCGCCGTGCCGGACGTCGCGCAGCCGCCGTGCGGGCATCGCCCCCAGCTCGTCGAGGAACTTCCGGTGGTCGGCCATCAGGTGGCGCGAGGCGTCCATGCCGAGCACGCTCAGCTCGGCGTCCAGGCGCTCGGCCGCGTCGAGGTCGGGCAGGCCGACGGGCTCGGCCAGGACGCCGTCGATCAGCGTGGGCTGGGCGGCGTCGGCGTGGTGCCGTCCCCGCGTCCCGTGGTGCAGTTCGGCGATGTGCAGCAGCAGGTCGCGGCGGTTGGTGCCGAAGGCGTCCAGCGCGCCGACCCGGGCGAGGCGTTCGGCGACGGGCCGGCCGGGGCGGGCGCGGTGCCACAGGTCGGGGAGGGAGGTGTACGGGCGGCCGGCCGTGATGCGTCCGGTCTCGGCCCGGGTGATGCCCTGCACGTCGGAGAGGGCCAGTCGGAGGCCCCACACGCCGGCGCCGGGCCCCTTCGCGTTCGGCCCCTTCCCGTTCGCGCCCTTCCCGTTCGGCCCCCTCCCGTTCGCTCCCCTCCCACCGGACACTTCATCGGACACCAGTTCGATCGAATAGGTCGCGCCCGACCGGTTCACGTCCAGCGGCAGGATCGGCACGCCGCGCCGCCGCGCGTCCGCGAGCAGCAGCCGCTTGGGGTACATCCCCGGGTCGTGGGTGAGCAGCCCGGCGTAGAAGGCGGCCGGGTGATGGGCCTTCAGCCACGCCGACTGGTAGGTCGGCACGGCGAACGCGACGGCGTGCGCCTTGCAGAAGCCGTAGCTGCCGAACGCCTCCACGATCTCCCAGGTGCGGCGCACGGCGTCGGGCCCGTGGCCGAGTTTCGCCGCCTCCTCCGCGAACCAGACGCGCACCCCGTCCACCAACTGCGGGTCGGACAGCGCGCGGCGCGTCTCGTCCGCGACGTGCCGGTCGCAGCCGGTCATGACGTGCAGGATCTCGATGATCTGCTCGTGGAAGACGACCACGCCGTAGGTCTCGCGCAGCGCGTCCTCCAGCGCCGGGTCGGGGTAGCGCACGGGCGCGCGGCCGTGCCGGGCCGCGACGAAGGGCCGCACCATGTCGGCCGCGACCGGGCCCGGCCGGAAGAGGGAGATGTCGACCACGAGGTCGTGGAACGTGGACGGCTGGAGCCGGCCGACGAGGTCGCGCTGGCCCGGCGACTCGATCTGGAAGCAGCCGAGCGTCTCGGTGGACCGGATCAGTTCGTACGTGCGGCGGTCGCCCGGCGGCACCTGCGCGGGATCGTCGAGGTCGAGGCGGCGCCCGGTGGCCCGTGCGATCTCGGCCACCGCGTGCGCCATCGCGGACTGCATCCGCACGCCCAGCACGTCGAGTTTGAGCAACCCGAGGTCCTCCACGTCGTCCTTGTCGAACTGCGCCATGGGGAAGCCCTCGCCGCTGGTCGGCACGACGGGCGTACGGGCGCGCAGGGTCGCGTCCGACAGCAGCACTCCGCACGGATGCATGGCGACGCCGCGCGGCAGCCCGTCCAGCGCCTCGACCAGCTCCCACAGCCGGCCGTGGTCCTCCGCCGCCACCCCGCGCAGCTCGGGCAGCTCGGCCAGGGCCGCGCGGGCGTCGCGGGCGCGGATGTGCGGGAACGCCTTGGCGAGCCGGTCCACCTCGGCCGGGTCCTTGCCGAGGGCCGTGCCGACGTCCCGGATCGCGTGCCGGACGCGGTAGGTCTCGGGCATGGCGACGGTCGCGACCCGGTCCGCGCCGAAGCGGTCGAAGATCGCGCGGTAGACGTCCAGGCGGCGCGCGGACTCCACGTCGATGTCGATGTCGGGCAGCGCCTTACGGCGCAGGGACAGGAAGCGCTCCATCAGCAGGCCGTGCTCGACGGGGTCGGCGTGCGCGATGCCGAGCAGGTGGTTGACCAGGGAGCCCGCGCCGGAGCCGCGGGCGGCGACGCGGATGCCCAGGGCACGGGTGTCGTCGACGACCCGGGCGACGGTGAGGAAGTACGAGGCGAGTTTCCGCTCGGCGATGATCGCCAGCTCCTCCTCCAGCCGCTGCCGGTAGCGGGGCCGCCGGTCGTATCCGCGCAGCACCATGCCCGCCGTGCAGCGGGAGCGCAGCACGCGGTCGGCGGTGCGGCTCCCCACGCCGACCAGGTGCGCCTCGGGGAAGTGGACCTTGCCGAGGCCCAGGTCGTCCTTGGGGTCGACCCGGCACGCGGCGGCGGTCTCCTCGGTGGTGGCGAGCAGCCGGCGGGCCGCGTCCCGGCGCAGCCCGGCGGCCTCGGCGATCCGCTCGGCGAGGGCGGCCATGTCACCGGGCCCCTTGAGCCAGCGCTCCCCGCTGTCGAGCGACTCCGGCCTGCGGGGGTCGACCGGCACCAGCAGGCGGGCCGCGTCCAGGACGTCGGCGACGGGTCCCTGACCGGGGTCGGCGTAGCGGACGGCGTTGCTGAGGACGGCGGGGACGCCCTGCTCCGCGGCGAAGCCGACGGTACGGGCGGCGAGGCGCAGGGAGCCCGGGCCGGTGCCGGTGCGGCCGTGGCACACGACCTCCAGTCTCAGGGCGTCACCGAACATTTCCCGCCAGGGCGCGAGCAGCCGGGCGGCCCGGTCGGGGCGGCCCGCGGCGAGCGCGCGGCCGGGCTCGGAGCCGGGGCCCAGGAGGACGTGGAGAGGGGTGCGGATGCCGGGGGCGGCGGCCGCCAGGTCGGCGCGGGTCAGCTCGGGGCGGCGGGAGGCGGCGTGCGCGTGGGCGGTGTCCGCATGGGCGGTGCCCGCATGGGCCGCGGAGACCAGTCCGCACAGGGCGGCCCAGCCGTGCGCGCCGTCCCGGGCGAGGAAGACCGCACGCGGCGCGGACTCGTCGACGAAGGCGCCGCCGCGCACGGGGGTGCGGAGGCGGGCGCGGCCGGGGGCGGACGACAGGGACTGCGGGGGCTCGTCCCGCACGGCCAGGTCCACGCCGAACACCGGGCGCACCCCGGCCTTGGCGCTCGCCTTGGCGAACCTGACCGCTCCGGCGAGGGTGTCGCGGTCGGTGAGGGCGACGGCGTCCATGCCGCGCTCGGCGGCGCGCTCGGCCAGCCGCTCGGGGTGTACGGCGCCGTACCGCATCGAGAAGCCGGATGCGGTGTGCAGGTGCGTGAACGTGTCGAGCCCGGTCATCGCACCTCCTGCTGTCCCTGTCACCCCCTGGCTGAAAACCGCCCTCTCCATCCACCATAAACCACTCTCTCGAACATTCGTACGAACGCGTGTGCGGGTCGGCCCCCCGGGCAAGCGCGGGCGGTCACCCGGACAGCCCGCACCGCCTGCGCAGGCCCGCCGCACCCCGCAGGCTCGGGGCATGCCCTCATTCGCCCAGGAACTGCGCAGCGCGGTGACCGCCCGGGCCGCGGTCCTGGTGATCGGCGCCCTGGTGCTCCAGCTCGCCTTCATCGCCTCCTACGTCGGCGCCTTCCACGACCCGCGGCCCAGAGAGGTCTCCCTGGGTCTCGTCGCCCCCCGGGCGATCGGCGGGCAGCTGGAGGAACGGCTCGACAGGCTGCCCGGGCGGCCCCTGGACGTGCACACGGTGGACGGCGGCGAGGCGGCGGCCGTCGCGGAGATCCGCGAGCGCGACCTCGACGCCGCGCTCGTCGTCGACCCGCGCGGCACCATCGACACGCTCCTCGTCGCCGGCGGCGCGGGCGCCTCCCTCGCCCAGGCCACCGAGGCGGTGATCACCCGGGCCGAGGCCGCGGAAGGCCGCACCGTACGGGTCAGGGACGTCGCACCCGCCGCGGCCGGCGACGCCCGCGGCCTGACCTCGTTCTACCTGGTGATCGGCTGGTGCGTGGGCGGCTACCTGTGCGCCGCGATCCTCGCCATCAGCGCGGGCGCCCGGCCCGCCAACCCGCACCGGGCCGTCATCCGGCTCGGCGCCCTCGCCCTCTACGCGGCGGCCGCCGGCCTGCTCGGGACCGTCATCGCGGGCCCGGTCCTCGACGCGCTGCCCGGCGGCATCCTCGGACTGTGGGGCCTGGGCACGCTGGTGGTCTTCGCCGTCGGCGCGACGACGCTCGCCCTGCAAGGTCTCGCGGGAATCGTCGGCATCGGCCTGGCCATCGCGATCGTGGTGGTCCTGGGCAACCCGAGCGCCGGCGGCGCCTACCCCTACCCCCTGCTCCCCCCGTTCTGGAACACCATCGGCCCGGCCCTCCCCCCGGGCGCCGGCACCTGGTCCGCCCGCTCCCTCGCCTACTTCAACGGCAACGGCCTGACGGGCCCGCTGCTGGTCCTGTCGGCGTGGGCGGTGGCGGGGGTGGTGGTGACGATGGTGTGCGCGGGGGCACGGAGGCGGGAGAGGGACGAACCCACGGGCACGCCCTGACGAACCCACGGGCACGCCCTGAGGAAGCCGGGGGCACGCCCCGACCAGGCCGGGGGCGCCGGGGCTACTGACGGGACCCCGGCCCGGCGAGGTCGTCGAGCTCGACGATGACGAGTGTGCCGTGGCTGCCCGGGCGGACGGCGTGCGGTGTTCCCGCGGGGATCACGTAGAGTCCGCCCGCCTCGACGGGCACCGGCTCGCCCGCGACGTCGAGTTCGAGCCTCCCTTCGAGGACGAGCAGGGCCTCCGGGGCGTCGTGGGTCTCCTCCTCCACGGGCAGTTCGTTCATGCGCAGCACCTTGATGCAGGCCGGGCCGACGTGCCCCAGCACGAGGGAGTTCCACTCCCGCTGCAGGGCCGCGGCGGTGTCGTTCACGTTGATCGTCGTCACGTCGAAGAGGCTAGGCGGGCCGCGGCGCCGGTTGGTCGACCGATCGGTAAAGGATGCCGGGCCGGGGCTCGGACGGGGCCGGGGCGGTCCGTAGGCTGAGGTGAACGACACCGGTCCCGTACGCGGGTTCGGTTCGGAACGGTGAGCCGGGATACGACCGGACGACAGACTGCTTCGAGGTGAGTGAACTTGACGGATCCGGGTCGGGCCACGGGCGTGCCCAGTGAAGGCCGGGGCGAGGGCGTTGCGGCCCGCCGGCGGATACCCCTGCTCCTGGCGGTGACGGGTGCCGCCTACGCGCTCGACCTGGGCAGCAAGCTGGCCGTGGTCGCCGGGCTGGAGAACCGGGCTCCCGTCCGGCTGATCGGCAGCTGGCTGGAGCTGCAGGTGATGCGCAACCCCGGCGGGGCGTTCGGCATCGCCTCGGCGATGACCATCGCGCTCACGGTCGTCGCCACGACCGTCGCCGTGGTGATCGTCCGCCTGTCGCGCAAGCTCTACAGCGCCCCGTGGGCCATCGCCCTGGGGCTGCTGCTGGGCGGTGCGCTCGGCAATCTGACGGACCGTCTCTTCCGTTCGCCCGGCGGCTTCGAGGGCGAGGTCGTCGACTTCATCTCCGTCAGCGGCTTCAGCGTGATGAACCTCGCCGACTGGGCGATCTTCTGCGGGGCCGTCCTGATCGTGGTCTACTCCTTCCTCGGCTGGGAGCTGGACGGCACGGGCAGGGAAACCGGCCGCGAGCGCGCCGGAACCGCCTGACCCTCCCGCCCCGCCGGTCGCCGCCCGGCGCGCACGGTTCGCCGCGCGCCCGGCCGCGCACTGATGAGCCGCTGGCGAACCGGGGCCGGGCCATGGATCCGGTGCGGTGCGGGGGTGGACGCTGTGACTCCCCATCCCTCGTCCTTGAGGAACGTCGTGTCCCTCGTGCCCAGTTACCGGCCGCCGGTCACCGATCTCCCCGAGTCCGAACCCGGCCCCGGACCCGCGCGGGTCAGCCCGCACATCGGCGAAGCCGCCGCGTTCACCGACCGGTGGGTGCGGCGCACCGGGCTCATCCAGTCCTTCTCCGCGCAGCGGCGCTTCCGCCGGGCGCGCTGCGCCGACCTCGCGGCGCGGGTGGCCCCGCAGGCCACGTGCCCGCGGCTGCAGCGGACCGCGGCCTGGATCGTCTGGTTCCACGTCCTGGACGACCGGTGCCGCCATCCCCGCGGGGAGGAGTACGCGTTCGGGTTCGGCGCGCTGCCCGACTTCCTGCCCACGGACGGCGGGCCCACCCCGCCGGCCCGGACGGCCCTGCAGAGGGCCCTCGCCGACGTGTGGCGGATGACGGGCCCGGCGATGTCGCCCGCATGGCGCGAGCGCTTCGCGGCCCGCTTCCGCGAACTCGCCGACCGGCGGCCCTGGGACGCCCTCGCCGCGGGGTCCGCGCTCGACCTCGTCGAATACGTCTGCGGGTACGAACTCCCGCCGCCCGCACGCGAGCTGGCGTCGTTCCGGGCCGTGTCCGGTGCCGCCACCGCGGTCCTGGCGTGCGACGCAGCGGGACCGGGAGTGGAAACCGGTGCGCTCCGGGACGCCCTGCGGGATGCGCTCCACCGCTTCGCGGCCGAGGCGGCCCGGGCCGGGCTCCCTCCTGTCGCGCTCCCGGCGGTGTCCGCCTACGCCCACGCCCTCACGCTCTGGGCGGACGGCCGGCTGGCGTGGGCCCTGCACGGCGGCCCGGCCGGGGTGGCCGCCCCCGAACCCGGCGGGCACCGGTCCCTCCTCCTCGCCGACGACGTCACCGGCGTCCCCGTGGACCTGCTGCGTCCACGGCGTCCCGCGCCGCCGCCCGTCCCCTCCACGAGCGGCGGCGCGGGCACCGCCCTACATCGTGGCCGCGAGTAGCTCGCGCGTGTAGGGGGCCTTCGGATCGCCGAACACTTCGTCCCGCGGCCCGCTCTCCACCACGGTCCCGGCCCGCATCACCGCCACCCGGTCGCAGAAGTGCCGGACGACGGCGAGGTCGTGCGAGACGAAGAGGAGGGACAGGCCCAGCTCGTCGCGGAGGTCCATCAGGAGGTTGAGCACCTGCGCCTGCACCGAGACGTCCAGCGCCGACACCGGCTCGTCCGCGATGACCAGGCGGGGGCGGAGGGCCAGGGCGCGGGCGATGCCGATGCGCTGGCGCTGGCCGCCGGAGAACTCGTGCGGGTAGCGGCCGAGGTGGGCGGCCCGCAGCCCCACCTGCTCCAGCAGCCCGGCGGCCCGGGCGCGGCGTTCCTCCCTGCCGAGGGCGGTGTGCACGCGCAGCGGCGTGGTGACGATCTCCTCGACGGTACGGCGCGGGTTGAGCGACGCGTACGGGTCCTGGAAGACCAGCTGTACGTCGCGGCTGAGTTCGCGGCGCAGGCGGGTGTCGGCCGCGGCCCGGGAGATGTCCCGGCCGTCGAACCGCACGTCCCCCGACGTGGGGCGCTGCAGCCCCGCGAGGACCCTCGCCGTGGTCGACTTCCCGGACCCGGACTCGCCCACGAGGCCGAGTGTCTCGCCCGCGCCGATGCGCAGGCTGACGCCGCGCACGGCGTGGACGGCGCCACGTCCCTTCCGGAGGCCCCGGCGCCCGCCGAACTCCACCCGGAGATCGACGACTTCGGCGAGGGGCCCGGCGGTTCCCGCCTCGCCAAGGGCGCTTCCTTCCGCCGCAACGGCGCTCGCCCCCCGCCCGGCTGCCCGGCGGTGCCCGGCCGGCCCCGTCCCCGCAGTCGCCGAGGCCGGCCCGGCACCGCCGGATTCCACCGCGGAGCGACTCGCCGTCGCGGCGGAGGGTCCTTGCCCGGCGTCTGCGCCAACAGAACGCGCCGCTCCCTTCCCGGCAACAGCCGAGACCGGTTCGGTGCCGCCGGATGCCGGTGTCGGGCGACCCGTCGCCGTGGTGGGCACCGCCGCGCCGGCCGGAGCCGGGTCGTCGACCGTCGGCAGGCGCGTTCCCGGCACCGTGTTCAGCGTCGGGGCCGCGCCGGTCAGCGCTCTCGTGTACGGGTGTGCCGCGTCGTTCAGGAGTTTGCGGGTGGGGCCCTCCTCCAGGCCCCGCCCGCCCCGCATCACGAGCATGCGGTCGCACGTCTGCGCCACCACCCCCACGTCGTGGGTGACGAGCAGCACCGCCGTGCCGCTCTCCTCCTGCAGTTCCGCCAGGAGGCCGAGGACCTGCCGCTGGACGCGCGCGTCCAGCGCCGTCGTGGGCTCGTCGGCGATGAGCACGTCGGGGCTGTTGACCAGCGCCATGGCGATCATCACGCGCTGCCGCATGCCGCCCGAGAACTGGTGCGGGTAGTCGCGGGCGCGGGCGGCCGGGATGCCGACGCGCTCCAGCCCGGCGAGGGCCTTCTCCTTCGCGTCGGCCCGCCGCCCGGCGCCCGCCGGGGCGTGCACGCGGTACGCCTCCGCCAGCTGCGCGCCGACCGTGTGGAAGGGCGAGAGCGCGGCGAGCGCGTCCTGGAAGACCATGGCGATCCGCGCGCCGCGCAGCGCCCGCACCGCGGACTCGGGCGCGCCGACGACCTCCGTGCCGCCGACCAGCACGCTGCCGCTCACCCGCGTACGGGCCGGGTCGTGGAGCCCCATCGCCGCGAGCCCCACCGTGGACTTGCCCGAGCCGGACTCCCCCACCAGCCCCAGGACTTCACCGCGTTCCAGGTCGAAGGAGAGGCCGTCGACGGCCGTGGTCTCCGTACCGCCGCGCCCCTTGAAGGAGACCGTCAGGTCACGTACGGACAGGGCCGGGGTCATGCGAGCCTCACCCTCGGGTCGAGCCAGGCCACCACCAGGTCGGCGAGGGCCACGAACACCACGACGAAGAAGGCGGCGAGCAGCACCGTGCCGACCACCGTCGGCAGGTCGTTCTGGACGACGGAGTCGACGGCGAGCTTGCCGACGCCGCCGAGCCCGAAGACCGTCTCGGTGATGAACGCGCCGCCGAAGAGCGCCCCGGCCTCCAGCCCGAGCAGCTGGACGAGGGGCCCGGCGGCGCCGCGCGCCGTGTACTTGCCGTGCGCCCGCAGCGTGGTGAGCCCCTTGCCGCGGGCCGTCCGCACGTACCCCTCGTGCATCGTCTCCAGCGTCTGGGAGCGCGCGAGGCGGGCGAAGACGGCGGCGTTGACGAAGCCGAGGACGAGCCAGGGCAGGAGCAGCCCGGCCGCCCACGCGGCGGGGCCCTCGGCGAGGGGGACGTAGCCGGGCAGCGGCATCAGATCGGTCGAGTAGACCAGCAGGTATTGCAGGGCGTAGCCGAGGAAGTAGATCTGCACGCTCGCGCCGACCAGGGTGAAGGCGGACAGCAGCCGGTCGGTGGCGGTGCCCCGGCGCAGCGCGGCGGTGAAGCCGGCGCCGATGCCGAGGACGACGATCACCACGAGCGCGCCGCCCGCGAGCGACAGCGTCACGGGGAAGCGGTCGCCGATGGCGTCGAGGACCGGCTGGTGGAGGGTGTAGGAGTAGCCGAGGCAGGGCGCGGCGCAGTCGATGGCGCTGCCGTCGACGTCGCTGATGGTGCGGCCGGCGACGAGGCCGCGCAGGTAGTCGAGGTACTGGGCGGCCAGGGGCTGGTCCAGGCCCATGCTGTGGCGGACGGCCTCGACCTGTGCGGTGTCGCACTTGGGGCCGCAGGCGATGAGCGCGGGGTCGGAGGGGGCGGCGTAGAAGAGCCCGAAGGCGGCGGCGGTGATCGCGAGGAGCACCGCCGCGGCCTGCAGGGCCCGGCGCAGGAGGTAGCCGGTCATGTCGGGGTCAGGGCTTCCGGTCGTGGCTTCCGGTCAGGGGCTTCCGGGTGAGGGCTTCCGGGTCAGGACTTCTTCAGGTACAGGTCGGCCGCCGCGATGGAGCCGTAGATCGGGTGGATGGCGGCGCCGCCGACGTTCTTCCCGCGGAACTGGGTGACGCTGGTGTAGAGGAACGGCACGACCGGGACGTCCTTCATGACGGTCTGTTCGAGGGCGATGAGGGCGTCGGCCTTCTGCTGCGCCTCGCCGATGGTCGCGATGCGCTCCAGCTCCTTGTCGACCTCGGGGTTGCTGTAGCGGATGGAGTTGGCGAGGGCGTCGAGCTTGCTGTGGTAGCTGTCGGGCAGCAGCGTGGACGGGGTGGGCCAGTCGACCGAGTTGGTGGACAGCCACAGGTCGTAGGGGGCCGGTCCGCGGAAGACCTCGTTGGTGAAGGCGGCCTTCTCCAGCGGCTTGGTGACGAGCTTGATGCCCGCCTTGGCGAAGGCCTCGACGAGGACCTGGGCGAGCCGGTCCTTCTCGGGGGCGTCGCTCTCGTACGCGTAGGTGAGCGTGTCCACCTTGGTCTTCGCCCGGGCCAGGTGCTCCTTGGCCTTCTCGATGTCCCCGGCGGGCGCGACGGGGTAGAGGTCGTACTTCTTCCAGCCGACGACGGCGGGCGAGGAGAGCGTGGTGGCGAAGTCGCCGAGGCGGGGGCCGCCGAGGACCTGGCGGGCCTGCTCGCGCGGGAAGAGGTAGTGGATGGCCTTGCGGACCTCGGGGTCGGTGACGCGGCTGTTCTTGATGTAGAGGTCGCTGGTGTAGGCGCCCTGGCTGCCGGCGACGAGGAGGTCCTTCTTCTGCGCGTCGCGCCGGGCCTCGGCGTAGAGCTCCGGCGGCACCTCGCTCTTGGTGGAGAGCGTGTCCGCTCCCGCGCCGCGCCCGTTGAGGACCTCCTGCGCGGTGTTGAGGATCTTCTTGCCGAAGGTGAACTCGAAGCGGTCGGCGTACTGGTGGCGGATGGGGTCGGTCTCCGGCTTCCAGTGCGGGTTGCGCTCCAGGGTCAGGCTCTGGTTCTGCTTGTGCTCGGCGATCCGGTAGGGGCCGGTGGCGAAGGGCCGGGTGTCGTAGCCGGTGCCGGTGTCCTTGTCCTTGCGGACGGGGGACGAGGAGGACTGGGCGGCCATGTAGGGCACGTCGGACTGCGGCTGCGGGAAGCGGAAGACGATCGTCTTGGCGTCGGGGGTCTCGATGGCGTCGAGGTCGCCGTGCTCGGGGCCGGCGTACTTCTCGACGGCGGCGGTGCGGTCCTCGGAGCCGGTGAGCCACTCGGGCCAGTAGGTGGGGCCGAGTTCGAAGCCGGGGGCGAAGGTGCGCTCGATGCCGTACTTCACGTGCTCGGAGGTGATGGGCTCGCCGTCCTCCCAGGCGATGCCGTCCTTGAGCGTGTACGTCCAGGTGCGGCCGCCGTCGGAGGACCGCCCGGTGTCGGTGGCGAGGTCGCCGACGAGCTTGGGCTTGCCGTTCACGACCTGGTACTGGGTCAGCTGCCGGCCCCACAGCAGGGACGTGCTGTACGACTCGCCCGCGTAGATCTTCTGCGGGTCGAGGTGGCCGTAGTCGTTGGCGTTGGCGATGCGGACGGTGCCGCCGGTCCGGGCCCCCTCGACGGCCGGCGCCGGGCCCTGGCTGTCCTTGGCGGTGCCGAGGGTGGCAGTGAGCCGCTGACCGCTCTTGGCGGCCGTGGCGCCGCCGGCCTTGCCCCCCTCTGCGTCCTTGCCCGCCCCGGCCGAGCAGGAGCACATCAGCATGGCGGCGGCAGTGACGAGCGCCGGGACGACTGCGATGCGCGGACTGATTCGGACCATGGTGAACTCCGGATTGAGGAAGGAAAAGGAGTGCGGTGCGCCCCGTCAGGGGCAACGCCCCGTCAGGGGCGCGGGGCGGTGTCGATCTGCGGCTCCGCCGCGCGGGCGCGACCGGCCACGGACGACCCGCAGCCGGCAAAGCTCCCGGCGGAAGCCTCAGCGCGCGATCCGAGGATCGAGCGCGTCCCGTACGGCGTCGCCGAGGAGGTTGAACGCGAGGACGAAGACGAGGATCGCCACGCCCGGGAAGAGCATGTAGGTCGGGTCGTCGTAGAAGACCTCGGAGCCGCGGGAGATCATGCGGCCCCAGTCGGGGACCGGCTCGTCGATGCCGACGCCGAGGAAGGACAGCGCGGCCTCGGCGGTGACGATGCCGGGGACGGCGAGCGTGACGTGCACGAGCACGGGCGCCCAGACGTTGGGCAGCAGCTCGCGCAGCACGATGTGCCGGCGGCTCGCCCCGACGGCCCGCGCCGCCTCGACGAACTCCCGCTCGCGCAGGGCCCGTACGGAAGTGCGCAGGACCATCGCGAGCGGCACCCAGCCGAAGGCCGAGAACACCAGGATGAGGGAGGTGAACTGCATCCAGACGGGCTCGTTCTCCCCGGGGCCGACGAAGCGGGTCCGGATGACCGGGCTGAGCGCGAGGAGAAGCAGAAGTGTCGGAAAACCGAGCAGCACATTGCATACGAAAGTGAAGGCCCGGTCGGCGAGACCGCTGAGATAGCCGACGGTCACTCCGAGGACGACGCCCGCCACGGCGATCACCGCTACGGAGGCGAAGGCGACCAGCAGCGAGGTGCGCATGCCGTACAGCAGCTGGGCGAGCACGTCGCGGCCGAGGCCGGGTTCGATGCCGAACCAGTGGTCGGCGGAGATGCCTCCGTTGGGCAGGACCGGAAGACCCTCGGCGCTGAGCAGACCGGCGCCGTGCTGGCCGTAGTGCTCGGTGGGATTCTTCCCGTACAGGGCTGTGACCAGGGGCGCGGCCGCCGCGAGCAGGGCGCAGAACAGCACGACGGCGAGGGCGGCCATGCCCGTGCGGTCGCGCCGGAAGGCGCGACAGGCGGTCGCGAGGGGCCCGCGGGAGGGCGCTTCGAGGGGTCCCCCCGAGGGTTCTCCTGAGTGCACTTCGGCCATTTGCTGCCGCGCTCCTGAATCGCTCCGGCCGCCGGTTGGTCACCCGGCGGGCCTCTTTTCAGCCGGTCTGCGGGGGTCTCCCGCCCCGGGTTGCGGATCATTAGATCCAAAGAATCAGGGGGCCGCAAACCATCTTTTTGAAGGTAGTTTTGATAATTCAACAATGATTACAAGGAATCTTTGCTGGTCAATATCCCTGTAACATTAAATGCCCTCAATTGTCGTGAATCGGTCATGCGTGAAAGCCGGACCACTTCCCTCGCGTCTCGTATGAGACGTGCCTCACGCGAGTTCCGGCCACTACCGAGTGCTTTCAACCAGAGACTGAAAGTGTTCGACCAATGTGCGTTCATGCCCAACTTGGGCAAGACTTCCGTCCGTTATCTGCAGCCACGAGCAAGGGAGTGTTCGGAATGCGGTACATCACTGGGGGCATCGCGATGGGCGCCGCGCTCGCACTGGGCGGCGGCCTCCTGGCCGCCGGAACGACGACCGCGAGCGCCGCACCCGCACCTGTCCCCGCAGCACAGACGCAGAGTCTGTACGCCTCCTCCGCCCTGGTCCTGACCGTCGGTCACGGTGCGAACTCCACCGAGGCCTCGGTCGACCGCGCGGTCACACTGACCTGCTTCCCCAAGGCGACGGGCTCGCACCCGGACGCGAAGGGCGCGTGCGCAGCGCTGCGCGCGGCCGGCGGTGACCTCGAGAAGATCACCACCATCAAGTCCGGTACGGCCTGCACCAGGGAGTGGAACCCCAGCGTCGTCACCGCCGACGGCGTGTGGGAGGGCAAGCGGATCCGCTTCGAGCGCACCTTCGCGAACCCGTGCGAGGCGAAGGCGGGCAAGGGCGCGCTCTTCGAGTTCTGAAACCCCCCGCAGAGCGGCTGAACGCGAGGCGGCCCCCGGACACCGTGGAGGTGTGTCCGGGGGCCGCTCTCCGTCGTCCTCCGTCGTCCTTCGTCGTCCTCCGTCGCCGTTCAGGAGCCGCCGAGGGTCGCGTGATACGCCGTGAGGACCGGGGCCAGGGGCTGGAAGTACGTCATTCCGCCGCTCGTGCAGTCGCCGCTGCCGCCGGAGAGGATCCCCAGGGCGTCGCTGCCGGAGAAGTAGGAGCCGCCGCTGTCGCCGGGCTCGGCGCAGGCGGTGGTCTCGGTCAGACCGGTGACCTGGCCCTCCGGGTAGTTGACGGTCACGCCGAGGCGCTTGACGGTGCCCTCCTTCACCCCGGTCGTGGAGCCGCTGCGCCGGACTTTCTCGTTGACGACCGCGTCGCGGACGGCGGTGACGGTCTGCGACGAGCCGTTGTAGAGGTTCACGGCGCTCGGGTGGGCGACGGCGCCGGTGGCGGGGTACGCCGCGAGGGCGTAGTCGTGGCCGGGGAAGACCGCGTTCTCGGTCGTCGCGATCTGCGGGCCGCCGTTGGTGGCGCGCCAGGTGCTCTCGGCCTTGCCGCAGTGCCCGGCCGTCACGAAGCCGTCCGTGCCGCCGGCCCGCTTGACGTTGAAGCCCAGGGAGCAGCGGTGGGTGGAGCCGAAGATCGCGTCGCCGCCCGCGATGTAACGGGTGAGCTTCGCGGACGTCCTCTTCACCAGCACGGCGTCCCCGAGGGAGCCGACCGACTTCCTGAGCCGCGCCAGCTTCGCGCCCGTGACCGTGGGGTCGGCGGTCACGACGACCCGGTTGAGGGTCGGGTCCGTCCCCCAGGTGGTGCCGGGAATCGCCTCGCCCGCGTCCAGCGCGGCCTTCGCGGAGTCGAGCTCGGCCCGGGTGTTGCGGACGGCGCGGGGCTCCCCGCCCGCCGCGCGGACCAGGCCGGCGACCTTCCCGTCGGTGATGTTGACGATGAGCCTGCCGAGGGTGGAGTCATAGTACGAACCTGCAGTGGCGCCCTCCGGCCCTGCCGGGAGGGTCCGGGCGACGGCCGCGGCGTCGGAGGCGGAGAGCGCGGGGGGCGGGGCGGGCGAGGCGCCGGCCTGCTGGGGGCTGAGGGTCACGGCCGCGAGGGCGGCCGTGGCCGCGGCCGCCAGGGCAGCGCGCACGGAGATCCATCTACGCTTCAACTCGGCACCTCCAGTGGGGGGTTGGGCGCCGCCACGGGATCACCGCGGGCCCGGAGGGGGTACGACATGGGTCGCCTCCGGCTTTACAGAGGGCGCGTCCATGCCAAGTCGACCAATCGAGTATCCCGGAACCGGGGAGGGCGCGCACAAGGCGGACTCCTCCTGCGCGCGTGTCGCTTTGCGCGCCCCGGCACGGGATCCGCGCGGGAGCGGGGGGAGTTGCGCGGCGCGCCCCTCCGGAATCCGGCGCCGCCGCCTTAGCCCACCGGGGGACCCTATGACCCCATCGGCCCCACGGCACTACGCCGTCCGGGTCGCCCACGGCGACCCCCCGGAGGCCATGCCCCCGGAATCACGGCCCGCGCCCCCCTTCACCCCGCCACAACGACGGAACGCCGAACGGCGCAGCCCGGCGGTGCCGACTGATCACCGCGGCGGCGGGCACACCATGCCGAGCCCCGGGACTCACCGGCTCCGCGCCGGCCGTTCACCACCGCCGCAACGGCGAGACACCCCACAAGCCCTTCCGGCAGCGCCCAGCCGACCGGCACCGCCGGACTACGCCACCGAGGCTGATCACCGCGCCAGCGGGCACAACGTGCCGAGCCCCCGGCATCCACCCGCTCCACGCCGGCCCCTTCACCACCGCCGCAACGGCGAGACACCCCCACGATCCATTCCGGCGGTGCCGAGCCGACCAGCACCGCCCGACTACACCATCGAGGCTGATCACCGCACCGGCGGGCACAACACGCCGAGCCCCCGGCATCCACCCGCTCCACGCCGGCCCCTTCACCACCGCCGCAACGGCGAGACGCCCCACAAGCCGTTCCGGCGGTGCCGAGCCGGCCGGCACCGCCTGGCTGCGCCGTCGGAGCTGGTCACCGCGGCGGAGGAAAAGCCGGGCTACCGGCAGGTCCCGGCCTGGTGCCGGAGCGTCAGGGGCCCGGCGTCCCCGGAGGCAGTTCCTCCGGAGGAGGAGGCGACGGCGGGGGCTCCACCGCCGTCTCCGGAGCCGGCGGCGGCTTCGCCGCCAGGGGCTTGTCCGGGGGGACGAGGCCCTGCTGGGCCGAGCGTTCCAGGAAGCGGAGGAGTTCCACCGGGAACGGCAGGACCAGCGTGGAGTTCTTCTCCGCCGCCACCGCCACCACCGTCTGCAGCAGCCGCAGCTGCAGCGCCGACGGCTGGTCGGCCATCGTGGCCGCCGCCTCGGCGAGCTTCTTCGACGCCAGCAGCTCCGCGTCCGCGTTGATCACCCGGGCCCGCCGCTCGCGCTCGGCCTCCGCCTGCCGGGACATGGACCGCTTCATCGTCTCCGGCAGCGAGACGTCCTTGATCTCGACGCGGTCGATCTGCACGCCCCACCCGATGGCGGGGCTGTCGAGCATGAGCTCCAGGCCCTGGTTGAGCTTCTCCCGGTTGGAGAGGAGGTCGTCGAGGTCGCTCTTGCCGATGATCGAGCGCAGTGACGTCTGGGACATCTGGGACACCGCGAAGCGGTAGTCCTCCACGGCGATGACCGCCTCGGCCGGGTCCACGACCTTGAAGTAGACGACGGCGTCCACGCGGACGGTGACGTTGTCGCGGGTGATGCCCTCCTGGGCGGGCACCGGCATCGTGACGATCTGCATGTTCACTTTGCGCAGCCGGTCGACGACCGGGACGATCATGGTGAACCCCGGGGGACGGATCTCGGGCAGGAGCCGCCCGAGCCGCAGCACCACGCCGCGTTCGTACTGCTTGACCACGCGGGCCGCCGTCGCGACGTACACCGCCGCGGCGGACGCCGCGGCCACCGCTGCCACCACCAGATCCTCGACCATGGGAGGCCCCCTGCCGTACATCTCAGGCGTTATGTCCACGGTATGCCCGTATCGGGCACAGGGTCGAGCCCCCGGCCGAGGTGCGGACCGGGGGCTCTTGTGCTGGGGACCTTCGAGTGTGCTGCCGCCGGGGCCCTCGGGCCGGTGGACGCGGGACCGGGGACCGGGCGCTCAGCCGATCGTCACCCCGTACGCCTTGAGCGCCGGGCCGACGGGCTGGAAGTAGGTCGTCCCGCCGGAGCTGCAGTTGCCGCTGCCGCCGGAGGTGAGGCCGAGGGCGGTGGAGCCGGCGAAGAGGGCGCCGCCGCTGTCGCCGGGCTCGGCGCAGACGTTCGTCTTGATGAGGCCGCGGACGACCTGGCCGTTGCCGTAGTTGACGGTGGCGTTGAGGCCGGTGACCTTGCCGCCGTGCAGGCCGGTGGTGGAGCCGCTGCGCTGCACGGACTGGCCGACGGTCGCGTTGCCGGCGGCGGTGATCCGCTGGGTGCGGCCGTTGTAGAGGCTGACCTCGCTGGGGTGCGGGAGGGAGCCGTTGGTGTACTGCACGATGCCGTAGTCGTTGCCGGGGAAGCTGGTGCCCGTGGTGGGGCCGATGCTCGTGGTGTGCCCGGAGTTGCTGTAGTAGGGCGGCTTGCCCTCGGTGCAGTGCCCCGCGGTGAGGAAGTAGGCGGTGTTGCCCTTGCGCACGTTGAAGCCGAGCGAGCAGCGCCAGCTCGGGGCGTAGATCGCGTCGCCGCCGGCGAGGAAGGGGCGGAGGGTGCCGGGGGTGCGCTCGATGCGTATGGCCTCCACCGCGTTGCCGGCCTTCTGCTTGATCCTGGCGAGGGCGGCGGCGGAGACGGTCGAGTCGGCGGTGACGACGAGCGTGCCGGATTCCTGGTCGACGGCCCAGGCGGTGCCGGCGACGTCCGCGGCCTGCACGGCGGTGCTCGCGGCGGACAGCTGGGCGGCGGAGTGTCTGACGGGAGCCGATGGACCGTTGCTCTCGGCGTGGGCGGCGGTACCGGCGAGGGCGGCCGCGGCGGCGAGGGCGGAGGCGAGGGCGATGCGGGTCGCGGTGCGGGGGGTGGTGCGCTTGATGCTCACGTTCTTCCTCCCGAGTGGGGTCGGTGAGGTGCAGCCGGAACGGGCACGCGGGATTCCACTTTCGTCGTGCCCCTGACAAGCACTGTTCGGGAGTATTCGGGCCACGCGCCGACCGCCGCAAGAGCATCTTTCGGACGGCGCGCACCCGTGTCCGGCGCCCGCGCTAGCCCACCAGCACGCGGCGCTCCCCCGCCGGGACCGCGATCGGCAGGGTGTTCCCCGGCGGCGGGAAGGGGCAGATGAAGTGGTCGGCGAAGGCGCAGGGCGGCAGGAGGGCGTGGTTGAAGTCGACCGCCACCCGCCCGTCGACGCCGGGCGCGGGCGTCCGCAGGAACCGGAAGCGGTAGCTCGTGTCCCCGCTCGTGCCGTCGGCGAACACCGCCCACAGCGTGCCGTCCACTTCGACGGCGACCTGCAGCGCGAACGCGGAACCGGCGGCGGTGAAGGTCAGTTCCCCGTCCAGGCCGAGTCCCCGCTCCCGCCCGTCCGCGTTCTCCACCTGCACCCTGCGGCTGCCGTCGTACGGGCGGAAGACCCCCGGCAGCACCCAGTCCTCGTCGTACTCGAAGGCGTCGATCGCGGTGAACGCCCGCCGCCCGGCCGAGCCGGGGTCGAAGACGCGCACCGCCCACAGGCCTTCCCGGCGCAGCACCAGGATCTTGCGCCCGCCGTAGTCGACGCGGGCCGCCGCGGCCGGGCCCTTGTCGACGCCGAGCCGGACCTCGCCGTTCAGCGGCCGGCCGTCCACGGTGAGCCCGTCGGCGGCCGTGGCGGTCAGCAGTACGGCGTCGCCGTCCTCGGTCCAGTGCCCCGGGATGGCGGGAAATCGCCCCTCGGTGGCGTCGGCGAGCCAGTAGGTCCCCGTGAGCGAGAGCGGCCCGTACGGCGCGCAGACCGTCTCCGTACGCTCCTCGCGCCACGTCTTCCACTGCTGCCGTGCGTCGTTGCCCGTGTCCGTGCTCATGACGGTCAACCTTTCCATACGGGCAGCGGCAGCCCGAGGTGTTCGCGGAGCGTCGCGCCCGTGTACTCCGTACGGAACGCGCCACGCTCCTGCAGCAGGGGCACCACGCGGTCGACGAAGTCGTCCAGCCCTCCGGGCGTGAGGTGGGGGACGAGGATGAAGCCGTCGGCGGCCCCGGCGGTGACGAACGCGTCCAGTTGCGCGGCCACCGAGGCGGGGGTGCCGATGAAGGACTGCCGGCCGGTCGTCTCGATCACGGTCTGCCGGATGGACAGCCCCTTGGCCTCGGAGACGGCGCGCCACCGGGCGGCCACGGCGAGCGGGTCGGCTGTCCGCACCCGCCCCTGGGCCACCTCGCCGCCCGGGTCCGGGTCGATGCCGGGCAGCGGCCCGTCGGGGTCGTAGCCGGACAGGTCCCGGCCCCACACCTGCTCCAGGGCGAGCAGCGCGTTCTGCGGGGAGATCTGCTGCCTGCGGATCTCGGCGGCCTTCTCCTGGGCCTCGGCGTCGGTGTCCCCGAGGGCGAACGTCACCCCCGGCATGATCTTGAGGTCGCCGGGCCGCCGGCCGTACGCGGAGAGCCGCCGTTTGACGTCGGCGTAGAAGGCCTGCCCGGCCTCCAGCGTGCCGTGGCGGGTGAAGACGACGTCGGCGGCGGAGGCCGCGAACTCCCGGCCCTCGCCGGAGTCCCCGGCCTGGATGACGACCGGGTGGCCCTGGGGGCTGCGGGCCACGTCGAAGGTGCCGGAGACGGAGAAGTGCCGCCCGTGGTGGGCGAAGGGGCGCGGCACGCCGTCGGGCGTCCACGAGTCCCACAGCTCGCGCGCGGTGGCGACGAACTCGGCGGCGCGCGTGTACCGATTGGCCCGGTCGAGGTAGCCGCCGCGGCGGAAGTTCTCGCCGGTGAAGGCGTCGGAGGAGGTGACGGCGTTCCAGGCGGCGCGCCCGCCGCTGAGATGGTCCAGGGAGGCCAGGCGCCGGGCGAGTTCGTAGGGCTCGTTGAACGTGGTGTTGGCGGTGGCCGCCAGGCCGATCCGCTCGGTGACGGCGGCCAGGGCACCGAGCACGGTGAGCGACTCGGGGCGGCCGACGACGTCCAGGTCGTGGATCCGGCCCTTGTGCTCGCGCAGCCGCAGGCCCTCGGCGAGGAAGAAGAAGTCGAAGAGGCCGCGTTCGGCGGTGGCGGCGAGGTGCCGGAAGGAGGAGAAGTCGATCTGGCTGCCGGACCGCGGGTCGGCCCACACGGTCGTGCTGTTGACGCCGGGGAAGTGGGCGGCCAGGTGCATCTGCTTGCGGCGGCGTGCCCCGGGGGCGGTCATGCGGGCCTCCTCGCGGTGGCGTAGCGGTTGGCGGGGCGCGGCAGGCACAGGTGCTCGCGGAGCGTGCCGCCGGGATAGAAGGAGCGCAGCAGGCCGCGGTGCTGGAGTACGGGGACGGTCCCATCGACCAGCAGGGCGAGGTCCCGCTCGGGGTCCTCGGGCCGGAAGTGGAAGCCGTCGGCCACGCCGTCGGCCCACCAGGAGCCGGCCAGGTCGGCGAGGGCGACGGCGTCGGCGGCCGCGTACAGCGCGACGGGCAGGGAGGCGAGGACGACGATCCGGCCGGGGTCGCGGCCGAGGGAGCGCAGCCGGGCGTGCAGGTCGTCGCGGGCGGCGCGGACCGCGCCGGGAGCGGGCGCGGGCCCGGTGCGGATGTAGGCGACGTCGGCGTGGCGGGCGGCGGCCGCGCGGGGCAGCAGGCGGGTGGCGTCGACGGCGGTCACCGGCCGGCCCTGCGGGGGCCGGGGCACGATGGAGGGCCCGCGGACGGAGAAGCCGGGGCCTTCGAAGTCGACGTGGTGCAGCTTGTCGCGGTCGACGAAGCGCCCGGTGGCCGCGTCGCGGATCTCGGCGTCGTCCTCCCAGCTGTCCCAGAGCCGGGCGGCGACGTCGGCGACGGCCGCGGCCTCGTGCCACAGCTCGTCGGCGGGGGCCGCGGCGCGGCGGCCGAAGTGGCGCGCCGCGGCTTCGGTGCCGGAGACCTCCACGGTCCAGCCGGCGCGGCCGCCGCTGACCCAGTCGAGGGTGGAGACGGCGTTGGAGACGTGGAACGGCTCGGTGTGGGTGGTGGTGACGGTGGGCACCAGGCCGATGCGTTCGGTGGCGGGCGCGACGCGGGCGAGGACGGCGAGGGCGTCGAGGCGGCTCTCGCCGCGCCGGGGCGGGCCGAGCGTGTCGCCGAGGGTGACGAAGTCCAGCCTGCCGCGCTCGGCGAGGCGAGCGGCGCGGACGTAGGGCTCGGCGTCCCGGACGCCGGGGCGGTCGATGCTCACGGCCAGGTGCAGGGGCCGGATGGGTGCGGACATGGGCTTCCCTGGGGGTGCGGGGCCACGGTGGGGCCGGTGGCTCGGGTCGGTGGTTGCGCTCTCCGGCTACGGCCGGGAGGTGTCCCCGGGCGGCGGTGCCCCGGCCCGCACCGGAGGAGTGCGGCCCGCGACCGTGCGCAGGAAGCTCAGCGCGGCGCGCGCCGTGGCGTCGTTCTGGCGGAACGACGGGGCGTCGGTGCCCGGCCGGGCGAAGGCGCCGGTCGCGCGGGCGTCGGTGTGCGGGCCGAGGGCGAAGCGCCGCGGGTGGGGGCGGCCGTCGCGGTCCAGGATCCGGCCGTCCTCGGGGCTGACGGCCAGCAGGCCGGCGGGCGTGGTGGCGGCCCCGGGGTGGAGGGAGCGCAGCAGGGGGTCGAGGGAGCGGGCGACGGACGGGGGCGGCAGCCGCGCCTCGACCAGGGCGCGCGCCGTGGTCACGACGCCGGGCGCGCTCGCGCTGTGCGCCCGGAACACCCCGTGTTCCGCGTCGGCCGTGACGGTCAGGTCGGCGCCGAGGAAGCGCACGACTCCGGCGCGGGAGAGCGCGAGGAGCTGACGCAGCCGGGGCCCGGGCGGGCCGGAGGCGAGGTAGCTGAAGAACCCGTGCCACCAGGGGCCCGTGTCGCCGAGGCCGGCGAGCTGCCCGTAGACGGAGAGCAGGCCGAGGAAGACGGCGAGGTCGGGGCTGTGGCGGGGGTCGTGGCGGCGGGCGAGGTCGGCCCCGATGTGGGCCCGCAGGCCGCGCTGCAGGGCGTCGGCTCCGGCGAAGCGGCGGCCGGCGAGGGGGTGGTCGAGCGCGGCCGGGTCGAACCGGTCGGCCGGGCCGGGCACGGCTGCGGCGGTCAGGGCGAGGAGCTCGGCGCCGCCGGGCGCGCAGGAGGCGTACCGCTCCTCGAAGACCGGCCAGGGCATGCGGGTGCGCTCGGGGTGCGCGGTGAACAGCCGGTGGTAGTGGGCGAACCCGAGCTCCTTCTCGGCCAGGGGCCACAGGTCGCGGCGGAAGTCGAGGGGGCCGGGCCGTTCGCGCAGCGCCGCGGCCTCCGCCGGGCCGAAGAAGCGGGGCAGCGGCGGCCGTTCGCCCTCCCAGGGGTAGCCGATCTTCGAGCGGTACGGGACGCCGCGCCGGGAGCCCGCGTACAGGACGGGTTCGCGTCCGGAGGGGCGGTAGACCGGCTCGCCGTCGCGGCCGGTGGTGTACGTGCCGCCGCGCCCCTCGGTGAGCAGCACCATCAGGTCGACGAAGGCGAGCCCGAGGCCGCGGACGATCACCGGCTCGCCGGGGCGCAGGGCGCTCAGGTCGCTGTCGGCGGTGAACTCGGGCGGCAGGTAGGCGAGCCGGTGGCGCGCGGCGAAGCGGGCGAGGGCGCTCTGCCCGGCGTCGGGGGCGGACGG
This sequence comes from Streptomyces telluris, assembly GCF_024519335.1. Taxonomy (NCBI): domain Bacteria; kingdom Bacillati; phylum Actinomycetota; class Actinomycetes; order Kitasatosporales; family Streptomycetaceae; genus Streptomyces; species Streptomyces telluris. Next base: position 87,724 of record NZ_JANIID010000022.1, read on the forward strand.
CAGGTGGCCGAGGGCGAGGACGACGAGGTCGGCGGGGAGCGGTGCCGCGAGCCCCTCGAGCCAGACGCGCTGCCGTGCGTCGCGCGCGCCGGACAGGCGTAAGGCGCGCCGCCGGTGCTCGTGGACGGTGATGCCGGGCGGCAGGGCGGCCACGGCCTGTTCGTACGTCCAGCGCAGGTACGCGCTCTGCACCCGCCGCCCGGCGAAGCCGCGCCCGGTCAGGGCGCGGACCTCGCCGGCGGTCGCCGGGTCGGGCGGGGCGGGCACCGTGCCGTCGCGGACGCGCGCCGCCCATTGGGCGAGCGTCGGGCCGGGGCGTACGGGCCCCTCGGTCCGTACAGAGGCGTCGGTGAACGCGGTGACGTCCTCGGCCATGGAGTTCATCCACAGCAGCGGGGACTGGTCGTGGCGCCAGACGCGGCCGCCGCCGGGCGGGAAGGGGTCCACGAGGTGGAGGTCCAGGCGGGCCCCCGCGAGGAGTCCGGGGGCGTTGGCGGCGATGCGTTCGAGGAAGCCGGTGCCGCGCGGGCCGGCACCGATGACGACGAGGGAGGGCATGCGAAGGCTCCGTGGATACGGGATCGGGCACGGGAGGTGCCTTCACATCGGTTGCGTCGTGCGCATCCGGCCGCGCCCCTCAGCACGGCCGAACTCCGAGGCTATTCGCGTGCCCTGGCCAACTGTCAAGCCTGTCCGCACTCCTGTCCACACTGTGGGCAGGCCGTCTCAGCACAGTTGACGCGGAAACGGAAGGCTGTTCCACTTGGCCCATGCACCCAGGGCAACGGCTGGTCACCCGGGACCACATCGACTTCGGTCGGGTGTGGTCCGCGTCGTGTCCCGGCTTCCGTGCACCTCTTCCGGGTTCCTGCCCGGGCTGACCGCGCTTCCCGCGAAGCCCGGCGTCTGCACGCCTTCACACCTTCACATCCGCGGCGTTGCGCCGCACCCTCCCCTCACTCTCGTTCTTGTTCTTGTTTTCGTTCTCAACAGCCGCAGTCGCAACCACAGTCGCAGTCACCGCAGCAGTCACAGCAGTTGCAGCACTCGCCGCAGTTGCTGCAATCACAGTCGCCACAGTCGCACTTGTGGCACCAGCCCTCACGCTGCTGGCCGTCCCACGGATCGAAGTACGGGTCCCGGCAGCAGACCTGACACGTGCAGAAAAGCGTGGCCCACACCGCACAGCCGGCGATCAGCCCGCGCTGCCTCCCCCGCCGCGGCGGCTCGGGCGGCGCGCCGGGCGGCCTCTGCCCCGGCGGCATCTGATCGGGCGGCATGACCGGCGGCGGCCCGAACGCGCCCTGCGGCGCGCCGTCCTGGAGAGCGGCCGCCCCGGCGTGCCCCGCCGCACCGGCGTGCCCGGCGTGCCCGCAGCCCGCCGTGCCGAACGCCCGGTCGACGGCGCGCTCCAGCTCGTGCGCGAGCAGGACGTGCGCGAGCCGGCTCCGGCTCCTGCTCGCGAAGTCGACCTCGCGCAGCGCCAGACGGACGCCGTGCACCGCGTCGTCGCACAGCCTGCGCACCTCGGCGAGGTCGGTGCCGGTCGCGGCGACGGGGTTCCACGCCCCGCTCTCCGCGTCCTGCGCCATGTCCTCCACGGCGTCCAGCAGGTGCGCGAGCCGTCCGAAGAGCCTGCCCGCCTCTTCCAGGGGCTCCTTGTTGGCCGGCCGCCCGGCGAGCACGGCGGTGTAGCCGAAGGCCGCGGCGGTGGCCGTCTCGGTGGGCTCCGTCACCGTCAGCAGGGATGTCCCCGCACCGGCCAGGGCCTCGATGCCGGCCTGCCGTTCGACCGCGTCGACCAGGACGGCGGTGTCGAAACCGAGGTCCGCTCCCGTACGGGCACCGGCCCGGTCCCACTTCGCGGCCACGCGGCGCGCGGCCGCGGCGACCGGGCGGCGCGCCAACACGCCGTCGCCGTCGGCGACATGGTCGCGCATCTTCGCCGACGCCAGTACCAGCGAGACCGAGGCGGCCAGGCGCGCCCCCTCACCCTTGGCCACGGAAGCGGTGCGCATGCCGCGCAGCGGGCACGGTCCGGCCGTGCGGCGCCAGGAGTTGGCGCCCTCGTCCGCGGGCGACTGCGCTTCCACCAGAACCGATATGACCAGACCGTCATAGTTGGTGGCGGCGCGCGCGAACTGTCCGTGGTCGCCCCGCAGTGCGAGGCACAGTCCGCACAGATGCGCCATCCATTCCGTGCGCATGGCTTCTGACAACCGGTGCCGGCATGGCCTTATGATCCCGAACAAAACCCAGCCCCCGTGTGTGGTGTGAATGGACCCGGGCATCCTAAACACCTGACCACCCGACCCGACCGGGGCCCGCCCCGCGCCCCCGAATCACCCGCCGTAACCGCATATGCCCAGGTCCAGGGTGCAAGAAGGGGCCTGCGGGGTTTCTGACGCACCGCCAACCGGTTTGCACCAGATGCGTCACGAAATGCTCGTCCGGCGGCTATCCACTTGGCACACCATCCGCATCATGGACGACGATAGAGAAGCGGACGGAACACACCGCGTGTGAGAGGAGGCGTCCATGGGATCGGTGCGCAAGGCGAGTGCCTGGCTCGGCCTCGTCGACGACAGCGATGACGAGCGCTACTACGACGACGAGTACGCTGAGGGACCCGAGCCCGGAGACGCCTGGGTCACCAACCCCAAGGTGCGGGTGGCGGACGAGGCCGCGCAGGAACAGGGCACGCGCATCGCCACCGTCACCCCGGACGGCTTCCGCGACGCCCGGGGCATCGGCGAGCTCTTCCGCGACGGCGTCCCGGTGATCGTCAACCTCACCGGCATGGAGCCCAACGACGCCAAGCGCGTCGTGGACTTCGCCGCCGGGCTGACGTTCGGGCTGCGCGGCTCCATCGAGCGCGTGGCCAACCGCGTGTTCCTGCTGACCCCCGCCGACTACATGGTGGTCAGCGGGGAGCCGAGAGGACGGGCGAACGGCGGCTTCTTCAACCAGAGCTGAGCCGGGTTCCGCGGCGAGGCCGCGAAGGGGCGAGGGCTTACCGGAACGCGTCGAGGCCGGTGAGCGCCTTGCCCAGCACCAGCTGGTGCATCTCCACCGTGCCCTCGTACGTCAGCACGGACTCCAGGTTCGTGGCGTGCCGCATCACCGGGTACTCCAGGGAGATCCCGTTCGCACCGAGGATCGTCCGCGCCGTCCGGCAGATCTCGATCGCCTCCCGCACGTTGTTGAGCTTGCCGAAGCTCACCTGTTCCGGCCGCAGGCTCCCCGCGTCCATCCGCCGCCCGAGGTGGTGCGCCAGCAGGATCCCCTTGTGCAGCTCCACCGCCATGTCGGCGAGCTTGGCCTGGGTGAGCTGGAAGCCGCCGATGGGCTTGCCGAACTGCTCGCGCGTGCGCGCGTAGTCGAGCGCGGTCTCGAAGCTCGTGCGCGCCGCGCCCATCGAGCCCCAGACGATGCCGTACCGCGCGTGGCTCAGGCAGCTGAGCGGGCCGCGCAGCCCGGTGACCTCCGGCAGCACCGCGTCCGCGGGCAGCCGCACCTCGTCGAGGACCAGCTCGCTGGTGACGGAGGCGCGCAGCGACCACTTGTGCCGGATCTCCGGCGCGGACAGGCCGGGGCTGTCGGTGGGCACGACGAAGCCCCTGATGCCGTCGTCGGTCCGGGCCCAGACCACGGCGACCCCGGCGACCGAGCCGTTGGTGATCCACATCTTGCGGCCCGTCAGCACCCAGTCGCCGCCGTCGCGCTTGGCGTGGGTGCGCATGCCGGCCGGGTCCGAGCCGTGGTCGGGCTCCGTCAGGCCGAAGCAGCCGATGGTCTCCCCCGCCGCCATCGCCGGCAGCCACTGCTGCTTCTGCTCCTCGGAGCCGAAGCGGTGGATGGCGTACATCGCGAGGGAGCCCTGGACGGAGACCAGGGAGCGGATGCCGGAGTCGGCGGCCTCCAGCTCCAGGCAGGCCAGGCCGTACTGGACGGCGCTCGCGCCCGCGCAGCCGTAGCCGCTGAGCTGCATGCCCAGCGCGCCGATCGCGCCGAGCTCGCGCGCGAGCTCCCGGACGCCGGGGAGTTCACCGTCCTCGTACCACTGGGCGATGTCCGGCAGGACGCGGTCGGCGGCCCAGCGGCGGACGGTGTCCCTGACGGCGATGTCCTCGGGGCTGAGCAGGTCCTCGATCCCGAGGGGATCATGCGGGTCGAACACGGCTGCCTCCGGCGGGGTGCGGGCGAATGTGATCGTCTTTCGCTTCGCCAGCACGCTACGGCCGGGTAACCGGCCGAGTCCAGAGGATCCGGGCGCAGGTTCGAGCAGCCGATCGCTACGCGACCGGCGGTGCCGGGCCCTCCTCGGCCGGCACCGGCCCCGCAGCCGCCGCCGGCTCCGCAGCCGAAGGCGTCACCCCGCACTCCATCGCCCGCGGCAGGCGCAACGCCGCGACCGCCCCCGCCAGCAGCAACGCCGCGCTCAGCGCCAGCGTCACGTGCAGGCCGTGCACGAAGGCGTCCCGCGCCGCGACCCGCAGCGCCTCCCCGGCCGGTCCCCCCAGCCGGGAGGCGACGTCGTACGCCTCGCCGAGGGAGTGGCTCGCGGAGGCGCCCGCCGCGCTGGGCACGCCGGGCACGGAGTCGACGCCGGGCGCGTACGCGGCGTTCATGACGCTGCCCAGCAGGGCGATGCCGATGCCGGCGCCGAGCTGGTACGAGGTCTCGCCGATCGCCGCGGCGCCGCCCGCGGACTCGGCGGGCGCCTCGCTGAGCATCGACTCGTACGCGCCGAAGAGGGTGGTCTCCAGGCCGAAGCCCAGCAGGACGAAGCAGGCCACGAGGACCCCGGGCCGGTCGTGCAGCCCCATCACGGTGAGCGAGGCGACCGCCGCGGCGGTCAGGACGAAGCCGAGGGCGACCATCGTGCGCGGGCCGAGCCGCTGCAGCAGCCGGGAGCCGACGAGCCCGGCGGCCATCGCGGCGAGCGTGAGCGGCAGCAGCCGCAGGCCGGTCTCCAGCGGGGTGAGCCCGAGGACGAGCTGCAGGTACTGGGCGGCTATGAGCTCCAGCCCGACGAGCGCGAGCATGGCCAGCACGATGCACCCGACGGAGGTGCCGAAGGCGGGCCGGGCGAACATCCGGAGGTCGACGAGCGGGTGGGGGCGCCTGCGCTGCCGGCGGACGAAGAGGATCAGCAGGGCCGCGCCGACGGCTCCCGGCACGATCGTGCCGAGGCTGAGCGCCTCGCCGGCCCCGGCCCGCTTCACGCCGAGGACGAGCCCGAACAGCCCGAACGCGGCCATGAGCGCGCCGGTCACGTCCCAGGGCCCGTCGCGGGGCCCGGTCGACTCGGGCAGCAGCCAGCGCCCGATGGGGAGCGCGGCGACCATCAGCGGGATGTTGATGAGGAAGACCGATCCCCACCAGAAGTGTTCGAGGAGGAAGCCGCCGAGCAGCGGCCCGACCGCGGCGCCCACGGCGGCGACCGCGCTCCACACGCCGACGGCGACGGCCCGCTCGCGCCGGTCGGGGAAGACCTGGCGGAGGATCGACAGCGTCGCCGGCATGATCATCGCGCCGCCGGCGCCGAGCAGCGCCCGGGCTCCGACGAGCACCTCGGGGGTGGGGGCGAACGCCGCGAGCGCGGAGGCCGCGCCGAAGAGCCCGTAGCCCAGCAGCAGCACCCGGCGGCGGCCGACGCGGTCGCCGAGGGTGCCGAAGAGGATGAGCAGCGAGGCGCAGACCAGCGGGTAGACGTCGACGATCCACAGCAGCTGCATCGCCCCGGGCCGCAGGTCCTCGGTGACGGCCGGCACGGCGACGTGCAGGACGGTCGCGTCGACGGCGACGAGGAGCAGACTGACGCACAGGACGACGAGGACGGTCCAGCGGTTCGCCCCGGCGCCGGCGCCCGGCCCGTACGGCGGCCGCTGCCGCTGTCCGCGCCGGTACCGCTGCCGGGGGACGCCGTCGGCCCGCGGCGGGCCGGCCGTGGTCGTCCCGGACATTCACACCTCCGTGTCGTGCGCTCGCCGTCCGCCCGCCGGCCCTGGGGACGTGGGCCGGGGTTGCCGCCCGGGGGGTGGCCGGGGGAATGTCGTGGGCGAGTGACTCGACAGAGTACGCGAGTCCCGGGCACGGATCCGTGTGCTCCGTCACCGTCCGGGCCGATCGTGGAGGCGCTCCGCGCATGCTGGACAATTGATCGGTGACTGATCTTTTTTCTCCCGCCGGTACGGGCGCCGGGGCGGACCGGCCGCCCGCCGCCCGCCGGGTGCGTGGCGCGCTGCGCCGTGCGCTGCCCGCCCTGAGCGTCTACGCGGCGGTGCGGGCACTGGGGATCGCGGTGCTCGCGGTGTGGGGGCACTTCGCGGGCAAGAGCCCGCACCAGCTGCTCTCGGCGCGCTGGGACTCCCTCTGGTACTCCCGCATCGCCGAGGACGGCTACGGCTACACGCTTCACCTGCCGGGTGGGAAGATCCACTCGGATTTGGCGTTCTTTCCGCTGCTGCCCTGGCTGGAAAAGGGCCTGTCGGCGGTCTTCCCGCTGTCGGCGGCGGATGCGGGCCTGCTCGTCAGCGCGCTGTCCTCGCTGCTCGCGGCGTGGGCCGTCTTCCTGATCGGGGAGCGGCTGTACGGCCGGCGGGCGGGGGTGACGCTCGTCGCGCTGTGGGCGGCGCTGCCGGTCGGCATCGTGCAGTCGATGGCCTACTCGGAGTCGCTGTTCACGGCGCTGGCCGCGTGGAGCCTGTACGCGGTGCTCACCCGGCGCTGGGTGTGGGCGGGCTCCTTCGCGGCGCTGGCCGGGCTGACGCGCCCGGTGGGGGCGGCCGTCGTCCTGGCCGTGTGGCTCGGGGTGCTGGCCGCGCTGCGGCGCCGGCGCGCAGAAGGGCACGAGCGGCGGGAACGGCAGGAGCCGCGGGAGCGGCGCGAGCTGCCCCGGATGCTGCTGGGCGCGGTGCTCGCGCCGCTGGGCTGGCTCGCGTATTTCGCCTGGGTCGGCGTGCGGACCGGCAGCTTCACGGGCTATCTGGACGTGCAGGGCGGCTGGGGCAACGGCTTCGACGGCGGGCTGGCCTTCGGCTCCTTCATCGCCGGGCGGCTCTTCGGCTCCGCGTTCGCCGCGGGGCTCGGCCTGCTGGTGGGCGTGGGCCTGGTGCTGTGGCTGTACGCGGCGTGCGTGCGGCAGCGCCAGCCGCTGCCGCTGCTGGGCTACGCGGGCGCGGTGCTGTTCCTGGCGCTGACGGCGAAGGGGTACTTCGGCTCGAAGCCGCGCCTGATGATGCCGGCCTTCCCGCTGCTGCTGCCGCTCGCGGTGGCCCTCGCGCGGACCCGGACGGTACGGGCGGTGACGACGGTGGGCGTGGTGGTGCTGGTGTCCGCGGTCTACGGGGCGTTCTGGCTGCACGGCTCCGGCCCCCCGTGATCGTTTTCCCGGGCGCCCGCCCGGCCCCCTCCCGGAGCCACCGGAAAACGTAGTGGAACGGCCCGGCCAATCCCCGATAAACAACGGGCCGCAATGCGAAGGAATAGGGCCCCGACGACCGGCTGGGAGGGCCCCGGAATTTCCCGGACGGGAGTTGCCCCGGGGAATCCGATGTGGCGCACGTCATGCTTGAGACGCATTCCACATCACATCGTCATCACAAACAGGCCCGATCGGCCGAAGCTTCCTGTCACTCAATGTAACGTCGATTGAGTGCGTACCAACGACGAGCTCGTCCAAGCGGAGGAGCGCCCGACCGAGCCCGTGCGGCCGCGGATGACCCGGACCCGCCTCGGGATCTTCGTGGCGACCTCCGTGGTCTACCTGGCGATCGTGGTCGGCGTGCTCACCACGTCCTGGCCGGTGCGGTTCGACTGGCAGGTCATGCTCTTCCGGCCGTACAAGCAGTGGCCGGAGATCCACACCTTCCTCGACTACTTCGTGGTCCTGGGCCAGCGCGGCCCGACCGCCGTCGCGGTCGCGGCCTGGCTGGGCTGGCGCACCTACAAGCTGGGGACGCTGCGGCCGCTGCTGGTCCTCGGCACGTCGCTGCTGCTGCTCAACGCCACCGTGGGCGCGGCGAAGATCGGGATGGGCCGGCTCGGCCCGCACTACGCCACCTCGATCGGCTCGAACGAGATGTTCGCGGGCGGCGACATATTCCCCTCCGGGCACACCGCCAACGCCGTGGTGACCTGGGGCGTCCTGGCCTATCTGGCCACCACTCCGCGCACCCGCCGGGTGGCCTCGGTGATCGCCGCGCTCCTCGCACTGGGCGTCGGCATGACCACGGTCTACCTCGGTACGCACTGGATGAGCGACGTGACCCTCGGCTGGACGGCCGGCCTGCTGGTGCTGCTCGCCCTGCCGTGGTTCGAGGCGCCGATGGCCCGCGCCGAGGCGTGGCTGCTGGCCCTGTGGCGCCGGGTCCGCGAGCGCGCCGTGCTCGTGCCCGCCCCGGTCGCCCCGGTGGCCGTGGCCGCCCCGCGCTCCCCCGCCGACGACCAGCAGCCGGCCCGCGAGCCGGTGAGCGTCGGGGGCCGGTCCGCGAGCGTGCGGAGCCCCGAGGGGCGCCCCCACCTGCCCGCGAGGCCGCACACGGCCCGCTCCGAGCGGACGCCGGTCACGCCGACCGGCAGCCGCCGCCCGCCGAGCCCCGACCGCGCGCCGCGCACCAGCCCGCTCGGCCCGGCCGCGGGCCGCGGCCGGACGGTCGGCGGCTGACGGCCCGCTTCCCCGCGTACGACGGCGGCCCCGGAACCACCTCTTCGGAGAGGTTCCGGGGCCGCCGTCGTCATGTGCGCAGGGTCGTAGGCGCAGGTCGCGTGCGCGGGTCGTGAGCGGGTCGTCAGCCCTTCCAGCAGCGCTTCACGACGCCGTCCTCGGCTTCGAAGTTCAGCCGGCCCGCCCGGTACTCCATGGTGACGAGCGTGCCGGGCGCGAGGGCCCGCACGGTGGCCCAGCCGCGGGCGCGGGCCCGCTCGGCCGCGGCGGCCGTGGCGAGTCCGACGTAGGCGCCGGGGTCGTCGTCGGGGTCGGCGGGGAGGTTCGGTAGAGGTGCCATGCCCGTCACCGTAGGCCGCCCCGTCGCCGTACGGAAGCGGAGTCCGGGGCGGCCGGAGCACGGGGCCGTGCCGCCGCCGTCCTCCGGCGGTCACACTTCTGTCACAGAGAACCCGTTGTGGTTTGCCGCGGAACACTTCACCCCTACGGGGATTACGGGGTCGCGCGGAACGTCTTCACCAATCCTCGGCGGGAAATGTGCGGCATCTTTTCGGGAGGTCCGCCGAAATTTCCCCGGCGCACACCGGAAATGACCGCACAACGGGCGCACGGGATATTGCGGATCCGTGTTCACGGTCACTGGAATAGCGTGGTCCGGAAACATCCGGAATAAATAATTCCGATTCTCCGGACCGACCGCGCCCGCCCCCGGAACCCCAGGAGGCACCCTCGCGCGAGGACCCCCCGGGCGAGCATCATGGCGTGAGCCCGAAAGCCCGTCGAAGGTGACATCGAGGGAGCGCAGATGGGGACGGACACCGCGCAGGCGACCACCGGGCCGGTGCGGGAGCGCCGACCGGGCCGGATCGTGATCGACTGGCTCACCACGACCGACCACAAGACGATCGGCCACCTCTATCTGATCACCTCGTTCGCCTTCTTCCTGGCGGGCGGGCTGCTGGCGATGCTGATGCGGGCCGAGCTGGCCCGCCCCGGCCTGCAGCTGATGACCAACGAGTCGTTCAACGAGGCCTTCACCGCACACGGCACGATCATGCTGCTGCTCTTCGCGACCCCCGCCTTCGCGGGCTTCGCCAACGCGATCATGCCGCTGCAGATCGGCGCCCCGGACGTGGCCTTCCCCCGGCTCAACATGTTCGCGTACTGGCTGTACCTCTTCGGCGGCCTGATCGTCGTCTCCAGCCTGCTGATGCCGCAGGGCGGCGCCACCTTCGGCTGGACCGGCTACGCCCCGCTGAACAGCATGGTCCGCTCCCCCGGCATCGGCACCGACATGTGGATCATGGGGCTGGCGCTCTCCGGCTTCGGCACGATCCTCGGCGCGGTGAACTTCCTGACCACCATCATCGGGATGCGCGCCCCCGGGATGACGATGTTCCGGATGCCCGTCTTCACCTGGAACGTGCTCTTCACCTCGATCCTCATCCTGCTGGCCTTCCCCGTGCTGGCGGCGGCGCTGCTGGTGCTGGAGGCCGACCGGCGGTTCGCGTCCGTGGTCTTCGACTCCGCGAACGGCGGGGCGCTGCTGTGGCAGCACCTGTTCTGGTTCTTCGGCCACCCCGAGGTCTACATCATCGCCCTGCCGTTCTTCGGCATCATCAGCGAGATCATCCCGGTGTTCTCCCGGAAGCCGATCTTCGGCTATCTGACGCTGATCGGCGCCACCATGGCGATCACGGCCCTGTCGGTGGTGGTCTGGGCGCACCACATGTTCGCCACGGGGGCGGTGCTGCTGCCCTTCTTCGCCTTCATGTCGTTCCTGATCGCGGTGCCCACCGGCGTGAAGTTCTTCAACTGGATCGGCACCATGCTGCACGGGTCGCTGTCGTTCGAGGCGCCGATGCTGTGGGCCGTGGGCTTCCTCGTGAGCTTCCTCTTCGGCGGGCTGACCGGGGTGATCCTCGCCTCGCCGCCGCTGGACTTCCACGTCACGGACACCTACTTCGTCGTCGCGCACTTCCACTACGTGGTGTTCGGGACGGTGGTGTTCGCGACGTTCGCGGGCTTCTACTTCTGGTGGCCCAAGCTCACGGGCAGGATGCTGGAGGAGCGGCTGGCGAAGGTGCACTTCTGGACGCTGTTCCTGGGCTTCCACCTCACCTTCCTCGTCCAGCACTGGCTGGGCGCCCAGGGCATGCCCCGGCGGTACTCCGACTACCTCGCGGCCGACGGCTTCACGGCCCTCAACACGGTGTCGACCATCGGCGCGTTCCTGCTCGGCCTGTCCAACCTGCCGTTCTTCTACAACATCTGGAAGACCGCCAAGTACGGCAAGCCCGTCGGGGTCGACGACCCCTGGGGGTTCGGCCGCTCCCTGGAGTGGGCCACGAGCTGCCCGCCGCCCCGGCACAACTTCACGGCCCTGCCCCGGATCCGCTCCGAGTCGCCCGCCTTCGACCTGCACCACCCGGAGGTGGCCAAGGTCACTGCTCCGCAGACGGCGGAAGCGCCCGGGACAGCCGGTCCCTGACCTCGCGTATCCGGTCGGCGAGCCCGGGCGGCTCCCGCACCTCGAAGTCGAAGCCCAGCAGCACGATGTGCACGACCATCACGTCGAGAGTGTGCGCGCCCGTGCGCAGCAGGCAGCTGCCGGCGTCGACCGCCTCCAGCGTCCCGACGGCCGGCGAGACCTTCTGCGCGGCCACGTCCAGCGGCACGTGCAGCAGCACGGTGGCCCGCTCGGCGTAGGCGGTGGTGGACACGCCGCGGGAGACGTAGGCCGCCAAGTCCTCCGCCGGCGAGCGGCGGGGGGCGAAGCGCGGCCCGTGCGGCGGCGTGGGGGTGATGCGGTCCGCGCGGAACGTCCGCCAGTCCTCGCGGTCGGTGTCCCAGGCCACCAGGTACCAGCGGCGCTGGGCGCAGACCAGCCGGTGCGGCTCGACGGTGCGGCGCGTGGAGTCGCCGCCGTGGTCGCGGTAGGCGAAGCGCAGCCGCTCGCCGTCCCGGCACGCGGCGGCCAGCTCGGTCAGGACCGCCGCGTCGACGGCGGGCCCCCGCTGCGGGGAGACCATCGGCACGGTGAAGGCGTTGAGGGCGCCCACCCGCCGCCGCAGCCGGTCCGGCAGGACCTGCTCGAGCTTGGCGAGCGCCCGTACGGACGTCTCCTCTATGCCCTCGACGCCGCCCGCGGCCGCGGTCCGCAGCCCCACGGCGACGGCCACGGCCTCCTCGTCGTCCAGCAGCAGCGGGGGCAGCTGCGCCCCCGGGCCGAGCCGGTAGCCGCCGGCCGTGCCGGGCGCGGAGTGCACGGGATAGCCGAGCTCCCGCAGCCGGTCGACGTCCCGGCGCACGGTGCGCGCGGTCACACCGAGCCGGTCGGCGAGGTCCGGGCCGGACCACTCGCGGTGGGCCTGCAGCAGGGAGAGCAGACGGAGCAGGCGTGCCGAGGTCTCCAACATGGCAGAAAGTATGCCGACCCTTGCGGACGGGTTCTGTCCGCGACCGGGCCGGCGCCCGGGAGGTCAGCCCGCCGCGGGCGGGCGCTCCTCGATCCTGACCGCCAGGTCGTTGTCGGCGGTGTAGTACGGGCCGGCCTGCGCGGGCGCGTACGCGGCGTCGACGGGCAGCACGGGGTAGGTGAAGATCTGCTGCTTGTCCACGACGTCGTCGAGGAGGCGGGCGATGCGCGCGGGCTCCGAGCCGTCGGCCGGGCGCAGCCACAGGTCCCAGACGTCCAGGCCGCCGTGCCACTCCTCGGCGAGCCGGGCGTACTCCAGGCTGAAGGAGAAGTCCTGGCCGTCGGCCTCCTCGGCGGGGGCGTCCTCCGCCCGCTTCTCCGTGGTGACCGGCGCGGTGACGACGAGGCCGGGCTCGCGGCGGCAGCGGGCCTCCACGACGGCCCCCGCGAGCCAGGCGGCCGGGTCCGCGACGCGGTGGATGCGGCCGTGGGCGGTCAGGCCCGAGGCGTCCGGGTGCAGGTCGCCCGCCTCGGCGTGCGGGCCGCGCAGCCAGCTGCGCAGGGAGAGGTTGCCGTGCTTGGTCGCGTACGGGATGCGCACCGCCAGCGGCGAGGTGCTCGTGCCGGGTCTGCGGTCGACCAGCGATCTGAGGTCGGCCAGACCGGGCACCAGGCGGCGGGGCTCGGCGTCGGCGAAGGCGACGTAGACGTCCCAGCGGCCTTCGGGGAGCGCGACCGTGCTGGGCAGCACGGCGCGCAGCCGTCCCGCGCCGTCGGGCGCGAGCGGCAGGCGGATCTCCTCGGCCTCGTCGTCGCTGCCGCGGCGGCGCAGGACCAGCGCGGCGGTCCAGTGGTCCGGTTCGCTGAGGTCGAGTCCGGGGCCGGGGGCGTCGAGGTCGAAGGTGAGCCCGCCCGCGGAGTCCGCGATGCAGTCGGCGCGCGGCGGGGCCGGGGCAGACACGATGGTGCTCTCCTCGGGGGTGGTGGAGCCGCCGGATCCGGCGGCGTTCGCGGGCACGGAGGGTTTACCGGTCTCGGGGGTCATGCGGCACGCACCCGGCGCAGGGCGGAGCGGCTCGCGTCCGAGGTCTTGAACGCGTTGCTGAGCAGGGCGCCGCGGGTGCGGTGCAGCGAGCCGCGCAGGGAGCCGCGGGCGGCCAGGTCGCCGAAGAGCTGCTCGTAGCGCCCGGCGACCTGCGCCGGGTCGAAGCGGGCGGAGCTCTCGAGCGCCGCCCGGCCCATCCGCTGCCGCAGCTCGTCGTCATTGATCAGCTTCAGCAGGCCGGCGGCGATCCTGTCGACCTTGCCGACCGGCACGAGCAGGCCGTCGACGCCGTCGGAGATGATCTCGCCGGGACCGTGCGGGCAGTCGGTGGAGACCACCGGCAGGCCGCAGCGCATCGCCTCGACGATGGTCATGCCGAAGGACTCCAGGCTGGAGGTGACGGCGCCGATGGAGCCCTTGACCCACTCGGGGTCCAGCGGGTTGGCGGGGCCCATGAGGTAGACGTGGTTGTAGAGGCCGCGCTTGTCGATGAGGGCGCGCAGCTTGGCGCGCTCGGCACCGGCGCCGTAGATCCGCAGCTTCCAGTCGGGCCGCTCGGCCACGACCTTCTCGAAGGCGCGGATCAGCACGTCGTAGCGCTTGGCCGGGGCGAGGCGGCCGGCGGCGACCACCCACTTGCCGCTGCCGTCGGCGGGGGCCACGGCCGGGGCGGGGATGCTGTTGGGCACGGCCTCCACCCGCACGCCGGGCAGCCGCATCAGCTTGCGGTAGGTCGCCGCGTCGGCCTCCGTGACGGTGGTGACGGCGTCCAGCCGCGGGTAGTGCGTGCGCAGCGTCAGCTTGAGCGGCTGGGAGTGGGTGCTCAGCGTCAGGTGCTCCTGGCCGACCCGGACCGGGCCGCGGCGGGCCTGCTGGGCGATGTGCACGTTCAGGCCGGGGCGGGTGCCGACGACCACGTCGCAGTCCAGGCCGCGCAGGTGCTCCGCGATCCGCCGGTCGGTCAGGGCGCTGTACTGCTTGTACCGGCCCTCGGCGGAGGGGAAGACGGCCGCCGGGCGCTCGTACTCGGGGGTGTCCCCCTCGTAGCCCGGGGTCCCCTTGCGCAGGTCGACCAGGTGGCGCAGGCGCACCTTGCCGCTCGGCGCGAACACCGGCTCCTCCCGGTGCCGGAAGACCGAGACGACCTCCACGTCGTGCTGCTCGGCGAGGGTGCTCGCCAGGTTGAACGTGGTCCGGATCGTCCCGCCGATGCCGTAAGCGTTGTGAATCAGGAATGAGATGTGCATTCGTCCCCAGCCGTTTGCCGCGGACATTCCATCCAGCCCGCCTACCCAGAGATTAGACCGTGGTGGGGCGCGTGAGGTTGGCCCTGATCACCAACTCGTTACGCGTGACCCCTGCCACGGATCGCCCGTTGTGCTCTTACGAACCGGGAACCCCCGTGTGATACGCACCGATATCTAGGAGCCACCCGTGCCGCGCATGCTCGACGTCAGTGACGACGTCCGCGCCGAGATCGGCGACGAAGAGGCCGAACGACTGCTGGGCGGTGACAGCGCCCCGGGCAGCTACGACTGCACCTCCTGCCAGTCCCCCGGCGACACCGACCGCGAGCGCACCAGCACCGTGCTCTTCGTCGGCGAGGAGACGGCCGTGCTCGCCTTCGCCCACGCGGCCTGCATCCCCTCCCAGGTCGTCGCGGTCCCCGAGGAGCAGCTCCAGGGCGCCGTGCGCTCCATCCAGGGCGAGGGCGACCAGGCGGGCGCCCCCCGGCTGCCGGCGCCCGCCCCCATGCCGGCGATCCCCGCCGCGCCCGACGGCCCCGTGCAGGCCGAGCTGGGCGTGACCAGCGGCCTGGTGCTCGTCGGCGGCGACCTGCACCCGGCGCTCGTCGTGGAGCCGCTCGGGCCGATCGCGCGCCCCGGGACGAACGGCCCGGTCGACGTCTTCCTGCCGCTCCTGATCGAGCAGGGCTTCGCCCCCGTCGCCACCGTGGAGCAGGTGCCGCCGTCCACGCCGGGCTGGTCGGTGCTGCTGGCCATGGGTCAGCTGCACGCCATCCTGATGCCCGGCGTCGGGGGCGCCCAGCCCACCGCGTGGTGGCAGGCGCACCAGGCGATGCAGGTGGCGCCCGAGTGGCGGTCGGCCGTGAACAAGACGAAGCGGGTGCTGGTCTTCGCCGCGCCGGTCGGCACGATCGGCTCGCAGCCGCGCGAGGACCTGCTGCGCGAGGCGCTGGACCGGGCGGCGGCGGCCGGACGGCTCGTCGCCGCGACCATGCCCCTCGCGGGTACGTGACGGGCGCCGTGCACCCCGTCCGCCACGCTCCGGCGGCCCATTACCTGCCGGGCCCGCATCCCCCGGGCCACGGACTCGTTGGCTCGTATGTGCACTCATACGAGCCTGCCCCGCGGATTCCGTACCCGAACCACATCCCCGGCATGCGCCCATCCCGCGAAGCCACCCCGCAGAGCCACTCCGTCTCGGTCACCCCGATCTACGATGCGCTCTACTCCGAGTACCGCCGCTCGTTCCGGGCGCTCCCCTTCGACCGCTCGGGCGAGGAGGAGCTGAGGTTCGTGGGCTTCGGTCCGCAGCTCGGCTACGGGCAGTACGGCGGGCAGCAGGGCTACGCCGGCCAGCTGGGCTACCACGTCCACTCGGGCTACAACACCGCCTGGGACACGCATTACGGGCGGCAGCGCGGCGGGCACGTACCCGCCGCGCTGCCGCCCGCTCCGCGTGACGGCCGCATGCGCGGCTATTAGCGACACAGGGTTCGTGGGGGGCCGGCGGCCCCCCACGGGCCCTTACTTCTTGCGCCCGCGCTTCTCCCGCACCCGCACCGGCTGCGTCTCCCGGGGGATAACCCCCGGACCCCCAGCCGAGTCCGGGGCGCGGCCTACTTCTTGCGCCCGCGCTTCTCCCGCACCCGCACCGAGATGTGGATCGGCGTGCCCTCGAAGCCGAACTCCTCGCGGAGGCGACGCTCCACGAAGCGCCGGTAGCCCGCCTCGATGAAGCCGGAGGCGAAGAGCACGAACCGCGGGGGCTTGGTGCCCGCCTGGGTGCCGAAGAGGATGCGGGGCTGCTTGCCGCCGCGGATCGGGTGCGGGTGGGCCGCGACGAGCTCGCCGAGGAAGGCGTTCAGGCGGCCGGTCGGCACGCGCGTCTCCCAGCCCGCGAGGGCCGTCTCGATCGCCGGGACCAGCTTCTCCATGTGGCGGCCGGTCTGCGCCGAGACGTTGACCCGCGGCGCCCACGCGATCTGCTGGAACTCGGTCTCGATCTCGCGCTCGAGGTAGTAGCGGCGCTCCTCGTCGAGGGTGTCCCACTTGTTGTACGCGATGACGATCGCGCGGCCGGCCTCGACGGCCATGGTGACGATGCGCTGGTCCTGGACGGAGATGGTCTCGCTCGCGTCGATCAGGATGACCGCGACCTCGGCCTTCTCGACCGCGGCGGCGGTGCGCAGGGAGGCGTAGTAGTCGGCGCCCTCCTGGAGGTGGACGCGCTTGCGGATGCCCGCGGTGTCCACGAACTTCCAGGTCACGCCGCCGAGCTCGATCAGCTCGTCGACCGGGTCGCGGGTGGTGCCGGCCAGCTCGTTGACGACGACGCGCTCCTCGCCGGCCACCTTGTTGAGCAGCGAGGACTTGCCGACGTTCGGGCGGCCGATCAGGGCGATGCGGCGCGGGCCGCCGACGGCGACGCCGAAGCGCTGGGCCGGGGCCTCGGGCAGGGCCTTGAGGACCTCGTCCAGCATGTCGCCGGTGCCGCGGCCGTGCAGCGCGGAGACCGGCATCGGCTCGCCGAGGCCCAGCGACCACAGCATGGCGGCGTCGGCCTCGGCGGAGGGGCCGTCGACCTTGTTGGCGCACAGCACGACGGGCTTGCCGGCCCGGCGCAGCAGCTTGACGACGGCCTCGTCGGTGTCGGTGGCGCCGACGGTGGCGTCCACGACGAAGACGACCGCGTCGGCGGCCTCGATCGCGTACTCGGCCTGCGCGGCGACGGAGGCGTCGATGCCGAGGACGTCCTGCTCCCAGCCGCCGGTGTCGACGACCTTGAAGCGGCGGCCGGCCCACTCGGCCTCGTAGGTGACGCGGTCGCGGGTGACGCCGGGGCGGTCCTCGACGACGGCCTCGCGGCGGCCGATGATGCGGTTCACGAGCGTCGACTTGCCGACGTTGGGGCGGCCGACGACGGCGAGCACCGGCAGCGGGCCGTGGCCGGCCTCGTCGAGGGCGCCCTCGACCTCGTCGGCGTCGAAGCCCTCCTGCGCCGCGAGCTCCATGAACTCCGCGTACTCGGCGTCGCCAAGCTCACCGTGCTCGTCGCCGTGGATCTGGTCGTTCATGAAGTCCGTTCCTCGTTCGTATGGTCGGCGGACCCGCGGGCCCGCTACTAAGTCTCGTTCAGCGGCCGGTCAGCCGCTTGGCGTCCGCCAGGTGCGCGCTCAGCCGTTCCTGGATGCGCACGGTCGCCTCGTCCAGCGCCTTGCGCGTGCGCCGGCCGCTGCCGTCACCGGCCTCGAAGGCGTCCCCGAAGACGACGTCGACCCGGCTGCGCAGCGGCGGCAGGCCGCGCACGACGCGGCCCTTGCGCTCCGCGCTGCCGAGCACCGCCACCGGCACGATCGGTGCTCCCGACCGGACGGCGAAGTAGGCGAGGCCGGCGCGCAGCGAGGCGAAGTCGCCCTCGCCCCGGGTGCCCTCGGGGAAGATCCCCAGGACCCCGCCGCCCTCCAGGACGCCGAGCGCCTCGGTGATCGCGGTGCGGTCGGTGCTCGTCCGGTCCACCTTCAGCTGGCCGATCCCTTCCAGGAACGGGCCGAGGGGGCCGACGAACGCCTCCTTCTTGATCAGGAAGTGCACCGGCCGGGGCGCGGTGCCCATCAGCATCGGGCCGTCGAGGTTGTGGGAGTGGTTCACCGCGAGGATGACGGGCCCCGCGGCGGGCACCCGCCAGGCGCCCAGCACGCGCGGCTTCCACAGCCCGTACATCAGGCCTATGCCGATCCGCCGGCCGACGGCGGCACCCCCGGGGGACGCGGTCACGCCGCCCGCTTCTCCTCGACCAGGGTCACCACGCACTCGATGACCTGCTCCAGGGTCAGCTCCGTCGTGTCCACCTCGACCGCGTCGCCGGCCTTGGCCAGCGGCGAGGTCTTCCGGCCGGAGTCGGCGGCGTCCCGCTTGACGAGGGCGGCCTGGGTGGCGGCCAGGTCGGCGGCCTCCTTGCCCTTCAGCTCGCCGCTGCGGCGGGCGGCCCGCGCCTCGGCGGACGCCGTCAGGAAGATCTTGAGGTCGGCGTCGGGCAGCACGGTGGTGCCGATGTCGCGGCCCTCGACGACGATGCCGGCCGGCGCCTCGGCGGCGATGGACCGCTGCAGCTCGGTCAGGCGCGTGCGCACCTCCGGGACGGCGCTCACGGCGCTGACCGCGGAGGTGACCTCCTGGGTGCGGATGGGGCCGGCCGCGTCGGCGCCGTCGACCGTGATGGTCGGCGCGGACGGGTCGGTGCCGGAGACGATCTCGGGCTTGCCCGCGGCGTCGGCGACGGCCGCGGCGTCGTTCACGTCGATGCCGTTGCTCAGCATCCACCAGGTGATCGCGCGGTACTGCGCGCCGGTGTCCAGGTAGCGCAGGCCGAGCTTGGCCGCGACGGCCTTGGACGTGCTGGACTTGCCCGTGCCGGAGGGGCCGTCGATGCCGACGATGACTGCTGCCGGAGCGGTCCGGGCGGCGGTTTCCACGGTGTCAGACACCTTCCTTGTGCACGGGGTGGGAGTACGGGCGGCTTTTACCAGCCTGCGACAAGGTTACTGGCTCGCGGAGGCGGCCCGGGCCGCGGCCGGGCGAGGCCGGGCCGGGCAAGGGCGCCCCGTGCCCTCGGGCCCGCCGTCGCGGCGGATCCGTGGGCACGGTCCCCGGGCGGCCTACTGGCGCAGCGACCAGCCCTGGTCGCGCAGCGCGGCGCTCAGGGAGGCCACCGCGCCCGGCTCGACCATGAGCTGGATCAGACCCGCCTGCTGGCCCGTCGCGTGCTCGATACGGACGTCCTCGATGTTCACCCCGGCCCGGCCGGCGTCGGCGAAGATCCGGGCGAGCTCGCCCGGCTGGTCGCCGATGAGGACGGAGACGGTCTCGTACGCGGCGGGGGCCGCCCCGTGCTTGCCCGGGACCCGGCTGCGGCCCGCATTGCCGCGGCGCAGCACGTCCTCCAGGCCGGCGGCGCCCTCGTGGCGCTTGCCGTCGTCCGCGGCCTCCAGGGCGCGCAGGGCCCGCACCGTCTCGTCGAGGTCGGAGGCGACGGCCGCGAGGATGTCGGCGACGGGGCCGGGGTTGGCGGAGAGGATCTCGACCCACAGCCGGGGGTCGGAGGCGGCGATCCGGGTCACGTCGCGGATGCCCTGGCCGCACAGGCGCACGGCTGTCTCGTCCGCCTCCTCCAGGCGGGCGGCGACCATGCTGGAGAGCAGGTGCGGGGTGTGCGAAACGAGGGCGACGGCCCGGTCGTGCTCGTCGGCGTCCATGACGACGGGGACCGCGCGGCACAGGGCGACGACCTCGAGGGCGAGGTTGAGGACCTCGGTGTCGGTGGCGCGGGTGGGCGTGAGCACCCAGGGGCGGCCCTCGAAGAGGTCGGCGGTGGCGGCCATGGGGCCGGAGCGCTCGCGGCCGGCCATCGGGTGCGTGCCGAGGTAGCAGGAGAGGTCGGCGCCGAGGGCCTCCAGCTCGCGCCGCGGGCCGCCCTTGACGCTCGCGACGTCGACGTAGCCGCGGCCGAGGCCGTCCCGGATCGCCCCGGCGAGCGTGGCCGCGACGTGCGCCGGCGGCACCGCGACGATCACCAGGTCGACCGGGCCCTCGGGCGCCTGGTCGGTGCCGGCGCCTCGGGCCGCGGCCGTCCGCGCCGCGTCCGGGTCGTGGTCCCTGAGGTGGACGTGGACCCCGCGGCCCGCGAGGGCGAGCGCGGCGGAGGTGCCGATCAGTCCGGTGCCGATGACGAGGGCGGTTCTCACTGAGAGTCCTTGCGAGGTGCGTGGAGCGTGACGGAGAGCGGGCCGGGCCAGCCTATCCAGCCGCTCCGCCGGCCGTGCGGGGCGGGCGGTCCTGCGGCGCCGGGGCGGGCGCCCTGCGGGACTGCCGGGCCCGCGTCCGGTACAACCGTGCACATGATCTACCACGTGGTGCCCCTGGACGACTGGCTGGCCGTACCCGACCGCCCGTACTCCCCCGCCTCCCTCTCCGAGGACGGCTTCGTCCACTGCTCGCCCGACGAGGAGACGACCCTCGCCGTGGCCACGGCCTTCTACAGGGACGTGCCCGGCCCGCTGATGGTCCTCCTGATCGACGAGCACAAGCTGGACGTCCTGGTCCGCTGGGAGGACGCCGACCCGGCCCCGCCGCCCGGCGTGGACCCGGGCACGCAGTTCCCGCACGTCTTCGGGCGGATCAACCGGGACGCCGTGGAGGGGATGATGGAGATCCAGCGCGACGAGGCGGGCCGCGCGACGGGGCTGGCGGTGTGGTCGTGACGCCCGTGCCCCCGCCCGCCCCGATCACTCCGGTCAAGCTGGTCACCGAGCACACGGTCTACGCGTGCGTGATGGGCTCGCGCGCCTTCGGGCTGGCCACGGAGGCGAGCGATACGGACCGGCGCGGCGTCTACGTGGCGCCGACGCCCCTGTTCTGGGGCTTCGAGAAGCCGCCGCCGCATGTGGAGGGACCGGCCGAGGAGCAGTTCTCCTGGGAGCTGGAGCGCTTCTGCGAGCTGGCGCTGCGAGGCAACCCGAACATCCTGGAGTGCCTGCACTCCCCGCTCGTCGAGCAGGCCGACGACACGGGGCGCGAGCTGCTGGCCCTGCGGGAGGCGTTCCTCTCCCGCAAGGTCCACCGGACGTACGCGGGCTACGCGGCGGACCAGCGCAGGAAGTTCGCGGCGGACGTGCGGGCACACGGCACGCCGCGGCGCTGGAAGCCCGTCATGCACGCGCTGCGGCTGCTGATGTGCGGCCGCGACCTGCTGCGCACGGGGTCGCTCGTGCTCGACGTCGGCCCCATGCGCGAACCGCTGCTGGCTGTGCGCCGGGGCGAGGTGCCCTGGCCGAAGGCGGAGGCCTGGCTGGACCGCCTGACCGGGGAGGCCGAGGAGGCGGCCCGCACGAGCCCCCTGCCCGGGGAACCCGACCACGCACGCGTCGAAGACTTCCTGATACGCGTGCGCCGCGCCACGGCGGGGGCGGGCTAGGCGGACGGGGCGGCCGGCCGCCGCGTGGGCGACCGGCGGTGCCGGGCCCGGGGCGGAAGGCCCCGGGCCCGGATCCGTACCCGGACCGGCTAGAGGTCGACCTCGCGCATCAGCATGCCGACCTCGGTGTTCGTCAGGCGGCGGAGCCAGCCGGACTTCTGGTCGCCCAGGGCGATCGGGCCGAACGCGGTGCGGACCAGCTTCTCGACGGGGAAGCCCGCCTCGGCCAGCATGCGGCGCACGATGTGCTTGCGGCCCTCGTGGAGGGTGACCTCGACCAGGTAGTTCTTGCCGGTCTGCTGGATGACGCGGAAGTTGTCCGCGCGGGCGTAGCCGTCCTCCAGTTCGATGCCGTTCTTGAGCTGCTTGCCGATGTCGCGCGGCAGCGGCCCGGTGATGGCGGCGAGGTAGGTCTTCTGCACGCCGTAGCGCGGGTGCGTCAGACGGTGGGCCAGCTCGCCGTGGTTGGTGAGCAGGATGATGCCCTCGGTCTCCGTGTCGAGCCGGCCGACGTGGAAGAGCCGGGTCTCGCGGTTGGTGACGTAGTCGCCGAGGCACTGGCGGCCGTCGGGGTCCTCCATGGTGGAGACGACGCCGGCCGGCTTGTTGAGCGCGAAGAACAGGTAGGACTGGGTGGCGACGGTCAGGCCGTCGACCTTGATCTCGTCGTTCTCCGGGTCGACCCGCAGGCCCTGCTCGGTGACGATCCGCCCGTTGACCTCGACGCGGGCCATCTCGATCAGCTCTTCGCAGGCACGGCGCGAGCCCATGCCGGCCCGGGCCAGCACCTTCTGCAGGCGCTCGCCCTCCTGCTCGGCGCCGGGGAAGGTCTTGGGGGTCTTCACCTGCGGCTTGTTGTGCCGCTCCCGGTTGCGCTCCTCGATCTTGGCGTCCAGCTCGCGCGAGCGGGCGGGGGCGTAGCCGTGGCCGCGGGCGGGCCCGCTGCTGCGGCCGCCGGAGCCGGCCGTGGAGCTCTTGCGGGGGCCGCCCTTGGCGCCGCCGCGGGCGGACGCGCCGCGGCCGCTCGTGGGTCCACTGGTGCGGCCGCTGGTGGGGCCGCTGCGGGTGCGCTCGGCGTCGGGGCCCACGTCGTAGCGACGCTCCTCGGGGCGCGGACGGCGCGGACGCTCCTGCGGCCTGTCGTCGCGCCGGTCCCCGGAGCGGCCGCCGTCGTAGCGCCCGCCTTCGGAGCGACCGCCGCCGTAGCCGCCGCCACCGGAGCGACCGCCCTCGGAACGACCGCCGCCGGAGCGACCGCCGCCCTCGGGGCGCCCGCCGCCGGAACGGCCGCCGCCCGCGCGCCCGCCCCCGGACGCCGGACGTCCTCGACCGCCCCGGTCGTCCCGGTTGCCGCTTCCGCTGTTCCTGCCGCTGCTTCGCATCAAAGTTCCGTCTTGTCGTCCGCTTCGGTGTCCGGTGCGTCCGGATCGAACGACGGCACACCTTCCTGAGTGTCGCCCTCGATCGCCTCCGCCTCGGGGAGGAAGGGCGCGAGCTCCGGGAGCTCGTCCAGGCCTCGCAGGCCCATGCGCTCCAGAAAGTAGTTCGTCGTCCTGTACAGGATCGCACCTGTTTCGGGTTCCGTCCCCGCCTCCTCCACCAGACCCCGCTGGAGGAGGGTGCGCATGACCCCGTCGCAGTTCACGCCGCGCACCGCCGAGACCTTCGACCGGCTGACCGGCTGACGGTACGCGACGACGGCGAGGGTCTCCAGGGCGGCCTGGGTGAGGCGTGCCTGCTGGCCGTCGAGGACGAACGCCTCGACGGCGTCCGCGTAGGCCGGCCGGGTGAAGAAGCGCCAGCCCCCGGCGACCTGCCGCAGCTCGAAACCGCGCCCCTGGGCGTCGTACTCCCGGGCCAGCTCGCCGAGGGCCGCGGCGATCTCGCGGCGGGGGCGCTCCAGCACCTTGGCGAGGTGCTCCTCGGTGGCGGGCTCGTCGACGACCATGAGGACCGCCTCCAGGGCGGGCCCGAGGGCGAGCCCGCAGACACCGGAGGCCCCGGAGGCCCCGGAGGCCCCTGCGGAGGCTCCCTCGCCCTCGTACGTCTCGTGGCTCTCCGCCATCTCCGTCGTCTCCGCCGTCTCTGTGCTCACGGTGCGCTCTCCTCCGGCTCGGTCTCCGGCTCGCGGTCGAACTCGTCCGTCACCAGCGGTTCCGCCCCTTCCCCGCCCGTCCAGCTCACCGCCAGCTCGCCGAGGGCCTCGTCCTGGTCCAGGGCGACCACGCGCTCGCGGTAGAGCTCCAGCAGCGCCAGGAAGCGGGCGACGACGGTGAGGGTGTCGGGGGCGTCGCCGGCCAGCTCCCCGAAGCTGACCCGGCCCGCCCGCCGCAGCCGGGCCACGACGACCTCGGCCTGCTCGCGCACACTGACCAGCGGCGCGTGGATGTGGTCGACGTACACCTGCGGCGCCGGCCTGGGCCGCATGGCCCTGGCGGCCAGCTCGGCCAGGCGCTCGGGCCCGATGCCGAGGACGACCTCGGGCAGCAGCTCCGCGTGGTGCGGCTCCAGGCCGACCGTACGGGGGAAGCGCCGCGCCTCCTCGTCCAGCCGGCCGCTGAAGATCTCCGCGACCCGCTTGTACGCCCGGTACTGCAGGAGGCGGGCGAACAGCAGGTCGCGCGCCTCCAGGAGGGCGAGGTCGGCCTCGTCCTCGACGTCGGCGGCGGGCAGCAGGCGGGCGGCCTTGAGGTCGAGGAGGGTCGCGGCGACGACGAGGAACTCGGTGGTCTGGTCCAGGTCGAAGTCGGGGCCCATGGCGCGGATGTGCGCCATGAACTCGTCGGTGACCTTGTGGAGGGCGACCTCGGTGACGTCCAGCTTGTGCTTGGCGATCAGCTGCAGCAGGAGGTCGAAGGGCCCTTCGAAGTTGTCGAGCCGGACGGTGAACTTCGCGTCGGCCGTGCCTTCGGCGGCGGCAGCGGCCTTCCCGTCGGCGGGCGCGTCCGGCAGGGACGCCGCCACCGCCTGCTCACCGCCCTCTCCCCCGCCTTCGGGCGGCGCCGCACCGGGGCCGAGGCCCAGGCGACGGCGGGCCGGGGAGGAAGCTGAGGGCATCAGGGGTCCAGGTGCAGACGGAGACGGGCCGTACGGCCAAGGGGCAGGCTACCGGCGAATGCCGCTCAGCGGCCGCGCAGGCGCCGTACGAGGATGCTCGCGTCGCCCCGCGACTCCAGGTCGGCGAGGACGACCGCGACGGCCTCCCGGACGATCCTGCCGCGGTCGACCGCGAGCCCGTGCTCACCGCGCAGCACCAGGCGCGCGTGTTCGAGGTCCATGAGCTCCTCGGCGGAGACGTAGACCGTGATCTTCTCGTCGTGGCGCTCCCGGCCGCTGGGCCGGCGACCCGCCCCGCGCCCCCGGCGGCGGCCCTGCGCGGGCGCCGCGGCCTCGCCCTGGCCCGCGGCCCGGACGGCGCCCGCGGGGCGCTCCTGCCCGGACGCGGGGCGGCGCTCGGGGGTGCCGTCACGGTCGGCCGCGGCGGCACCGCGGCCGCCGGCCTCGCCGCCCGCGCCGGCGGCGCCGCCCTCGGCCGTGGTCTCGGACTCACCGGCCGGGCCGGGCACCCGCGGGGCGCCCTCGCCGTTCGCCTGCCGGCGGGGGGAGGAGGACTGCAGCCCCGACCCCCCGGTGGTACGGAACAGTTCGTCGGCGCCGGGCAGACTCACTCGGCGTGACACCGGGCGAGCACCTCCCTGGCGAGCTGGCGGTAGGCGGCGGCACCCACGGAGTTGGACGCGTACGTGGTGATCGGCTCGCCCGCGACCGTGGTCTCGGGGAAGCGGACCGTACGGCCGATGACGGTGTGGTAGACGTGATCGTCGAAGGCCTCGACCACGCGCGCGAGGACCTCGCGGCTGTGCACCGTCCGCGAGTCGTACATGGTGGCGAGGATGCCGTCGAGCTCCAGCTCGGGGTTGAGCCGCTCCTGGACCTTCTCGATCGTCTCGGTGAGCAGGGCCACACCGCGCAGCGCGAAGAACTCGCACTCCAGCGGCACGATCACCTTGTGAGCGGCCGTCAGGGCGTTGACGGTGAGCAGGCCGAGCGAGGGCTGGCAGTCGATGACGATGTAGTCGTAGTCGGCGAGGAGCGGCTTGAGCGCGCGCTGCAGCGTCGACTCGCGGGCCACCTCGCTGACGAGCTGGACCTCGGCGGCAGACAAATCGATATTGCTGGGCAGCAGGTCCATGTTGGGCACGGCCGTCTTGAGGAGCACCTCGTCGGCCGACATGCCCCGCTCCATCAGGAGGTTGTAGACCGTCAGGTCCAGCTCCATCGGGTTGACGCCGAGGCCGACGGAGAGCGCGCCCTGCGGGTCGAAGTCGACGAGCAGCACCCGGCGTCCGTACTCGGCCAGGGCGGCACCCAGGTTGATGGTCGAGGTGGTCTTGCCGACCCCGCCCTTCTGGTTGCACATCGCGATGATCTTCGCGGGGCCGTGGTCGGTCAGCGGTCCGGGGATGGGGAAGTACGGCAGGGGACGCCCGGTGGGGCCGATGCGCTCGCGGCGCTGCCGGGCAGCGTCGGGCGCGAGGGTGGCCGCGTACTCGGGGTCGGGCTCGTACTCCGCGTCAGGGTCGTAGAAGTGCCCGTCGGGCACGTCCTCGTAGTCGGCGAGCCGCGCGGGATCGACCCCGCCCCGGTCGCCGGCCATGGCGTTCACGTGATGGCCGTCCATGCTCTGGTGGGCTGTCGGTGTGCTCTGGATGTTCTGGTGTGCCGCGAAGGTGTGGACAGCGACGGAGCCGACAGCTTCGAGCCCCGTGGGACTCTGGCCCTGCGCAGACATTCCTGGGTGACCACCCCCGGGAGCAAATGTCGACTCATTCACAAGTCGTCCTACCTCCTTGGTGACCAGGAAACATCTAGATAGGTCAGCGTTGCACCATGCCGACGGTTGGCGACTCTATGGCGTGTCGGCGGTTCGCAGCAACACAATCCGCCGGAGACGGCACGATGTGTCGGCAATCGAACAGGCTTCTGTCAAGGGTTTGCGGCCCACAACCCGGAAGTTTCGCGGGTGGGTGACCAGGCGCGGAAACCGCTCACAAACCGGGCGGAAACGGCCCCGGCCGGACCTTGCTGAACAAGGCCCGGCCGGGGGTGCGCTCTTGGCGTGTCGTGTTGACGACTCAGCCGAGCAGGGTGCTCAGTTCGACGAACGGCAGGCCGTGCGCCTCGGCGACGGGGCCGTAAACGACCTGTCCCTCGTGGGTGTTGAGACCCTTGGCGAGCGCGGCGTCGCGGCTCAGCGCCTCCTGCCAGCCGCGGTTGGCCAGCTCCACGATGTAGGGCAGCGTGGCGTTGGTCAGCGCGTAGGTGGAGGTGTTCGGCACCGCGCCCGGCATGTTGGCGACGCAGTAGAAGACCGAGTTGTGGACCTCGAAGGTCGGCTCGGCGTGGGTGGTCGGACGCGAGTCCTCGAAGCAGCCGCCCTGGTCGATCGCAATGTCGACAAGTACACTTCCGGGCTTCATCTTGGCGACGAGCTCGTTGGTGACCAGCTTCGGGGCCTTGGCACCCGGGATGAGGACGGCGCCGATGACGAGGTCGGCCTCGACGACGGCCTTCTCCAGCTCGTAGGCGTTGGAGACGATCGTCTGCACCTTGGTGCCGAAGACCTTGTCGGCCTCGCGGAGCTTGTTGATGTCACGGTCGAGCAGGGTGACGTGGAAGCCCATGCCGACGGCGATCTGCGCGGCGTTCCAGCCGGAGACGCCGCCGCCGATGACGACTGCCTTGCCGGCCGCCGTGCCCGGGACGCCGCCCGGCAGGACGCCGCGGCCGCCGGCCGAGCGCATCAGGTGGTAGGCGCCGACCTGCGGGGCCAGCCGGCCCGCGACCTCGGACATCGGGGCGAGCAGCGGCAGCGCGCGGTTGGCGAGCTCGACCGTCTCGTACGCGATCGCCGTGGTGCCGGACTGCAGCAGGGCGTCGGTGCACTCGCGGGAGGCGGCGAGGTGCAGGTAGGTGAAGAGGGTCTGGCCCTTGCGGAGGCGGTGGTACTCCTCCGCGATGGGCTCCTTGACCTTCAGCAGCAGGTCGGCGGTCGACCAGACCTCGTCGGCCGTGTCCAGGATCGCGGCGCCGGCCGCGACGTACTCGGCGTCGGTGATGGAGGAGCCCACACCGGCGTTCTTCTCGACGAAGACCTGGTGGCCGTTGCGCACGAGCTCATGCACGCCGGCAGGCGTGATGGCCACGCGGAACTCGTTGTTCTTGACCTCGCGGGGGATGCCGACCTTCACGTCGATCACGGTCCTTGAATCAGAGAATTACAGGCTAATCCGGAAATGCGGGGGCATACCAGAGCAGACCGCGTCGACCGCGGCCCAACCAGTCTAATGAAGGATCCTGCGCTGTCTAGCCTTGCAAAGAGCCAATTTTTTGGAAGACCACTACTGATTTCGTAGGTAACCCTCAGCCTCGGCGGGCGGGGGCACGGACGCTATGGCGCCACCCGGCCCGGCAGGGGACCCGTCGGGCCCGGCCACCAGCAGTTCTCCCGCCGCGGCACGGTGCTCACCGGCCGCCCCGGGGTCCCCGAGCCGCTCCAGCATGTCCGCGAGCCGCAGCAGCACCGCGGCCCGCATCCGGTCGTCGCCCGCCTGCCGGGCGCACTCCACGGCCTCCCTGCAGGTCCGCAGCGCCTCCTGCGGGCGGCCCGCGTACTCCTGCACCCGGGCGATCTCGGTGAGGGCCCGGGCGTGCCCCGGCAGGTCCCGCAGCCGGCGGCACGCGGCCGCCGCCGCCCGCCAGTCGCGCAGCGCCTCGTTCCACTGCCCCGCGTAGACGCGCACGGCGCCCAGCCGCCCGTACAGCCGGGCCTCGTCGGCGAGTTCACCCCGCGTCAGGCGCAGCTCCAGCGCCCGCCCGTACCAGTCGACGGCCCGCTGCCAGTCCCCCAGCTCGTGGTACGAGGCGGCGATGGACTCCAGGGAGCGGCTGATCGCGTACGGGTCGCCCGCCTGCCGCGCCGCGTCCAGCGCCTCCCGGTAGCGGCCCAGGGCGGCCGGGACCCGCCCGGCCCGGGCGTCGAGGTCGCCCAGGTTCAGCAGGGCCGCCGCCTTCTCCAGCGGCATCTCGCAGCGCTGCGCCACGTCCAGGACGAGCTGGTGGAGGCCGTAGAGCTCCGGGCCCGCCTCCTCGGCGCCGAAATGGGCCGTCAGGGCCCGGGTCAGCGCGGACACCAGCCGCCGGGCGAGGGTGTCGAGGTGCCCGTCCTGCACGGCCAGCCGGGCGGCCGCCAGCAGCGCCGGCAGCCGGCAGCGCAGCCACTCGGCGGCGTCCTGCGGCGAGGCGAACCGCAGCGGCCTGGGCAGCTCCGCCAGGCGCTTGCGGGTCAGCGGGTCGTCGGTGCGGGTGGCGGCCCGGCACGAATGCAGCTGACGGACCGTCCGCTCCAGCATCCGCGCCCGGGCCAGCTCGATCTCGGCCGGCCGCTCCTGGGCCGCCATCAGCTCCCGGAGCAGCGCCGTGAGGCAGCCCGGCACCCGGTACTGCGGGGACAGCGAGCCGGCGGAGGGCTCGGCCCGCAGCAGGCCGCGGGCCTCGAAGTCCTCCAGGGCGGTCTGCGCGGCGGCCACCGAGCAGCCGGCCAGCGCGGAGGCGGTGTGGGCGTCGACGGCGCCGGCCGGGGCCAGCGCGAGGAGGCGCAGGATGCGGGCGGAGGGTGCGGGCAGCGCCTCGTGGGCGAGCCGGAAGGCCCGCGACAGCGAGCGGCCCGCGATGTCGAGGCCGTCGCCGGACGGCAGCTCCCGCAGCCGGGTGACCGCGTCGACCACGGACAGCTTGGGCAGGGCGGCGAGCCAGCCGCCCACCAGGACGAGCGCCGCGGGCTGGCCGACGCACTCCTCCACCACCGCCTGCGCGGCGGCCGGGTCGCACGTGATGCGCGTGGGGCCCGCGTAGCGCTCCAGGAGCTCGACGCCCGAGGCCGTGTCGAGGCCGCCCAGGGTGCAGGGCCGCACGTCGGGCACGCCGGTCAGCGGGCCCCGCGAGACGGCCACCACCAGGCACTCGGACTTGTCCGGCAGCAGCGGGTCCACCTGCTCGGCGCCCGCGGCGTCGTCGAGGACCAGCAGCGCCCGGCGGCCGCGGAGCACGGCGCGCACCGCCTGCGTGAGCTCGTCCTCCTCCGCGCCCGGGGGGACGGGCTCGCCGAGCGCGGCGAGCAGCGCGCGGGCGGTCCGCTCGGTGGGGACGGGCGAGCCGTCGGTCTCGGTGAGCCGGGCGCGCAGCACGCCGTCGGGATAGCGGCCGGCGAGCTGCCCGGCGAGCTCCTCGGCCAGGGCCGTACGGCCGGAGCCGGGCCGTCCGGCGATGAGCAGCACCCGGCCGCGCCCGCTCTTGCGGCCGGCGAGGGTGTCCAGGCCCGCGCGCACGATGTCGGCGCGCAGCTCCTCCAGCTCCCGGCGGCGCCCGACGAACCCGGGCAGCGCGAAGGCCGCCGCACGGGCCGGGGCGCCCGCCGCCGGAACGGACAGCCGCCGCCCCGGCGGCACCGCCGCCATCCCGCCGCCGGTCTCCACCGCCCGCTCCGCCACGGGGCACACTCCCGTCCACCTGCCACGCACGAGCCCGCCGCGGCCGCGGTCGAGCACGCGACGAGCCTAGTTCACGGCCCGACGCGCCCCGGTGAGTCCCGGCCGCCACCGCAGAAGATCACCTATTCGGTTCTGATGCTCATCGGGCGAACCCGTGCTCTGCACGGCAGAGGCGGCTACGCCTCGAAAGGCCGCGCGGGCCACGGCGCGTCCGCCGGGCGCAGGGCGTCCAGGCCGTCCCCGGCCAGGGCCGCCGTGAGCGAGAGGGCGCCGACGACCAGGCAGTTGTTGTGCAGCTCGCCCGCGAGGACGCCGCGCACCAGCTCCTGGAGCGGCACCCGGGCCAGCTCCATGTCGAGCTCCTCGTGCTCGACCTCGAAGCGCTCGCCCTCGACGTCGGAGATCTCCCGGGCCAGGAAGATCCGCACGGCCTCGTCGCAGCCGCCGGGGGTGGTGTAGACGTCGGTCAGCACCCGCCAGTCCTCGGCCTTGACGTGGGCCTCCTCGTACAGCTCGCGCTGGGCGGCGTGCAGCGGGTTCTCGCCGGGCACGTCGAGCAGGCCCGCGGGGATCTCCCACAGCTTCTGCCGGACGGGGTGGCGGTACTGGCTGAGGACCAGCACGCGGCCCTCCTCGTCCAGGGCGAGGACGGCGACGGAGCCGGGGTGCACCTGGTAGTCGCGCTTGACGACGGTTCCGTCGGGCATCTCCACCTCGTCCGTGCGGACGCTGGTCTTGTTGCCGGTGAACGGGGTCTGCGTGGCGGTGACCGGCCACTCGGCGGCGGTGTCCTTGATGCCCATGTACGTCCTCCAGAAATGCGGAAACCGGGGTGAGGGCCTCCGTGCGGAAACCTTCACCCCGGTCAACCGTATAGGTCAGCCCTGCTGACGCTCGACGGCCGCCTTCACCAGGCCCGCGAAGAGCGGGTGCGGGCGGGTCGGGCGGGAGCGCAGCTCCGGGTGGGCCTGGGTGGCCACGAGGTAGGGGTGCACCTCGCGGGGGTACTCGACGTACTCCACCAGCTTGTTGTCCGGGGAGGTGCCCGAGAAGAGCAGGCCGGCCTTCTCCAGCTCGGCGCGGTAGGAGTTGTTCACCTCGTAGCGGTGGCGGTGGCGCTCCTCCACGTAGGGCTGGTCGCCGTAGACCTCGCGGACGATGGAGCCCTCGGCGAGCTTGGCCGGGTACATGCCCAGGCGCATCGTTCCGCCCATGTCGCCCTCGCCGGCGACGATGTCCAGCTGCTCGGCCATCGTGGAGATGACCGGGTTGGCGGTGGCCGGGTCGAACTCGGTGGAGTTCGCGCCCTCGATGCCGGCCAGGTTGCGGGCGGCCTCGATGACCACGCACTGCAGGCCCAGGCACAGGCCCAGCAGCGGCACCTTGTTCTCGCGGGCGTAGGTGATCGCGCCGACCTTGCCGTTCACGCCGCGGTCGCCGAAGCCGCCGGGGACGCAGATGGCGTCGACGTCGCCGAGCTGGGCGGCGGCGCCGGCCGGGGTCTTGCAGTCGTCGGAGGCGACCCACTTGACCTTGACCTTGGCACGGTTGGCGAAGCCGCCCGCGCGGATGGCCTCGGTCACCGACAGGTAGGCGTCGGGCAGGTCGATGTACTTGCCGACCAGCGCGACCGTCACCTCGTGGGAGGGGTTGTGGACGCGGTCCAGCAGGTCCTCCCACTGGGTCCAGTTCACGTCGCGGAAGGGCAGGTCCAGCTTGCGCACCACGTAGGCGTCCAGGCCCTCGGTGTGCAGGACCTTCGGGATGTCGTAGATCGACGGGGCGTCGATCGCGGCGACCACGGCGGCCTCGTCGACGTCGCACATCAGCGAGATCTTGCGCTTGATGGCGGTGGGCACCTCGCGGTCGGCGCGCAGCACGATCGCGTCGGGCTGGATGCCGATGTTGCGCAGCGCGGCCACCGAGTGCTGGGTGGGCTTGGTCTTCAGCTCGCCCGAGGGGCCGATGTAGGGCAGGAGGGAGATGTGGACGACGAAGACGTTGTCCCGGCCGACCTCGTGGCGGACCTGACGGACCGTCTCCAGGAACGGCAGCGACTCGATGTCGCCCACGGTGCCGCCGACCTCGGTGATCACGACGTCGACGTCGTCGGTCGCCATCCGGCGGATGCGGTGCTTGATCTCGTTGGTGATGTGCGGGATGACCTGCACGGTGTCGCCCAGGTACTCGCCGCGCCGCTCCTTGGCGATCACCGAGGAGTACACCTGGCCGGTGGTGACGTTCGCGCTGCCGTCGAGGTCGACGTCCAGGAAGCGCTCGTAGTGACCGATGTCCAGGTCGGTCTCGGCGCCGTCGTTGGTGACAAACACCTCACCGTGCTGGAAGGGGTTCATCGTGCCCGGGTCTACGTTGAGGTAGGGGTCGAGCTTCTGCATCGTGACCCGCAGTCCCCGGGCCTTGAGCAGCGCGCCCAGGCTGGAGGCCGTCAGTCCCTTGCCGAGCGAGGAGGCGACACCCCCCGTGACGAAGAGGTGCTTGGTCGTCGTGGGCTTAGCGGCAATGGCCAAAGGGGGGCTCCCGTGGTCGCGAGTGGAGGGTGCGTACCGGCGCTCACCCGGAGTTTTCGGGGGTGCCGTCGCTGCGGTTGGGGGGTCTTGCGCCCACCGGTCCACGGGGTACCAGGGTATCAGCGCCCCGGCCCGGCCGCGCCCGCCGACGCGTCCGGGCACCCTGTGTGGCCCTGTGTGGCGGCCCTGTCACAGGCCACCCATTCGGCTCAGATTCGTCCTCCAACCGTCGCGCGTCGCACCAACTCGGCGTCGTATCCTGCTCGGACACATGCAGCGAGCCGGCCGGCACGGCATCATCCCGCCCTCCCCCAGCCACCTCCCCACAGCTACCGCTGGAGGTGCTCCCAAGGGAGACGCACCATTCCGGAACAGAGCTCGTCTAAAGATCGCTTGACCGCAAGAGGGACCCCTGCCGGGGTCATGTGGCGCCGTTCGACTGGAGATGACGTGGCCGGGCGTATCGAGGATTACGCACTCATCGGCGATATGCAGACCGCCGCCCTTGTCTGCCGGGACGGCACGGCCGACTGGCTGTGCCTGCCCCGATTCGATTCCCATGCCGCGTTCGCCGGTCTGCTCGGCACGGAGGAACACGGCTTCTGGCGGGTCGGCCCCGCGCACCCCTCGGGTGCGGCACCGCCGCCCGCCGACCGCCGCCGGTACCGGGGGGACTCCCTCGTGCTCGAATCCGAGTGGGACACCCCGCGCGGCACGGTCCGCGTCATCGACTTCATGCCGCCGCGCGACGGCGCGCCCCAGCTGATCCGGATCGTGGAGGGCGTCAGCGGGCGGGTGCAGATGCGCTCCGCGCTGCGCATGCGCTTCTCCTACGGCCGGGTCGTGCCCTGGGTGCACAAGGTCGGCGACCGCACGGTGGCCGTCGCCGGCCCCGACTCGGTGTGGCTCGACACCACCGCCGACACCTTCGGCAAGGACCTCACCACGTACGCGGACTTCACCGTCTCCCCCGGTGAGCGCGTCGCCTTCACCATCAGCTGGCAGCCCTCGCACGGCGAGCCGCCCGCCCTGCCCGACCCGGAGGGCTCACTGGAGGCCACCGAGGAGTTCTGGCGCGAGTGGGTCGAGCACTGTACATACCACGGGCCCTACCGGGACGCCGTGGTCCGCTCGCTGATCACGCTGAAGGCCCTCACCTACGCGCCGACCGGCGGGATCGTGGCCGCGCCCACCACCTCCCTGCCGGAGGAGATCGGCGGCGTCCGCAACTGGGACTACCGCTACACCTGGCTGCGCGACGCGGCGATCACCCTCTCCTCCCTGCTGCGCACCGGCTACCGCGAGGAGGCCCGCGCCTGGCGCGAGTGGCTGCTGCGCGCGGTCGCGGGCGACCCGGAGAACCTGCAGATCATGTACGGCATCGCCGGCGAGCGCGAGCTGGGCGAGGCCGAGCTGCCGTGGCTGCCCGGCTACGAGAACTCCAAGCCCGTCCGGGTCGGCAACGGCGCCGCCGACCAGCTCCAGCTGGACGTCTACGGCGAGGTCACCGAGGCCCTCCATCTGGCCCACATGACGGGCCTCGCCCGCAACGACTACGCCTCGCTGCTGCAGCTGCGCCTGATCGGCTACCTCGAGGACCACTGGAACGAGCCGGACGAGGGCATCTGGGAGGTGCGCGGCCCGCGCCGCCACTTCGTGCACTCCAAGGTGATGGCCTGGGTGGCCGTCGACCGCACCATCAAGCTCATCGAGTCCGGCGACGTGGACGGACCCCTGGAGCGGTGGCGCGAGCT
This sequence comes from Streptomyces telluris, assembly GCF_024519335.1. Classification (NCBI taxonomy): domain Bacteria; kingdom Bacillati; phylum Actinomycetota; class Actinomycetes; order Kitasatosporales; family Streptomycetaceae; genus Streptomyces; species Streptomyces telluris. The sequence goes on from NZ_JANIID010000022.1 coordinate 121,906, forward strand.
GCGCGACGACATCCACCGGGACGTGTGCGAGAAGGGGTACGACAAGGAGCGCAACACCTTCACCCAGTCCTACGGGTCGAAGGAGCTGGACGCCTCCTTGCTGCTCATCCCGCAGATGGGCTTCCTGCCGCCCGACGACAAGCGCGTGATCGGCACGATCGAGGCGATCCAGCGCGAGCTGTCGACGCCGGACGGCTTCGTGCTGCGCTACCCCACCGCGGGCGAGGAGGCCGGGGTGGACGGCCTGGAGGGCGACGAGGGCGCCTTCCTCGCCTGCTCCTTCTGGCTCGCGGACGACCTGGCCATGATCGGCCGGGTCGACGAGGCGCGGCAGCTGTTCGAAAAGCTGCTGGGGCTCCGCAACGACCTGGGCCTGCTGGCGGAGGAGTGGGACCCGCGGCTGCAGCGCCAGGTGGGCAACTTCCCGCAGGCGTTCAGCCACGTGCCGCTGATCGACACGGCGCTGCGCCTGACGGCGTCCAGCGCGTTCGGGGGTTAGGGGCGGCCTTCGGGGTCCGCCCCTCGCACAGGCGGTCCGGCACCGCCGATATCCGCCGCGGTGGCTGATCGCCACTGCGGCGGACACAAAGCCGGGCGCTGCGCCCGGGGCCGAGCCGAACGCAGTGGTCAGCGCTTCCGCAAGCCGAAGTACAGGGCGCAGCCGCTGACCGGGAGGACCAGGACGGCCGCGGCGGCGTTCAGGCCGCCGTAGCCGCTCACGGCGACGAACGCCCCGGAGAGCGCTCCTCCCGCCGCCCCGACGAGGCCCATCAGCATGTCGGACGCGCCCTGCACCTCGGCCCGGTGCGCGGCGTCCACCGATTCGCTCAGCAGCGTGGACGCCGCGACCGTCGCGCACGACCATCCGACGCCCAGCAGGAACAGCCCGGCCGTGACGGCCCACCGCCGGTCCCCGGCGGTGCCCGCGAGGAGCGTCGCGGCCACGTAGACCACCTGCCCGGCCAGGATGACCGGTACCCTGCCGAACCGATCCGCCGCCCGGCCCACCAGAGGCGAGAACGCGTACATGCCTGCGATGTGCAGGCTGATGGTGAAGCCGACGACGCTCAGTGATGCCCCGTGGTGAGCGAGGTGCACCGGCGTCATCGTCATCACCGACACCATCACGGCGTGGCCCAGGACCAGGGCGATCAGCCCGGTCAGCGCCGAGGGTGACGCGGCGACGTGCCGCAGGGCGCCGCTCATTCGGGTAAGGAAGCGGGCGCCTCGCCCGGTCGTTTCGCCCGGGTTCAGGCGGGCCGCGAGCAGCATCGGGTCGGGGCGCAGCCGGGTGTGGATGAGGGCCCAGCCGAGGAGGTAGGCCACGCCCGAGAAGACGAAGGCGCCCGCCTCCCCGGGCAGCTGCAGGGCACGGGCGACGCCGGCTCCCGGGCCGGTCAGGTTGGGGCCGAGGACGGCGCCGACCGTCACCGACCAGACGACCAGGGAGAGGGCGCGGGCCCGCCCGCCGGCCTCGGCGAGGTCGGTCGCCGCGAACCGGGACTGGAGGTTGGCCGCCGTCCCCGCGCCGACGAGGAGGAGGCCCAGGAAGGCGAGGGGCACCCAGCCGAGCGGGGCGGCCACCAGGACGACCAGCGAACCCGCGGCGGCGATCAGCACGCCGGTGCCGAGCCCGGCGCGGCGGCCGCGGGAGCGGGAGAGCGCCGCCAGCGGGACGGACAGCGCCGCGGCGCCGAGGGTGACCAGGGTGGTGGCGAAGCCGGCGGCGGCCTGGGAACCGGTGAGCCGCTCCACGAGCAGGCTGCCGGCCGAGATCACGGCCCCCATGCCGACCCCGATGAAGATCTGGGCGGCCATGAGGACGTTGACCGTACGGCGCTGGACGGCGGCGCGGTCGGGCAGGGCGGCGGCGTCCCGGCCCGGCTGCGGGGATAAGCCGGAGGGGGCGGACTCGGGGCTCTCGGGCACGGCGGTCATGCGGGACAGGGTAGGTGCGGCGCGGTGCGGTGCCTACGGCGTCCGCCGTGCGCCGCCCGGCGGACGCCGTTCCCGCGGCGAGGCCGTATCTGACATCCGGGCCGGACGGCCGTTAGGTTCCGGGCATGGAACACACCCCGCAGGGCACCATCACCGTGGCGCGGGCCCTCGCACTGCCCACCCTGCGCAAGGGACTCCCCGAGGTGCTCGCGGCGGGCGACCGGCTCGACCGGCCGGTCCGCTGGGTGCACGCGGGCGAGGCCCCGAACATCGCCGCGCTGCTCAAGGGCGGCGAGCTGCTGCTGACCACCGGCCTGGGGCTGGGCAGCCGCCCCGCCGAGCAGCGCGCCTTCGTGCGCGGGCTGGCGGAGCGGGACATCGCGGCGCTGGTGGTCGAGCTGGGCGCGCGCTTCACGACGCTGCCGGCCGCGGTGGTGGACACGGCCCGCTCGTGCGGGCTGCCGCTGGTGCAGCTGCACCGGGAGGTGCCGTTCGTCGCGGTGACGGAGGAGATCCACACCGAGCTGGTCAACGAGCACTACGCGCTGCTGCGGCGCGCCGAGGAGGTGCACCGGCGGTGCACGGAGGTGCTGCTGGGCGGGGGCGGGGTGCCGGAGGTGCTGCGGCTGTTCGCGGGCTTCGCGGGCAACCCCGTGTTCCTGGGGACGCCGGACGGCCGGCTGCTGTACGCGGCGGGGCCGGAGGGCACCTCCGGCGGGTCGGATCCGCTGCAGGTGTGGGAGGGGCTGCGGTCGGCGGGGATGGCCGGGGCGGTCGTCACCGACATTCCCGGGACCGGCCCCGGGCCGGGCGCGGTGCGGGCCCGGCTGACCGTCCTGCCGGTGGACGGCCCGCTGGCGCCCGTGCACCGGATCGCCGCGGACCGTACGGCCGGGCTGCTCGCGGTCGTCCTGCTGCAGGCCCGCCAGGAGGAGGAGCTGGCGGCGCGCGGGCGCGGCGACTTCCTCTCCGACCTCGCCGAGGAGCGGGTGGCCGCGGCGGACGCGCCCGCGCAGGCCAAGGTGCTGGGCTTCAAGCCGGGGCCGGGCCCGCTGCTGCCGCTCGTGATGCGCCCGGCCACCGACCTGGCGCCGGCGGACCGCCGGGCCGCGCTGGCCTGCGCGGTGCAGGAGGAGCTGGCCGGGGTGGGGGTGCCGGTGCTGCTGGGCGTGCGGATGCCGGAGGGGCGGGTGCCGCTGCTGGTGGGCCTGCGCGATGCGGCGGAGCGGACGGCGGTGGCCGGACGGGTGGCCGCCGCGCTGCGGGCGGGCGCGGAACGGGCCGGTTTCCCGGCGCCCGTGGTGGTGGCCGGGGCCCCGGCGACGTGGGAGACGGCCGGGGCGGGCCTGCGGCACGCGGCGGAGGCGGCGACGGCCGCCCAGGGGCTGGCGGACCGGCCCTGGCACGACGTGCGCCGGCTCGACGTCGACGTCCTGCTGTGGCGGCTGCGCTCCCAGGGAGATCTGGCGGCGTTCGTCGACCGGGTGCTCGGCCCGCTGATCGCGCACGACGCCGCCTCCCGGCCGGCGCTGCTGCCCACCCTGACCGCGTACCTCGCCCACGCGGGCCGCAAGGCGGAGACCGCGCGCGAGCTGCACCTGAACCGCCAGACGCTCTACGACCGGCTGGCGCGCATCGGCCGGCTCCTGGGGGCGGACCTGGAGGACCCGGAGACGGTGCTGTCGCTGAGCCTCGCGCTGCGTGCGCGGCGTCATACGGAATGGATTTGACCTGCGCAGATGGACCGGGCTCTACTCGAACGGTGACCGGAATGAAGAAGAATGCGGCGGTCGGCGTCGCCGCGGCGGACCGCGAGGACCTGCGGGCGGACTGCGGCAGCTGCTTCGCGCTGTGCTGCGTCGCGCTGCCGTTCGTCGCCTCGGCGGACTTCGCCGTGACCAAGGACGCGGGCAAGCCCTGCGGCAACATCCAGCAGGACTTCCGCTGCGGCATCCACACCAAGCTGCGGCAGAAGGGCTTCTCCGGCTGCACCGTCTACGACTGCCAGGGCGCGGGGCAGAAGGTCTCCCAGGTCACCTTCGGCGGCCGGGACTGGCGGCAGGACCCCGGGACGGCCCGGCAGATGTTCGCCGTCTACCCGGTCATGCGGCAGCTGCACGAGCTGCTCTGGTACCTGGCCGAGGCCCTGACCCTGCCCGCGGCCCGGCGGCTGCACGCCGAGGTCCGGCGCGTGCACGACGCCGTCGAGCGCCTGACCCACGAGTCCCCCGAGGCGATCCTGGAGGTGGACGTGGCGGCGCGCCGGATGGAGGTCGGCGAGCTGCTGCAGCGCACCAGCGAGCTCGTACGGGCGCAGGTGCCCGGCAAGAAGAAGAACCGGCGCGGGGCCGACCTGATGGGGGCCCGGCTGCGCGGCGCCGACCTGCGCGGCGCCAACCTGCGCGGCGCGTACCTCATCGCCGCGGACCTCGGCGGCGCGGACCTGCGCACCGCCGACCTCCTCGGGGCCGATCTGCGCGACGCGAACCTCGCCGGCGCCGACCTGACCGGGAGCGTCTTCCTCACCCAGGCCCAGCTCAACGCGGCGCGGGGCGACGCGAGCACGAAGCTGCCGGCGGCGCTGAGCCGGCCGGCGCACTGGGGCCCGGCCGCCTGAGGCGCCGCGCCTGAACGTTCCGCCTGTGCGGGGCCGGGGGCGGGCTATCCGCCCGCGGCCAGCTCGTCGTAGACGCTGAGGACGTGCGCGACCGTGTCGTCCTCCGTGGGCCAGGTGGCCGCCTGGGCGCGGCCGGCCGCGGTCAGCTCGGCGCGCCGGGCCGGATCGGCCAGCAGGCGGGCCACCGCCCCGGCGAGGGCGGCGGCGTCTCCGTAGGGGACGAGCTCGGCCGCGTCGCCCACCAGGTCGGGGACGCCGCCGACGGCCGTGGCCACCAGGGGGACGCCCGCGTGCAGCGCCTCCTGGGCGAGCAGGGAGCGGGCTTCCCAGCGGCTGGGCAGGATCGCGACGTCGGCCGTGGCGAGCAGGTCGGGGACGTCGTCGCGGCGGCCCACCAGGCGGACCGGGAGGTTCTCCTCCTCGATGCGGCGCTGCAGCAGCGGCCGCTCGGGGCCCTCGCCCGCCACGATCAGCAGCGGTTCGGGGTCCAGCTCGCGCCAGACGCGGGCCGCGTCCAGCAGGACGCCGTGGCCCCTGCCCGGCTCCAGACGGCCGACGGTGACCAGCAACGGGCGGGCCACCGCGCCCAGTTCGGCACGGGTCTTGTCGCGCGGCTCGTCGTCGTCCGGCGCCTGGCGCGGGGCGGGCACGGCCACCGGGGCCAGGCGGGCGTCGCGCGCGCCGCGCAGCCGGGCCCGGTCGACCAGCTCGGAGGTCACCCCGAGGACGACGGCCGCGGCGCGGGCCGCGCGCCGCTCCATCAGCCGCAGGAACCGGCCGCGGGCCCCCTCCGTGTGGCACGTGGTGTGCCAGGTGACCACGAGGGGGGTGGTGCGGCCGCGCAGCGCCAGGGCGGCGAGGACGGCGGAGCGCAGGCCGTGCGCGTGGACCACGTCGGCGCCGGAGCTGGCCGCGCGGATGCCGGCCACGGCCAGGGCGTCCGGCCGGGCCCACAGCGGGGCGAAGGCCGCGCCCGCGGACGTGAACCCGTACCCCTCGCCCGTCTCCTGCGGCGCACAGACCGTCACCTGCAGCCCGCGGGCCACCAGCCCGGCCGCCAGGGAGCGTACGTGCGCGCCGCTGCCGGCTCCCCCGCTGCCCAGCACTTGCACCGCGTGCAGGGGCGGCCGCCCGTGGGGCGCGGGTGTACTGCTCACGCGGGGAGAACTCCTGATTCGGCGTCGGCGTCGGAGAGGCGTACGGCGCAGTGCTGCCGCCCAGGATGCCAGCGTCCGCCGACATCACGGGACCACCGTCTCGCGGGTTGAGCGCCCTACCTCGCCCGCGCATCCGCGGATTCACTCACATAGGTGATTTCTCGCGTCCATCGCCGGGGCCGTGGCCACCGGCGCGGCGGCGTGCGGGGCGAGCCCGGCACGGCCGCCGCCGGCCACGACGGCGAGCTCCAGGTCCGCCCCGAGCGCGTGGGCGCCGGTGGCGCGGGCAGCGTCCGCCCGGCGGGATCGTCCGCGATCAGCGCGGCTGCCGCGCCCATCGGGACGGCCGCGGCCCCGCGCCGGGCGAGGCCCGGCGCGGAGAGTGCCAGGACGGCCCCGGCGGCCCTTCCCGGCCGCCCGCCCAGCGGGTTGACGAGGTGAGCGGAGCCGGCGAGCACCACCACGGCGAGCACCTTGCCGAACGACCGCTCCTTGACGGCCGGTGCCCGCCGCCACAAGTGCCCCGCCACTGAAGAATCCTGCCCCGGCCTTCACTTCCCGCCGCAGCGGCGATCAGCCACAACGCCGCAGCCCGGCGGTGCCGGACCGGCCCGCGTCGTAGCGAGCAGACGTTCCGGCAACGAAGACCTGTGCCGAACGCCGCGGTCCCCCCGATCCCGCCGCAACGGCGGCCGGCCACAGCGGGGCTACCCGGCGGTGCCGGACCGGCTCCTCGTTGTGGCCGGCGATCACTCCGGCAACGGAGGACCTTGCCGGGCCCGGCTCAGCCCGTGCGGTCAGGCCCGCCGGGTTCGCCGCCCCGGCGAACCCGGCGAACCCGGCGAACCGCAGAGCGTCACGCGCCCCCGCCGGCGGCGCCCCGCGCTGCCGCGAGGAGTTCTTCCGCGTGGGCGCGGGCCAGTTCCGAGTCCTCCTGGCCGGCCAGCATGCGGGAGAGTTCGCGGATGCGGTCCTCGCCCTCCATGGCCTGGACGCCGCTGCGCGTCACCGACCCCTCGTGGGTCTTCTCCACCACCAGGTGCCGGTCGGCGAAGGCCGCCACCTGCGGGAGGTGGGTGACCACCACGACCTGGGCCGTCCGCGCGAGGCGTGCGAGGCGGCGGCCCACTTCGACGGCCGCCTTGCCGCCGACGCCCGCGTCGACCTCGTCGAAGAGGTACGTGGGCACGGGGGCGGAGCCCGCGAAGACGACCTCCACGGCGAGCATGACGCGCGAGAGCTCACCGCCGGACGCGCCCTTGGCGATGGGCCGGGGCAGCGCGCCGGGGTGGGGCGCGAGGAGCAGCTCGACCTCGTCGGCGCCGTGCGGGCCGTAGGCGACGGCGCGGCCGCCGACCTCGATGCCGCTCTCCGCCTCCGCCTCCGCGACCTCGGTCTGGCGGATCGAGAAGCTGACGCGGGCGTGCGGCATGGCCAGTTCCGCGAGCTCGGCGGTGACCGCGTCGGCGAAGCGCTGTGCGGCCTCCGCCCGGGCGTCGCTGAGCGCCTGGGCGAGCCCGCCCAGCTCCGCGCGCAGCGCGTCCCGTTCGGCGGCGAGCTCGCCGATGCGCTCGTCGTCGCCGTCGAGCTCGCCGAGGCGTTCCGCGCCGCGCTCGGCCCAGGCGAGGACTTCGGCGATGTCCTGGCCGTACTTGCGCGTCAGCTGGGTGAGGGCGGCGCGCCGCTCCTCGACGGCGGCCAGCCGCCGCGGGTCGGCGTCCAGGTCGGAGGCGTACCCGGCCAGTTCCCCGGCCACGTCGGAGAGCAGGATGCCGATCTCTCCGATGCGGTCGGCGAGGGCGGCGAGGGCGGGGTCGTGCGACCGCACGGCCTCCACGGCCCGGTGCGCGCCGGCGACGAGCGTGGCGGCGTCGATGCCCTCGGGGTCCTCGGGGTTCCCCGCGAGCGCGGCGTGCGCGGCGGTGGCGGCGGAGGCGAGGGCCTCGGCGTGCCCGAGCCGCTCGGCTTCGGCGGCGAGCTCGGCGTCCTCCCCCGGCAGCGGTGCGACGGCGGCGACCTCGTCCAGCCCGAACCGCAGGAGGTCGGCCTCCTGGGCGCGCTCGCGGGCCCGCGTCGTCAGCTCGGCGAGCTCGGCGGCGACGGCGCGCAGCCGGCGGTAGGCGTCGGCGTACTTGGCGAGCGGCGCGGCCACCGCGTCGCCCGCGTAGCGGTCGAGGGCCTGGCGCTGCCGCGCGGGCCGCAGGAGCCCTTGCTGGTCGGTCTGCCCGTGGACGGCCACGAGGTCGTCCGCGAGCTCGCCCAGGAGCCCGACGGGCACGCTGCGCCCGCCCAGGTGCGCCCGGGAGCGTCCCTCGGCGGAGAGGGTGCGGCTGATGAGCAGGGTGCCGTCGTCGAGCTCGGCGCCCGCCTCCTCCGCCCGCAGGGCCACGGGCGAGCCGGGGTCGACGGCGAGCCGCCCTTCGACGACGGCGGACCGGGCCCCCATGCGCACCAGGGCGGGGTCGGCGCGCCCGCCGAGCAGCAGACCGAGGCTCGTGACGACCATGGTCTTGCCCGCGCCGGTCTCGCCGGTCACCGCGGTGAAACCGCGTGACAGCTCGACGACCGCGTCATCAATGACGCCCAGGGACCGGATCCGCATCTCCTCCAACACGGATACGACCATACGAGGTTCCGGGGGCCCCTCGCGACGGCCACCCCCACCGACCACCCTGGGGGAATCCCCACCACCGTTCCGGGTGATCGCTCCATGGCCGCTCAGGCCCGGTTCCGGGCACGATCGGGGCATGACCGCACGTTCCCGCACGGCCGCCCTGTTCCTGGCTTCCGCCGTCGTTCTGACCACCGCAGCCTCCACCGGCAGCGCGCTCGCCGCGCCCGCCCGGTCCTCCCTGGACGGGGTGTGGCGCATGGACGGCTACGGCACGGTCGTCTCCGTCGAGGACGGGGGACGCAGGCTGCGGACGTACGACACCACGGACGTCAGCTGCCTGCCGGGCTTCCGCGACGCCGCCCGGACGACCGCCCCGGGCACCTTCCAGCAGGACGGGGACGCGCCGATCACGGTGACGGCACAGGGCCGCGACCGGGCGGTGCTGACCTTCGGCGACAACGTCGGGCACCGTACGCTGCGCCGCCTGCCCGCGCTGCCGGCCGAGTGCCGGGACACCACCGCAAAAGCTGACAATCTCCGCGTCTTCGACGTCTTCTGGCAGACCTACGCCGAGAACTATCCCTTCTTCGCTCAGAAGGGGATCAATTGGAAGGACGTCCGCGAGAAGTTCCGCCCGCGTGCCGCCGCCGCTGCCGACGACAAGGCCCTCTTCGAGGTCCTGAAGGGCATGATCGAGCCGCTGCACGACGGCCACACGGGCATCGTCGCCGACCCCGGGAAGCCGGAGGGGCGCTTCGGCGGCCACCGCGAGGACACCACGATCCCCGGCCGTGACGGCGTGCTCCGGATGGACAAGGCGGTCAAGGAGAGCGTGGGCGTGCCCGAGGCCCGGTGGCGCACCTGGGGCGACGGCCGCATCTCGTACGCCGAACTGCCCGACCGCACGGGCTACCTGCGCATCACCGGATTCCAGGACTACACCGAGGACGGCGGCTACGCCGGGGACAGCGCGGCCATCGACCGCGCCCTGGACGAGGTCTTCACGGCCGACCGCACCCGCGGCCCCGGCGCCCTGCGCGGCCTGGTGCTCGACCTGCGGTTCAACGGCGGCGGCTCCGACCGGCTCGCCCTGCGCGTGGCGGAGCGGCTGACGGACCGCCCCTACCTCGCGTACCTCAAGCACGCCCGCAACGATCCGCGGGACCCGCGCAAGTTCACGCCCGAGCAGCCCATAACGGTCACCCCGCACCGCGGGCCCGTCTACACCGGCCCCGTGGCCGTGCTCACGGGGCGGCTGACCATCAGCGCGGGCGAGACGCTCACGCAGGCCCTCATGGGCCGCACGCAGCCCACGCAGCGGATCGGCGAGAACACCCAGGGGTCGTTCTCCGACACCCTGGAGCGGCGGCTGCCCAACGGCTGGCGGTTCATGCTGCCGAACGAGGAGTTCCTGAGCGCACGGGATCACCGGACGACCTACGACATCACGGGCATTTCCCCGGATGTCGCCACGCCCGTCTTCACGGAGGAGGAGTTCCGCGCCCACCGCGACTCGGCCCTCGCCGAGGCGCGGAAGTTCGTGGCCCGCTCCCACCGCTGAGGCCCGCCCGGCGAGGCCGGTCGTACGGCAGAATGCCGCCGCGACCGGCCCGCCGGGGCCGGCTCAGTGCGGCGCCCCGCGCCACCCCGCCACCGGCAGGGCGAACTTCGCCACCAGGCGGTCCGTGAAGGACGCGTGGTGCAGCCGCGCCAGGCGCACCGGCACCGCCCCCCGCCGCACCTCCACCCGCGCCCCCGCGGGCAGCTCCACCGTGCGCCGGCCGTCGCACCACAGGACCCCGTTCGGGGTCTGCGGCTGGACCTCCACCGCGAGGACCGAGTCCGGGGCGGTGACCAGCGGCTTGGCGAACAGCGCGTGGGCGCTGATCGGCACCATCAGCAGCGCCTCCACCTCGGGCCACACCACGGGGCCGCCCGCCGAGAACGCGTAGGCCGTCGACCCGGTGGGCGTCGCGCACACGACGCCGTCGCCGCCGAAGCGCGACACCGGGCGCCCGTCGACCTCGGTGACGACCTCCAGCAGCCGCTCGCGCGCGGCCTTCTCCACGGACGCCTCGTTCAGCGCCCAGTCGGTGTGCACCACGTGCCCGTCGGTGCGCACCAGGACGTCGAGCGTCATCCGCTCCTCGACCTCGTACTCCCGCGTCACCACCCGGTCCACGACCTTGTCGAGGTCGTCCCGCTCGGCCTCGGCGAGGAAGCCGACCCGGCCGAGGTTCACGCCCAGCATCGGCACGCCGGAGCGCCGCGCGAACTCCGCGCCGCGCAGCAGCGTGCCGTCGCCGCCGAGGACGACGAGGAGCTCGCAGCCCTCCAGGACGTCCGAGCAGTCGGGGCCGGCCTCGACCAGCTCGACCGCGGACGGCAGCGGCAGGTCGGCCGCCTCCTCGGCGAGGACCCGCACGCCGATGCCGCAGCGCAGCAGCCCCTGGACGACGAGTTCGGCGCTGCGGATGGCCGCCGGGCGGCCCGTGTGCGCGAGCAGGAAGACGGTGCGCTTCCCTCCGTCGTCCATCCCGCAGCCCCCCTGTGCCGCCGCTGCTGCCTGTGCCCCTGCCTGTGCTGCCTCTGATGGTGCTTCTGAAGTCGTCAACGCGGCCCCTCCGCCACTGCACGGTCAACGTCCGCCGGGTCCAGTTCGGGCGCTCCGGCGCGCAGCCACAGAAAGTACTCGACGTTGCCCGAGGGACCGGGCAGCGGGCTCGCGGTCACGCCGAGCACGCCCAGCCCCAGCTCGGCGGCGCGGGCCGCGACCGCGCGCACCGCATCGGCCCGCAGCTGGGTGCTGCGCACGACCCCGCCGCTGCCGAGCCGCTCCTTGCCGACCTCGAACTGCGGCTTGACCATGAGCACCAGGTCGGCGTCGGGCGCGGCGCAGCGCACCAGCGCGGGCAGGACGAGCCCGAGCGGGATGAACGACAGGTCGCCGACGACGAGGTCGACGGGGATGTCGTCGATCTGCTCCGGCGTCAGCTCGCGGACGTTCGTGCGGTCCTTCACGGTGACCCGCTCGTCGCTCTGCAGCGACCAGGCGAGCTGCCCGTAGCCGACGTCGACGGCGACGACGTGCGCGGCGCCGGCGCGCAGCAGGACGTCGGTGAAGCCGCCGGTGGACGCGCCGGCGTCGAGGGCGCGGCGGCCCTCGACCTTCAGCCCGCGCGGGACGAAGGCGGCGAGGGCGCCGGCGAGCTTGTGGCCGCCGCGGGAGACGTAGTCGGGGTCGTTCTCGTCCTGGGTGACGACGACCGCGGCGCTGATCTCGACCTGGGTCGCCGCCTTGGTCGCGACGGCGCCGCCGACGGTCACCCGGCCCGCCGCGATGAGCTGGCTCGCGTGCTCGCGCGAGCGGGCGAGTTTACGGCGCACGAGCTCGGCGTCGAGTCGGCTGCGTCGCGGGCGGGTCACTGCCACGGGTGGTTCAGCTCCTGGTGTCGTACGAAGCGGGGGCGCCCGGGGCCGCGGGTGCCCCGGACGGGCCGGGGCACCGGTCGAGCGCGCTCAGCGCCTCCCGCAGGCCCCGGTGTACATCCTCGTACACCTCCAGGTGGCCGCTCGCGGCGAGGTGGTCGGCGTCCGCCAGCCGGACGAGCTGCGCGTCGACTGCGGGGTCGCCGGTCGGGGTGCGCACGACGCCGAGCGGCAGCGGACCGGGCCCGCCGGCCTCGCCGGCCCCGGCCGTCTCCGGACCCGCAAGAGCCTCCGGACCCGCAAGAGCCTCCAGGTCCGCAAGAGCCTCCGGGCCCCCGGGAATCTCCCGGCTCGCAGGAGTCTCCCGGTCCGCAGGAGTCTCCCAGTCCGCAGGAGTCATCGCATCGCTCATGGCTCCGACGCTACCCCGGAACGGCGCCTCTGCGGCGTACGCGACCTGCTGCGGTACCGTCCCTGGTGATGGCGACGATCGAGGAGTGCCGCGCCGCACTCGACAGACTGGCGGAGAACCTCGCGGGGGCGAAGGGCGAGCTCCGCGACGCGGCCACGCCCGACCGCTCGCTCAGCTGCCACATCACCGACCTCGACGTGACCTTCACCGGCCACCTCGTGGGCGGGCACATCCAGGACGTCGAGACGCAGCAGGGCACGCCCGAGCGGCGGGCGGAGATCGCGCTGACGACGGCGGGCGACGACCTGGTGGCCCTGGTGGACGGCCGGCTGAACTTCGCAAAGGCGTGGGCAGCCGGCCGGGTCAGGGTCCAGGCGAGCCTGCGCGACGTCCTGCGGCTGCGGTCCCTGCTGTAGCCGCCGCTCCGGCCGCGCTCACTTCTGCGGCGCGGCGGCCGCCGCCCTGGACCGGCGTGCCGCCGGAACCACCAGCGGCGTCCCCGTCTCCGGGTCGTCGATGACCTGGCAGCGCAGCCCGAACACCTGCTCCACGAGCTCGGCGGTGACGATGTCCCCCGGCGCGCCCTGGGCGACGACGCTGCCGTCGCGCATGGCGATCAGGTGGGTGGCGTAGCGCGCGGCGTGGTTGAGGTCGTGGAGGACGGCGACGAGGGTGCGGCCCTGCTCCTCGTGGAGCTGGGCGCACAGGTCGAGCACCTCGATCTGGTGCTGGATGTCGAGGTACGTGGTGGGCTCGTCCAGCAGGAGCAGCGGGGTCTGCTGGGCGAGGGCCATGGCGATCCAGACCCGCTGGCGCTGGCCGCCGGAGAGCTCGTCGACGTGCCGCTCGGCGAGGGCGTCCACGCCGGTGGCGGCCATGGACTCGGTGACGATCCGCTCGTCCTCGCGCGACCACTGCCGCAGCAGGCCCTGGTGAGGGTAGCGGCCGCGGGCGACGAGGTCGCCGACGGTGATGCCGTCGGGCGCGATGGAGGACTGCGGGAGCAGCCCGAGCGTGCGAGCGACCTGCTTGGCCGGGTAGGAGCCGATGGCGGCGCCGTCGAGCAGGACGGATCCCGCGGCGGGCTTGAGCATCCGGGCCAGGGCGCGCAGCAGGGTCGACTTGCCGCAGGCGTTGGGGCCGACGATGACGGTGAACGACCGGTCGGGGATGGCGACCGAGAGGTTCTGGGCGATGACCCGCTGGTCGTAGGCGAGCGTGACGGATTCGGCCGTCAGTCGGCTCATGGTGCTGTCTCCTTGGTGAGGGGGTCGTCTCCGTCGTGCTGAAGGTCCGAGGGTCTGAAGGGCGTACGGGATGCGCTGCTCACACCCGGCCCGCTGTGCGTTCTGCGCGTTCGCCGCTCACACCCGGCCTGCCTTGCGCTCCGTGAACAGCAGCCACAGCAGATAGCAGCCGCCGAGCATCCCGGTCAGCGCGCCGACGGGCAGCTTGTCGGCGCCGAAGAGCCGCTGCGAGGCCCAGTCGGCGCCGACGAGCAGGGCGGCGCCCATGACCGCGGAGGCGAGGAGGTTGGGGCCGGGGGCCCGGGTCAGCCGGCGCGCGAGCTGCGGCGCGGCGAGGGCCACGAACCCCACGGGCCCGGCGGCGGCCGTCGCGGCGGCGGTGAGCAGCACGGCGGCGGCCATCACCACGAGCCGGGTGCGCTCGGCGCGCACCCCGAGGGCGTGGGCGGCGTCGTCGCCCATCTCCAGCATGCGCAGGGCCCGCCCGTGCCCGAGGACGAGGGGCAGGAGCACGGCGACCGCGCACAGCAGGGGCCACACCTGTGCCCAGTCGCGGCCGTTGAGCGAGCCGACCATCCAGATCATGGAGCGGGTGGCGTCCACGAGGTCCGCCTTGGTCATCAGGTAGTCGCGCAGGCCGGTGAGGACGGCGGCGGCGCCGATGCCGACGAGCACGAGGCGGTAGCCGTTGATGCCCTTCTTCCAGGCCAGCAGGTAGACCGCGAGGCCGGTGCCGATGCCGCCGGCGACGGCGCCGGCCGCCACGGCGAAGGGGTCGCCGTGGAAGAGGACGATGACGACGAGCGCACCGGCCGCGGAGCCCTGGCCGAAGCCGATCACGTCCGGGCTGCCCAGCGGGTTGCGGGAGACGGACTGGAAGACCGCGCCCGCCAGCCCGAGGGCGGCGCCCGCGAGCAGGCCCACCAGGACGCGGGGCAGGCGCAGGTCGTGGACGACGATGTCCTGTGCGGGGGTGCCGCCGCCGGCGAGTGTCCGCAGGACATCGGCGGGCGACATGGGGAAGTCGCCGGTGGCGATGAGGGCCACGGAGGCGGCCGCCGCGAGGACCAGGAGCAGCAGGACGACGAGGGCGGCGCGGGCGTCCACGCGCAGGGAGAGCCCACCGCCGGTGCGGATGGTCCGCGTCGTGCGCACCGTGCGCATCGTCCGTGTCGCCGATGTGGTCGGCGTCGTCTGTGCAGTCGGTGCCGTCTGTGTCGTTCGTGCGGGCGAGCTCACTGCTGGGCCACCCTCCGGCGCCGTACGAGGTGGATGAAGACGGGCCCGCCGACGACGGCGGTGACGATGCCGGCCTGGAGCTCCCCGGGCCGGGCGACGACCCGCCCGGCGATGTCCGCGCCGAGCAGCAGCACGGGCGACAGGACGGCCGCGTACGGCAGGATCCACCGCTGGTCGGGGCCGGTGAGGGCGCGCACGAGGTGCGGGACGATCAGGCCGATGAAGACGATGGGCCCGCAGGCGGCGGTAGCGGCGCCGCACAGCAGGGTGACGGCGGCCATCGCGAGGACGCGGGTGCGGGCGGGCCGGGTGCCGAGCGCGCGGGCGCTGTCGTCGCCGAGCGCCATGGCGTTCAGGGGCCGGGCGAGGGCCAGAGCCAGCAGCACGCCGGCGGCGATGAAGGGCAGGACCTGCCGGATGACGTCCGCGGTGGCGGAGGCGAGGGAGCCGACGGTCCAGAAGCGCATCCGGTCGAGCGCGGCGGAGTCCATCAGCTGGACGGAGTTGACGTAGCCGTAGAGCGCGTACGTCGCGGCGGTGCCGGCCAGGGCGAGCCGTACGGGCGTGGCGCCCCGGCTGCCGCCGAGGACGTGGACCACGACGGAGACGACGGCCGCACCCGCGAGGGCGAACCACACGTAGCCGCCGGGCGAGCTGACGCCGAGGAAGGTGATGGCGGATACGACGGCCGCCGCGGCGCCCGCGTTGACGCCGAGGATGCCGGGTTCGGCGAGCGGGTTGCGGGTGAGGGCCTGCATCACGGCGCCGGCGAGCCCGAGGGCGGCGCCGGCGAGCAGGCCGAGCAGCGTACGGGGCAGCCGCACCTCGCGCACGATGACGCCGGCCTCGCCGTGCGCGTCGTCGAACAGCCCGTGCCAGACCTGGTCCAGCGGCAGCGGCTTGGCGCCGACGGCGACGCTCGCGACGGCGACGAGCAGCAGCAGACCGGTCGCCGCGAGCAGCCCGGCCGCCCGCGCGGCATTCCGCTTACGGCTTGCCGGGGGTATCTGCGGCGGCTGCGGACCGGTGTCCGCCGGGGGCTCGGGGGGACTGTCAACCAACACGACCCTTAGGTTAGCCTACCCTTAACTCCCCCCGTTCTTGCCTCATTCTTGAGAGAAGCGCACCACCATGAGCACCCCCCGCACCTCCACCAGCTCCTTCATGTCCCGCCGCGGTCTGCTGGCCGCGGGCGGCGCCCTCGGCGCGGGTGCCCTCCTGACGGCCTGCGGGGGCGGCTCGAAGGGCTCCTCGGACGGGGACTCAGATTCCGCTTCGGGCCCGTGGAGTTTCAAGGACGACCGCGGCGAGACCGCGAAGGCCGAGCGCACCCCGAAGAAGATCGTCGCCTTCACCGGCACCGCCGCGGCCCTGCACGACTTCGGCGTCGAGTGCGTCGGCGTCTTCGGCCCGACCACCCGCAAGGGAGGCGAGCCCGACCCCCAGGCCGGCGACCTCGACATCGCCAAGCTGACCGTCCTCGGCAACGCCTGGGGCGAGTTCAGCGTCGAGAAGTACGCGGCCCTCTCCCCCGAGCTGCTCGTCACCAACATGATCCAGGGCACCGAGCTCTGGTACGTCCCCGAGGAGAGCAAGAAGAAGATCCTCGGCTTCGCCCCCAGCATCGGCATCAACGTCACCAAGGTCTCCCTGACCCAGGTCATCGGACGCTACGCCGCACTCGCCGACTCCCTCGGCGCCGACCTCAAGGCGAAGGCGGTCACCGACGCCAAGGACCGCTTCGAGAAGGCCTCCGAGACCCTGCGCAAGGCCGCCCGGGACAACAAGGGCCTCAAGGTCCTCGCCGCCTCCGGCTCCGCCGACCTGCTCTACGTCTCCGACCCCGGCGTCTACGCCGACCTCGCCTACTTCAAGTCCCTCGGCGTCGACTTCGTCGTCCCCGACAAGGTCACCGGCGGCTTCTTCGAGAGCCTCAGCTGGGAGAACGCCGGCAAGTACCCCGCCGACCTGATCCTCCTCGACAACCGCACCGCCGCCCTCCAGCCCAAGGACCTCGCCGACAAGCCCACCTGGGCCGGACTGCCCGCCGTCAAGGCCGGCCAGATCAGCCCCTGGCTCAGCGAACCGCGCTACTCCCACGCCGGGTGCGCGCCCCTCGTCGAGGCCCTCGCCGAGGCCGTTCAGAAGGCCAAGAAGGTCGCCTGACCGCCCGACAGGCCCAACCCCGGCGCCTGACAGGCGCACCCGAGCGAAAGGGAAACACCCCCATGGCCGGCACCACCCTCCCGTACCGCTTCTTCGACCTGGAGGTGCTCCGCACCGAGCGGATCAGCCCCGCCATGATGCGGGTCACCTTCGGCGGCAAGGAGCTCCGCGACATCGTCACCGGCGGCCGCGACCAGCGCTTCAAGCTGTTCCTGCCGCAGGCCGGCCAGGACCGCCCGGTCCTGCCCGAGAACCTCGACGAGACCTGGTTCACCGAATGGCGCGCCCAGGACCCGGCCGTACGGGCCTTCATGCGCACCTACACCGTGCGGGACCTGCGGCAGGAGCCGGACGAGATGGACGTCGACTTCGCCGTGCACGGCGACGCCGACGGACACGGCGGCCCGGCCACGAACTGGGCCCAGGCCGCGCGCCCCGGCGACGGCGTCACCGTCCTCGCCCCCGTCGTCGAGGACAACGGCGGCGTCGACTTCCAGCCGCCCGCCGGCACCGACTGGGTCCTGATCACCGCCGACGAGACGGCGCTGCCCGCCGTCGCCGGCATCCTCGCCTGGCTGCCGGCAGGCACCCCGGCCAAGATCTGGATAGAGGTCCCCCACCCGGAGGACGTCCAGGACCTGCCCACCGACGCCGCCGCGGAGATCACCTGGCTGGTACGGGGCGCGGCGGAGCCCGTCCTGAGCGCCGTCCGCGCGGCCGACCTCCCCGACGGCACGCCCTACGCATGGCTCGCCGGAGAATCCGGCACGGTCCGCGGCCTCCGCCGCCACCTGGTCAACGACCGCGGCATCGACCGCCGCACGGTGACGTTCACGGGCTACTGGCGCCGGGGAGCAACGGAGGAGGACCTGCTGGCGGAGCTGGCCTGACGGCAAGTGGCAAGCCCGTCCCGGCACCAACTCGGCTCGTCCCTGCACCAACCAAGCCCGTCTGGGGGCACCTCCCAGCGGTAGCTGGGGGAGTTTGAGGACGAGCGCGTTCAGCGCGATACGGGGGTCCGGGGGCTTGCCCCCGGTTTCGGGAAGTGGGGGTGCCCCCTCTGGGGGCGGGTCAGGGGAAAACCCCCACCCGCCCCAGCCACGGTCACAGCCCCAGCCGGGCCACCACCTTGCCCGAGTCCAGCTCGCAAACCCCGTCCCCCGCAGCGGTCCACGCGACAGCACAAAGCGCCCGGAGCCCATCCACCGGCTCCCCCTCCCCCGCGAGGACGAGCGCATCACCGTCGACGGAGGCAGTCCACCCCCCGCACCGGAACCCGTCCCCCACCGCCACAACCTCCGGCTGAGGAACCAGCAGCCCCCGCAGATCCTCGGCCACATACGTGGGCCGGTGCTCCGGCCGCGCCGCGACCAGCTGCGCGGCCGTCGTCACGCCGGTCAGCACCAGCAGCGAGTCCACCCCGCCCACGTGCGCGCCCTCGATGTCCGTGTCGAGCCGGTCGCCGACCACCAGAGGCCGCTCCGCGCCGGTCCGCAGCACCGTCTCGCGGTGCATCGGCGGCAGCGGCTTGCCGGCCACCTGCGGCGTCGCGCCCGTGGCTATCCGTACGACCTGTACGGCCGCGCCGTTGCCCGGCGCGATGCCGCGCCCGCTCGGAATCGTCAGGTCCGTGTTGGACGCGAACCACGGCAGGCCCCGCGCCACCGCGTACGACGCCTCCATCAGCCGCGACCAGGGCATGTCCGGCCCGCCGTAGCCCTGGGCGACGGCCGCGGGGTCGTCGTCGGCCGACTCCACCGGCACCAGCCCGCGCTCGCGCAGGGCCACCCGGAGTCCCTCGGCGCCGATCACCAGCACCCGGGACCCGGTGGGCAGCTGCTCGGAGATCAGCCGCGCCACGGCCTGGGCGGAAGTGATCACGTCGGACGCCTCGGCGGGCACACCCAGCTCGGTCAGGTGTCCGGCGACCGTCTCCGGCGTCCGCGCGGCGTTGTTCGTCACGTAGGCGAGGTGCATCCCGCCCTCGCGGGCCGTCCCGAGCGACTCGACGGCGTACGCGATGGCCTCCCCGCCCGCGTACACCACGCCGTCGAGATCGAGCAGCGCCGTGTCGTAGGCCTCGCTGAGGGCACGCTCGCTGCCGTCGGGCCGCGTACGGGCGGTCTGATTCATGCTGTACTCGCTCCTTGTGCTGTACGTCTCTTCCACGATCATTGCTCACAGGGCCGTGAGACATAACATTTCCCAATGAGCACTCCAGGCCGAGCAGGGAAAGCAGGGCAAGGACTCCAGCTCGCCCCCTTCCGTGGGCTGCGTTATGTCCCGGAGCGGGTCGGCAGCCTCGCCGCCGTCACCTCGCCACCGTACGACGTCGTCGTACGGCCCGACGGGTTGCGTCACCTGGAGACCGCCGATCCGCACAACATCGTCAGGCTGATCCTCCCCCAGGCGGCGAGCGCCGCGGACCGGCACCGGCTGGCCGCGGACACCCTGCGCCGCTGGCAGGAGGAGCACGTCCTCGCCGCCGACCCCGAGCCCGCCCTCTACGTGTACGAGCAGCACGGCGGCGGCATACTGCAGCGCGGCCTCATCGGCGCCCTCCGCCTCAGCCCCCGCGAGGAGGGCGTCGTCCTCCCGCACGAGGACGTCATGCCGCACATCATCGAGGACCGCGCGGCCCTCATGCGCGGCACCGGCGCCAACCTCGAACCGCTGCTCTTCTCCTACCGCGGCAACGGCAGCACGACCGGCGCCGCGGCCGTCATCGACCGCGTCACCGGCACCGAACCGCTGCTGTCCACGACCACCGACGACGGCTACGCCCACCGCCTGTGGTCCATCACCGACCCGCACGACCTCGAAGCGATCGGCAAGGACCTCTCCCAGCAGCACGCGCTCATCGCCGACGGCCACCACCGCTGGGCCACCTACCTGCGCCTGCGCGCCGAGCAGCCGGCCCCCGGCCCCTGGGACTTCGGTCTCGTCCTCCTCGTCGACACCGCCCGCTACCCGCTGCGCGTACGGGCCATCCACCGCCTGCTGCACCGGCTTCCGGTCGCCGAGGCCCTGGAGGCCCTGGAGGGCTCCTTCCGGGTGCGCACGATCGACGGACCGCTGCCGGAGGCGCTCGACGCGCTGACGGAGGCGTCCGAAGCGTCCGCGTCATCCGGGGCGCCCGGAGCGGCGGGGAACGCCTTCGTCCTGGCGGGCGACGGCCGCTTCCACCTCCTCGACCGCCCGGACCCGGACCTGCTGGCCCGTGTGGTTCCCGCCGACCGCCCGGAGGCCTGGCGCACGCTGGACGCGACGGTCCTGCACTCGGTGCTGCTGGAGCACATCTGGAAGGTGCCGGACAACCCCGAGAACATCAGCTACATCCACGAGACGGCCGCGGCCGTCAAGCAGGCCGAGCGGCACGGCGGCACGGCGGTGCTGATGCACCCGGTCAAGGAGGACGTCGTCCGGGAGCTGGCCGAACAGGGCGTGACCATGCCCCGCAAGTCCACGTCGTTCGGCCCCAAGCCGGCGACGGGCCTGGTGCTGCGGAGCCTGGCCCTGAACTGACGCAAGAGCCGGCGGAAGAAACGAAAAGGGCGGCGTCCCGGTACGAGGTACCGGGACGCCGCCCTCTACGTCAGCGATCAGCTCTTGTCGCCGTCGGCCTTCGGCGCCTCGGCGACGTCGCCGGACTCCTCGGCCTCCTCAGCAGACTCCTCAGCGGACTCCTCGACGGCCTTCTCAGCCGACTCGGGGGCCTCGGAGACCTCAGAGGCCTCAGAGGCCTCAGAGGCCTCGTCAGCGTCGGAGTCCTCCAGGGCGTCCGTGAACTCGACGCCGTCCAGCTCGGCGAGGCGGTCGGAGGCGTCCGTCTGGCCGCCCTGGTCCGCTTCGAGGGCCTTGGCGAACCACTCGCGGGCCTCGCTCTCGCGGCCGACCTCCAGCAGCGCGTCGGCGTACGCGTAGCGCAGGCGCGCGGTCCACGGCTGGACCGAGCTGGAGGCGAGCTCCGGGCTCTGCAGCGTCACGACGGCGGCCTCGGCCTGACCCATGTCCTTGCGGGCACCGGCGGCGACCAGGCGCATCTCGACCTGGCCGGCCTTGTCGAGCTTGTTGACCTCGGGCTCGCCGGCCATGGCCAGCGCGCGCTCGGGGCGGCCCATGCCGCGCTCGCAGTCGGCCATCACGGGCCACAGCTCGACGGAACCGGTCATCCGGCGGGCGGCGCGGAACTCGGCGAGCGCCTCGGAGTACTTGGCCGTCGCGTACGAGGCGAAGCCGGCGGCCTCGCGCACCGCGGCGACGCGCGAGGCGAGACGCAGCGCGATCCGCGAGTAGGCGTAGGCCTGCTCCGGGTCCTCGTCCAGCAGGTTGGCGACCATGACGAGGTTGCGGGCGACCTCCTCGGCGAGGCCCTTCGGCAGGCTCATGAGCTCCTGCCGCACGTCCGCGTCGATCTCGTCACCGGTGATGTCGTCCGGGATCGGCAGGCGCTTCACCGGCTCGCGGTCGCCACGGTCCCGGTCGCGCTCGTCACGGCCGCCGCGGTAACCACCGGAACGGTCGTCCCGGCCACCCCGGTAGCCGCCGCCACCCTGCCGGTCGTCACGGAACGAGCGGCGCGGGCCGCGGTCGTCACGGCGCTCGTCGCGGCCGCCGCGGAAGCCGCCACGGTCGTCATCGCGGCGCGGGCCACGGTCATCGCGACGGTCGTCACGGCGGAAGCCACCGCGGTCGTCGTCACGACGGGGACCGCGCTCGTCGTCGCGGCGGAAGGAGGGACGCTCGTCGCGGCGCGGGCCGCGGTCGTCGTCACGGCGGAAGGACGGGCGGTCGTCACGGCGGAAGCCGCCACGGTCGTCGTCGCGACGGGGGCCGCGGTCGTCACGACGCTCGTCACGACGGAAGGACGGACGCTCGTCACGGCGCTCGTCACGGCCGCCGCGGAAGCCGCCACGGTCGTCATCGCGGCGCGGGCCGCGGTCGTCACGACGCTCATCGCGACGGAAGGACGGACGCTCGTCGCGACGGAAGCCACCGCGGTCGTCGTCGCGACGGGGGCCGCGGTCGTCACGACGCTCGTCACGACGGAAGGACGGACGGCTGTCGCGACGGTCGTCACGGTCCTCACGGCGGAAGCCACCGCGCTCGTCGTCACGGCGCGGGGCGCGGTCGTCACGGGGGAAGGACGGACGCTCGTCACGGCCGCCACGGAAACCGCCGCGGGGACGGTCGTAGCCACCGCGGTCGTCGCGGCGCGGGCCACGGTCGTCGTCACGGCGGAAGGACGGGCGGTCGTCGCGACGGCCGAAGCCACCGCCGGCCGGGCGTCCGCCACGGTCGTCGTCACGGCGCGGGCCGCGGTCGTCACGACGGAAAGCGGGGCGGTCGTCACGACGGTCGTCGCGGCCGCCGCGGAAGCCGCCGCGGTCGTCGTCGCGACGGGGACCGCGGTCGTCACGGCGCGGGCCACGGTCGTCATCGCGGCGGAAGGACGGGCGGTCGTCACGGCGGCCGAAGCCACCGCCGGCCGGGCGTCCGCCACGGTCGTCGTCACGGCGCGGGCCGCGGTCGTCACGGCCACCGCGGAAACCACCGCGGTCGTCGTCACGGCGGAAAGAGGGGCGGTCGTCGCGACGGCCGAAGCCGCCACCGGCCGGACGCCCGCCACGGTCGTCACGGCGGGGGCCGCCGCGCCGGTCGTCGCCGCGGTCGTCACGCCGGTACGCCGGTCGGTCGTCGCGGCGGGAACCGCCGCGGTCGCCACCCGAACGATCGTCGGGGTAGTTGGTGGGCATCGACGTGACTCCTCTGTCTTCGGGTACCGCAGTCATTCTCGCGCAACCGGACGGCCGGCGCGCTTCGGCAGAAATACAAAAAAGGACCCTTGGTCCCAGCGTGAACGCTGGGACCAAGGGTCCTTGAAATATTGTTCGGCGGCGTCCTACTCTCCCACACGGTCCCCCATGCAGTACCATCGGCGCTGAAAGGCTTAGCTTCCGGGTTCGGAATGTAACCGGGCGTTTCCCTAACGCTATGACCACCGAAACACTATCGGTTTCGAGCGAACAAGCACACTTTTCAATTAAGTGGTTCTGCTCAAACCAGCAACTGTTCGTTGCTTCAGAACTA